>NZ_JBHVRW010000018.1:0-165310 GCF_042885475.1 Streptomyces sp. NPDC058051
CGACGCACCGTCGGAGTTCACCGCACTGCCACGGATCACCGCCAGCACCGGCAACCCCCGCCGCTGCGCCTCCGACAGCCGCGCCAGCACCAGCATCCCCACACCCTCGGAGAAGCCGGTGCCGTCCGCCGAGGCAGAGAACGCCTTGCACCGGCCGTCCGGCGCGAGCCCGCGCTGCCGGGAGAACTCCACGAACCCGTCCGGCACCGGTATCGCCATCGCCCCGCCGGCCAGGGCCAGTGAGCACTCGCCGTTCCGCAGCGCCGCCACGGCGTGGTGGATCGACACCAGCGACGCCGAGCAGGCCGTGTCCATGCTGACCGTCGGCCCCTCCAGGCCGAGGACGTAGGAGATCCGGCCGGAGGCGACGCTGGTCAGCATCCCGGTCATGGCGTAGCCCTCGACGCCCGTCGTCGCGGCCTCGACCGTGGAGGCGTAGCCGGTGTACATCACGCCGACGAACACGCCGGTGTCGCTGCCCCGCAGTGAGCGCGGGTCCATGCGCGCCCGTTCGATGGCCTCCCACGTGGTCTCCAGCAGCAGCCGCTGCTGCGGGTCCATCGCCAGGGCCTCGCGCGGCGAGATCCCGAAGAACGCCGAGTCGAACCCCTTGATGTCGCTGAGGAACCCGCCCTCCCGTGCGTAGAACTTGCCCGTCGCGTCGGGATCCGGGTCGTACATGCCGTCGACGTCCCAGCCGCGGTCGGCCGGGAAGTCCGTGATCGCGTCGACGCCGTCGGCGGCCAGGCGCCACAGGTCCTCGGGCGTCGACACGTCGCCCGGGTATCGGCAGCCCATGCCGAGGATGGCGATGGGCTCGGAGCGGCTCGACTCAAGCTCCTCGACCCGCGCCCGGGCCTTCTGGAGGTCTGCGGTGACCCATTTGAGGTAGTCGAGGAGCTTCTCGTTCTTGTTCGTCTGGTTGTCGCTCACCTGGACACCGCCCGAATCGAGTTCTTCAGTCCTGTCGTGGGACCTTGCTTGGCCAGTACCGATGAGCCGAGCCGCCCCGCCAGATACAGCGCGAGGTGCAGGCGGAGGTGGTCCTCGCGCAGGGACCGCCCGAGCAGTTGCTCCGCCTTCTTCACCCGGTAGACCACGGTGTTCTTCGCGATGTGCAGGTGCTTGGCCGTGATGGCCACACCCCGCTCGTTGTCCAGCAGGCACCGCACGGTCTCGCGCAGCGCGGCCATGGTCCTGTTGTCGTCGGCGAGCGGGCCGAGTTCGCGGCGTACGAAGTCGGCAGTGGCCTCGGCGTCGTTGCCGAGCAGGATCACGGGCTCCAGGTCCCCGTAGTCGCACAGGCCGAACGGGCCGGGCTCGGTGGTACGGCCGACCCGTTCCGCGGTGATCGCCTGCTCGTGGGAGCGCTGGAAGCCGGCCACACCGTCGCCCGGCAACCCGGACGCGACATGGACGTGCTCCGGCAGGTCCACCGGCTTGTCCGATCGCCGCAGCTCGGCCGGGCGGCCGGTGGCGCGCCCGCCCCACGCCCACAGCCGCCCGGGGCCCGCGGGGAGCAGCAGCATCGAGGAGCAGCCGATCTGGTCCAGCAGGCGCACGGCCGTGGTCTCCAGTTCGTGCCCGCTGTCCGGGGTGATCTCGTCCTGCCACAGGACCAGCGCGATGTGGTGCAGTGTCAGCTCGTACCGCAGCTGGTGCATCGCCTTTCCCGTGTCGACCGGCTTGCCCGCCAGGATCGCGGACACCAGCTCGAAGCGCTCACCCACGGGTCCGGCGAACCAGCGGTTGCGTTCGGCGGTGAACTTCTCGGTCACCGCGGCGGAAAGGGTCTCCATCCCTTCGAACAGGTCGTCCGAGATGGACCGCATCATGGCCGGCTGTTGCCCGGGCGGTATCTGCGCCTCGCAGAAATCGAACAATTCGCGTGTGAAACTCGCGTGTGCTGCCCGGACGTAACGGAGCAAGAGGTCGG
Organism: Streptomyces sp. NPDC058051; assembly: GCF_042885475.1. Lineage (NCBI taxonomy): Bacteria > Bacillati > Actinomycetota > Actinomycetes > Kitasatosporales > Streptomycetaceae > Streptomyces > Streptomyces sp. NPDC058051. The sequence goes on from NZ_JBHVRW010000018.1 coordinate 1,937, forward strand.
CATTCGTGCTGTCCGCAATACGTTCCCGAATAGCATTCGTGAGTTCTGCGGAAAGGAGTCCGGTAATGGCTCTCGCACCACTGAGCCGCAGGACGACCCAGAGTGCTATCGATTCGACCAGTCGCGTTTCGCTGCTCGATTTCCGGTCGAATCTGGCGAATGGCTCTCCTGCCAGTTCGGCCAGGAGGAGGCGGCTGTTCTCGATGGCCCAACCAGTCGCACCCGAGCCGACGCGGCGGACGACTTCCTCGACCAACTGCGGGTTTGTCGTGGGTAGATGGAGTACGGAGTCGTCAGCGGGGTGCAGCAGATGGAGGAGCGAATAGGGAGCGGTGATCTGTCGTTGGGCGGGAATGGTGACCTGGGATATCGGGTAACCTGACAACGAGTAGCCTCCGTGCCGGAAAGCGGACGCGACTGGATATCGGCAGCCTTCCATGATTCCATTCGCGGTGGGTAACCTTCCGGTAACTGTGCCCTTGTGGAGAAATTACCGCGCGATGGGCGGAAGTGCTTGGCACACGCGATATCTTGCGTTTCGCGGTCCACTGATTGCCAGTGATGAGGAGTGCTCGTGACCAAGCCGGCTACACAAGACGTTCGAGTCGGCGCCGGAGCCGGCACGGTGCCGTGGGTGCTGTCCGGGCGAAGCGCGGCGGGTCTGCGCAGCCAGGCGGCCCGGCTGCTGGCCAGGCTCGATTCCGACTCGGCGCGGAACGTCATCGACGACATCACCGAGGTGGGCCGGTCGCTGGTGGCCGGCGGCGCGGCCTACGAGCACCGGGCCGTGGTGCTCGGGCGCGACCGTACGGAACTGCTGGCCGGGGTACGCGCTCTCGCCGAGGAGCGGGCCGCGCCGAACGTGCTCAGCGGACAGGCCGCCCGGCAGACCCAGGCGGACGCCCGGCCCGTGTTCGTCTTCCCCGGCCAGGGCACCCAGTGGGTCGGCATGGCGGTGGAACTGCTGGACACCTCTCCCGTGTTCGCCGATGAGATCCGGGCCTGCGAACGGGCGCTGTCGCCGTACGTGGACTGGTCCCTGGAGGACGTGCTGCGGGGAGTGCCGGGCACCCCGCCGCTGGACCGGGTGGACATCGTGCAGCCCGTGCTGTTCTCGATGATGCTGTCGCTGTCCCGGTTGTGGCGTCGGTTCGGTGTCGAGCCCGCGGCGGCCGTCGGCCATTCGCAGGGCGAGATCGTGGCCGCGCACGTCGCCGGCGCGTTGTCGCTGGAGGACGCGGCGCGGATCGTCGCGCTGCGCAGCCAGGCCCTGACGAAGATCCGCGGCCGTGGCGAGATGCTGACCGTGCTGGCCCCCAACGACCAGGTGCGAAAGATGCTGGCCGACTGGGACGGCGTGCTGTCGGTCGCCGCGGTGAACGGCCCGGCCACGATGACGGTTTCGGGCGACACGGCCGCGATGACCGAGTTCGGTGCCGCGCTCTCCGCGGCTCGGATGATGCGCTGGCGGGTGCCGGGAGTGGACTTCGCCGCACACTCGGCGCACGTGGAGGATCTGCGGGAGACCCTGCTCGACCTGGCGGCCGACATCAAGCCGGTGCGGAGCGACGTCCCGTTCTACTCGTCGGTGACCGGACAGCGCGTCGACACCGATGAGCTGGACGCGGAGTACTGGTACCGGAACCTGCGCCAGACGGTCAGGTTCGACGACGCCGTCCGCACGCTCGTCACCGACGGTCACACGGTCTTCGTGGAGTGCAGCGCACAGCCGGTGCTCAGCGTGGGGATGCAGGACATCGCCGAGGAACTCGGCCGCTCGATCGTGCCGATGGCGACTCTGCGCAACGAGGACGGCGGAATGGGCCGGTTCCTTTCCGCGCTGGCGGAGGCGTACGTGAACGGGGTCGCGGTGGACTGGACAGCGGCGTTCGCGTGACAGTCCCTGCCCACATGCTGTGACCTGAAGGGTTCACCGGCTCACGGTGTCCCGTACGGCACTCTGCCGCGTGGTCGCCCCACCCTCGTACGTCGCGTACGAAGGTGGGGCGAACCTGCGCCGTGCGACACACGCACACAGCGCACCGCACCGGACGCCGTGACCTTCTCTGCATGCCCGCCCGCTCTCGTGCCGGCAACTGCCGTGCGCGCGGCGGGCCTTCGAATGAACTCGCGCTCCGGCCGGGGCACACACACCTCGGGCCGTCGAGGCCCTGGTCGTCGTGCGCTTCCCGGCACCAGCGGCTCGCCCCCCGTTCGGGGTTCCGCGCCGTTGGGCGGACGCTGTCCGGGCGGCGCGTACCGCATGACGAGCACCGCGGCCGGGCGGCGGGGCGGCAGCTCATACGAGCCTGGCCCCGACGCCCGGCCGCTGTTGGGCGACGGGAACGATCGAGCGGTCCCTCACTCCGGTACGCGTTGGCCTTCGGCCCTCAGGGGCGTCGCTCCCGTAAGGACCGGCGTGCCTGAATTCGGCGCGTGTCGCCCGAACCGCCGCACCAGAGGTGTCTCCACGAATCGGTACAGGACGAACGAGCACAGCAAGGCCACGCCGAGCACGCCGACGGCCAGGAGTGCGCCGGTCCCCAGCGAGAAGGTGCGCGTCCCGATCAGCTCGGCAGCCGTCACGATGACGATCCAGTGGACCATGTAGAACCCGAAGGAGATCTCACCGAGGAACACCATCGTCGGTCTGCGGAACACCGACGCGGTCTGCTGCCGGTCCGCGACCGCGGCGGCGGCTATGAGGGGGGCGGTCCACACACACGCCAGGCCCGCCGAACCCGCCAGATACGGTTCGTACAGGGCGAGGACGTACCCGATGACGGCCAGGGCGAAGGCGGGCACCAGGCCGATGCGCGGCCACCGTCCCGAGGCGACGATCCTGGCCAGGAGAATGCCCAGGACGAATTCGAGCGCGCGGACCGGCGGGAAGAAGTACACGAACCAGACCTGGGTGAACGACAGATCGCCGGACACGGAGAAGGCGACAAGCCTCGGCTGGTCGGTCACCACGTACGTGGCGACGAAGAACGCTCCCACGATCAGCGCGAGCACGACCGCGACCGCCGGCCACAGCCACTGCTCCCGTATCCGCCGCAGGACGAGGAACAGGACCGGGAAGGCCAGGTAGAAGAAGAACTCGCAGGACAGTGACCAGCTCACTCCGTTGACGGCCGAGCTGGTTCGGACGTCCGGGAACCACGCCTGCTGCATGGTCAGGGACGCGAGCCAGTCGACCATTCTGGTCGGCCGGTCCGTGCTGACCACGAGGATGGCCGCCAGGGCGAAGGTGACCAGGTGCATGGGGCCGATCTTCACCAGGCGACGGCGCCAGAACGAAGGCGCCGTGTCACCCGACCGCGCGGTCCAGGTCAGGACGAAGCCGCTCAGGATGAAGAAGAAGCCGACGCCGTACGAGCCCGAGAGGGTGAACGTGTCTCTGAGTTCGTCTCCTGTGTCGCCCGGGATGAGCTGGGTGTACCAGAGGATGTGCGTGGCGAAGACCATCAAGGCCGCCAGGGACCGAAGCCCCGTCAACGACGGCAGCCGGGAGGCCACGGGGTGTGTGGGCGCGTAGGTGCGGTCCACGCTGCTCGGGTCTGTTCCCTGGGTCACCATGTGAGGGCCAAGGAGCGAAAGGCGGCCGGCTGCGGGTTCGTCGCTGAGGAAGGAAGTACGGAGTCGTCAGCGGAATGCAGCAGAGAATAGGCGGATGTGATCTCTGATTGCGTAGGAATAACGGCCTGCGATATCGGGTAACTTGACAACGAGTAGCCTCCGTACCGGAAAGCGGACGCGACTGGGCGTCGGCAGGCTATACGCGGTCTCACTCGGCGTGGGTAATTCTCCGGTAACCGCGTCTCTGTAGCGGAATTACCGCGCAGTGGGCAGAAGTGGCCCCACCTCCGTGCTCTCCGCCCCGGGCCCGCGCACCCCCTGCCGCGAGCCGAAGGTTCCGTCACGGAGGCACGTTCGCCCGCGGTGCCCCGAACGCCCGATGTGCCCCGAACGTGAGGTGTACTCCCGGACACGGACCGCGCGGCCACGGCCCGCTCGAAAGTCGAACGGCGGATGTCCGCCGCAGTCGTCGATCTCATCCGGTGCTGCGGGACTGGGCGGCGAAATTCCGCAACGAGAAATCCGGCCGGACGTTTCACGCGTTCACGCGATCGACGGGCTACGTCGACGAACGGTCGGCGGGCCTTTTTCGCCACGCGGAATTCGGACTCCGAGGCCGGAACTGGGCCCCGAGCCGCCTGCGAGTGGATCGGCTACGAGTGGATCGAACGGCCCGTGTTCCGCCGTTCTGCCGCTTCACCGGAAACATGCGCAGGGCGATGGCGCATATCGGCCGGTGAACGATGTCTGAAAGGTGGGCGCGGGAGAACCGCACGTTTCGTCGGAAGCGTGCGGGGACCGGAAGCGGAGCATCAGCCACCGCGCCAGTCCCCGACCTGCTCGGCTCTGCCTCACCGATGTCGACCTTGCTCTGCCCTGCCTCACTGACGTCCTGACCAGGGCTTTTGCCTGCTCAGTCGGTCTTCAGCCCCATCGTGCGGAGCTTCGGCTCAATGACCACTCGGCAGTACGGCTCGAAACGATTCCTGTTGTAGAAGTCCTGCTGATCGGGATCCGCCTCGAAGAACTGCTCGTACGGCCGAAGGTCGGTCACGATCTCCTGGCCGAGTTCCTGTTGCACCCGATGCATGACCTTCTCGGAACGTACGCGCTGGTCTTCATTGGCGTAGAAGATCGTTGAGTGGTAGACGGTCCCGCGGTCCGCGCCGCTCTGGTTCGGCTTGGTCGCGTCATGGCTCTGGAAGAAGGAGAGCAGTACCTCTTCCAAGGAGATCTCGTCCGGGCGGAACGTCAGCTTTACCGCCTCGACGAATTTCTGTGGGTTGAGACCGTAGCGCTGATAGTCCTCATAGTTGGGCGGCGGGCCGTGATCCCCGGCGAATCCCGCGATGCTCGATGTGATCCCCGGTGTTCGGCGCGCTACCGCGTCAAAGGACCAGAAGCATCCAGGACCGAGTGTCAGGGTCTCGACATTCTCGTTTACGGACATTGCCTCGGCCATTGGAGTCCTCCCCAGACTCTCGTCCGCATTCTGGCGATTGATAGTAGCAGGATTAACCTTCTCGATTGACGGGTCAAGTCAGCGCGCACGCACGTGACTTCGGCGCTGATCCGGACCTACTGATCCGGGCCTGCTGATCCGGGCTGCTGATCCGGGCCAACTGGTTCGGGCCTTGGGGCATCCCGCAGACCCGCGCTCACCCGTGGCATCCATTTCCCTGCTCGTTGCCGCGGTCCGGCTGAAGCGAGCGGCTCGGCGTCGCACTCGGTCCGGGTGGGCGGGCAGGGCATCCGGACGCCCGGTGACGCCGTGGATGACGCCGTGGATGACGCCGTGGGTGACGCCCTGCCGTGCCCTTGCTGTGTCCTTGCCGTGCCCGCCGCCGTGCTCACGCCGCGCCCGCCGCCGCGCCCGCCGCCGTGCTCACGCCGCGCTCACCGTGCCGAGGGGGGAGGGGATCGAGCAGGGCCGGGTGGCATCGGCCAGGGCTCGGTGGCGTCGGCCGGAGGGAGGTCGCCTGCGAGGGTGACGAGCGTTGCCGTAGGCAAATGTTGCACTCGCCGGAGGGCCGTCGGCGCCCCTGATCGGGGGGCTTACCGGAGAGTCACTCGTGACAACGCTCTGAAGGTTTGCGGCATTTCACGGGTTTTCTCCGATTCATGGCTTGTACGACTTGTTGGTTGTTTGGGGTAGTCGTAGTGTCGAAAGTGCCGCAGCAAGAGCAAGGAGCGGCACAGCGAACTTCCGAAGGAGACGAAGATGAACGTACGTGGCATCTTCGACCACAGGGGTGGTGGCCGCGGCGGACGTGGCCGCGGCTGGGGACGCGGTCGTGGCGGCGGATACGGCGGCTACGGCGGCTACGGTGACTACGGCGACTACGGCGACTACGGATTCGGCGGCTTCGGCCGCGGCCGTGGACGCGGCGGTGGACGCGGCAGGTACTGATCCGACATCCCCGACTCCATCCCCGAACCCGGGACCGACTCGCGCCGGAGCGCGGGTCGGCCTCGCGTTGTGGGGTCCGCGCCTATGGAGATGGTCCATAGTCCGAGCACCCGTCTGACGTGAAGCCCATGCGCCTCAGCAGCACACTCCGGCGCCCAGCGCCTCCCGACGATGAGACGTCTCAGGAGTCGGTGACGGATGTCCCGATCCGCACGGATCCCATCAGTATCGTCGTGGCGTTCCGGCGCTTCTGGCCCCTCACCAAGGGCGACCGGTACTGGCTCGTCGTCATCTTCCTGTGCGCCGTCCTGGCGGCCGTCGCCGAGACCATCACGGTCCTCCTCTTCGCCAAGCTCACCGACACCGCACTGCAGACCGGCTCCGTCAGCGCCTTCTGGAGACCTGCCGGTCAGTGGCTCGCCGTAGCCGTCGCCGGTGCGGTGGTCGGATATCTGGGCAACTCCCTCGCGGCCTGGGTCGCCGAACGCTTCGTGATGCGGCTGCGGGCCCGGGTCTTCGGCCATCTCCAGACGCTTCCGCCCCACTTCTACCAGCGCAATCGCCGGGGTGACCTGGTGGAGCGTCTGACGGGTGACGTGGAGGCCATCGAAGCGCTCGTGGTCTCCGGCATCGTCGGGGCGGCCTCCGCGCTGTTCAGTACGGTGTTCTACGCCGCCGCCGCCTTCTGGCTGCGCTGGGATCTGGCCCTCGCCACCCTGGTCATGGTGCCGGTCTTCTGGTTCACGACCACGCGTTTCGCCGGCCCGCTGCGCGCGGTGTCCCGGCGCGGACGCGCTGCGGACGGCGCCATCACGGCGGTGGTCGAGGAGACGTTGGTCAACGTCGTCATGACCCAGGCGTACAACAGGCAGCGGGACGAGGAGACGCGGCTCCTCGGCAAGGCGCGGATCCGGCTGAAGACGGCGGTGAAGGCCGTCCGCCTCACCGAGTTCTACGAGCAACTCGTCGAGGTCCTCGAAACGTTGTGCGTCCTGGCGATCATCGGCCTCGGAGCATGGGAGATCTCCCAGGGACGGATGACCCTCGGACAGCTGCTGGCCTTCGCCGCCTTCATCGGCTACCTCTACCCGCCGATCCGCTCCCTGGGCCAGCTCGGTCTGACGGCCACCGCCGCGACCGCGGGTGCCGAACGGCTGCTGGAGATCCTCGATGCCCGACCCGCCGTCACCGACCCGGCCGACTCCGTGCCCGCCCCGTCCCGAAGCCGTGCGCTCGGCGAGGTGGAGGCACGCCAGGTCACCTTCCGCTACCCCGGCGGCAACGAGCCGGTGCTCCACGACCTCTCGTTCACCGCGAGCCCCGGAGAACTGCTGGTCATCACCGGCCCCAGCGGCGCGGGCAAGTCCACCCTGGCGGCCCTGCTGCTGAGGTTCTACGACCCGGACGCCGGCAGCGTCCGGCTGGACGACGTCCCCGTGGACCGGCTGCCGCTGACCTACCTCCGGCACAACATCACGCTGCTGCCGCAGGAAACGCTCGTCCTGCACGACACCATCGAGGAGAACATCGGGTGCGGACGCGCCGGTGTGACCCACCGTGACATCGAGGACGCCGCGCGGGCGGCCGACGCCCACGCGTTCATCAGCACCTTGCCGGAGGGATATGACACGGTCATCGCCACCGGTACGTCCCGGCTCTCCGGAGGCCAGTTGCAGCGCATCGCGATCGCCCGGGCCATGCTGCGCGACGCACCCGTCCTGCTCCTCGACGAGCCCACCGCCGGACTGGACCGACTGGCCGCACAGCGCATCATCGCGCCGCTGCGACGCCTCGCCGAGGGCCGCACCACCATCGTGATCACGCACGATCTGGCCCTGGCCGCGGACGCCGACCGCATCCTGGTGCTGGACGAGGGCCGACTCGTGGAGTCGGGCACGCATGACCAACTCCTCGGCCGCAGAGGTCTGTACGCCAATCTGTTCGAGCGCCGTGCCCATCCGCACAACGGCACCGCGTACGTTCCCGCCCGCCCGTCAGGAATCCACTGGCGGTAGGTGGTCGTGAGCCGCGCCGCACCTTGCGGCAGCGCGTGTCACCGGTGCGGGGCGCGAGGCCGGGACCGGGCCGTCCGGAGGTGCCGGACCACCGGACACACGCGGGTCGCTACCATCCGCTGTGACCGAAACAGCCGAAGAACCTGTACCCCGCACGCGCATACTCGCCGACCTGACACCGCTGCGGACCTCCCCCGACTACCGGCGGCTCTGGTTCGGGAACACGGTCTCCTGGATCGGTCAGGGAATGACGGCGCTCGCCGTCTCGCTCCAGGTCTACGACATCACCGGCTCCGCCTTCTCGGTGGGGCTCATCGGCTTCTGCTCCTTCCTGCCGCTCGTCGTCTTCGGACTCTTCGGCGGGGCCGTGGCGGACACCATCGACCGGCGCAAGCTGGGGCTGGCCGGCTCCGCCGGGTCGTTCGTCCTCTCCGTCGGGCTGGTCGCCGCCACGGTCGCCGGGGTGGAGCAGGTGGGGCTGCTGTACACGGTCGTCGCCCTCCAGGCGGCCTGCTTCGCGGTCAACTCACCGGCGCGCAGCTCGATGATCGCCCGGCTGCTCCCGGCCGAGCAGTTGCCCGCCGCCAACGCGCTCAACTCCATGACCGGGACCACCGGCACCCTGATCGGCCCGATGCTCGGCGGGCTCGTCGTCGGCTGGTGGGGGTACCGGGCCGCGTACACCGTCGACGCCGTCACCTTCACCGCCTCGCTGTACGCGATGTGGCGGCTGCCCTCGATGCTGCCGCAGCGCGAGGAGGGCGCGAACGGCAAACGGGCGTCCGTCGCCGACGGGCTGCGCTTCCTCGGCGCCAGGCCCAATCTGCGGATGACCTTCCTCACCGACCTGTGTGCCATGGTGCTGGCCCACCCGCGGGCCGTGTTCCCCGTCGTCGCCGTGGTCTGGTACGGCGGTGACGCGAAGACCACCGGGCTGCTGGTCGCCGCCCCCGCCATGGGCGCGCTGCTCGGCGGGGTGTTCTCCGGATGGCTGGGACGCGTGCGCCGCCACGGCCTCGCCGTGCTCGTCGCCGTTGCCTCCTGGGGCACCGCCGTCGCGGTCTTCGGACTGACCCGTCAGCTCTGGCTCGGTCTGCTCTTCCTGGCACTCGCCGGGTGCGCGGACACCCTGTCGATGGTCTTCCGGAACACCATGCTCCAGGCGGCTGTGCCGGACGAGATGCGGGGACGGCTGCAGGGCGTCTTCATCGTCGTCGTGGCGGGCGGGCCCCGGCTCGGTGACTTCGTGGCCGGATCGGTCGCCGATCTGGCCTCGCCCGGCCTCGCGGTGACCGGCGGCGGGATCGCCTGTGTCGTCGCCGTGTCGCTGCTGGGGCTGAGATGGCGAGGCTTCGCACGGTACGACGCGAAGAACCCGCAGCCCTGACGGCTCAGGGCCCGCCGGGTGGCCTTCGGCCGGAAGGCGGACGCGCCACGGCGCGTGCGATTCCAAGGCGCCGGAAGCGTGCGGGCCGAGGCGTGGCCGCCCGATCAGAGGTCACCCGACAGGCTCTCGGTCCCCGTCCGCGGGCGGTGCCGGACGCACCACGGCGCGGGCGATGCCCAGTTCCACCAGGTCCTGGGGGCGCAGTCGCAGCTCGTCGGCCGTGGCGCGCACCGCGTCCGGGGCGCGCTTCAGGATCGCCGCCGCCGCTTCCGGGGCGATCACCGAGAAGTAGCTGTCCGGGGTGACGTAGGTGTTCCCCGGAGCCGCCAGTGCCAGTGCGCCGCCCGAACCGCCCTCGCCGATCACCAGCGTCGTGACGGGCACCTCGGCCTCGGCCAACGCCGCGAAGGCGTCGGCGATGGCCGCGCCCGCGCCCGCCCGTTCCGCCTCGGCGCCGTTGGCCGCGCCCGGGGTGTCGATCAGCGTGAGCACGGGAACACCGAGCCGGTCGGCCAGCCGGATCACCCGGGCCGCCGTGCGGTATCCGGCCGGGCGGGTCGCCGTTCCGCACTGGGCGACGTACGCGATCGTCCGGCCCTCGCGCCGCCCGAAACCGCAGAGCAGTCCCGGATCCGTACCGCCGCAGCGGTCGCCGCGGAGCGGGAGCCGGTGAGCGAAATAGGCGTCCAGATACGCCTCGGCGCGCGGCCGGGAGGGGGAGCGGGCCTGCTCCACCGCGTCCCAGCCGGTCCTGGGCAGGCCGGTGGCGCCGAGGGCGTCCGGCACGGGCGCGGGGCCCGGAGCGGGGGAACCGGAGGCGTGCAGCGCCGCCAGCCAGCGGGCCACCGTCCGGGGGAGCTCGTCCGGCGGGACGACGGCGTCGATCTGCCCCGCGGCCAGCTGGCCCTCCGCGGTGTACGCACGGGGATCCGCGTCCGCGGGCCGTACCCGGGAACCGGCGAACCCCACCTGGGCGCCCGGCAGCGCCAGGATCACATCGGCGCCGGCGCCCAGCGTGGCCCAGCCGCCGCCCGTCGTCGGGTCGCGCAGGACCGCGAGGTGGGCGGAGCCGGCGGCCCGCAGCCGTGCCGAGGCGCGGGCGACGCGCTGCAACTGGGTCAGCGCGACCATGCCCTCCTGCATCCGGCTGCCGCCCGTCGCGACGAGCGAGACCAGCGGGAGCCCCCGGCTCCGTGCGGCCTCGTACGCCGCCTCCAGCCGGTCCCCGGTGCGCTGCCCGAGCGAACCGCCCAGGTAACCGAACTCGAACGCGATGAGGACACAGCTTCGGCCGCCGACGGAGGCGAGGCCGTGGACGACGGACTCCTCCTCGCCGGTACGCGCGGCGGCACGGGCCCGGGAGTCCGCGTACCCGGACCAGCCGAGCGGCCCGTTCCCGGCGCCGTCGCGGCCGGGCACACCGGCTCCGGCGCGCTCCTCGAACCCGGCGCGCTCCTCGAACCCGACGCACTCCTCGAACTCGGTGGTGAGGGCGGCGATCGCCGCCCGTGCCGACAGGCGGTCAGCCATGGAGCGACCGCTTCATGATCTTCCCCAGGTCGTTGCGCGGCAGCGCCTCCAGGTAGCGGACCGTGCGCGGGCGCTTGTGCGGGGACAACTGGGCGGCGACATGATCCGCCAGCTCGTCCTCGGCCGGGGGAGCGGCGGGGTCGGCCGGGACCACCCAGGCGACGATCCGCTCGCCGAGGTCCGGGTCCGGTTCACCGGTGACGGCGGCCTCGCGGACGCCGGGGTGGTCGAGGAGCGCGTTCTCGATCTCACCGGCGCCGATCTTGTATCCGCCGCTCTTGATCAGATCGGTGGCCTTGCGGCCGACGATCCGCACGGAGCCGTCGGTGTCACGGGTGGCCATGTCCCCGGTTCGGAACCAGCCGTCCTCGGCCAGCGCGGCGGCCGTGGCGTCGGGGCGGTTCAGATAGCCGGTGAAGAGGTTCGGGCCGCGCACCTGGATCTCGCCGATGGCGTCGGGGCCGGGGTCGGTGAGGACCGTGCCGTCCTCCTCGACGAGGCGGAGCTCGACATCGCGCAGGGGCGTTCCGACCGTGCCGGGGCGCGCCGTGCCGTCGGCCCGGACGCCGGTGTTCATCAGGGTCTCCGTCATGCCGTACCGCTCGATGACCCGGCGGCCGGTCGCGGCGGCGATCCGCTCGTGGTCGTGCACCGGAAGCGCGGCCGATCCGGAGACCAGCAGCCGGGCCCCGGCCAGCGCCTTCGCCAGCTCGGCGGCGCCGGGCGCGGATGCGTCGAGGGCTTCGGCCAGCCGGTGGTACATCGTCGGTACGCCGAAGAGCATCGTGCCGCCGGACAACAGCTCACGGGCCACCCCGTCGGTGGAGAACCTGCCCAGGTGCCGCACCGATCCGCCCCGGCGCAGCGGACCGAGCACGCCCAGGATCAGACCGTGCACATGGAACAGGGGCAGGGCGTGGACGAGCACGTCGTCGCCGGTCCACTGCCAGGCGTCCTCCAGCGCGTCCAGCGACGCGGCGATGGCCCGCCGCGGCAGGATCGCGCCCTTGGGCGGGCCCGTGGTGCCGGAGGTGTAGACGATCAGCGCGGGGGACTCGGGGGAGGGCTCCGGAGGCGCGGCGGCCTCCTCGGCGTCCGGATCGGTGTCGACGTCGATCCGGTCCAGTGCGTCCAGCACCGGCGGGAGCACGTCACCCGCCCCGGCCAGCACCACGGCCGGTTCGCTGTCGGCCACGATGTGCGCGAGTTCGCGCGTTCCCGTCTTCGGGTTCAGCGGCACCGCCGGCACCCCGGCCCGCAGCGCGGCCACGACGGCGACGACGGTCTCGGGAGTGGGGGTGGCCCAGACGGCGACCCGCCGGGCCCCGGCGAGACGTGCGGCGAGCGCGGTGGAGGCGCTGCCCAACCGGGCGTACGTCAGGGAGTCTTCGCCGAACCGGGCGGCCACCCGGACGGACCCGTCAGCCGGTGCAGAGAGAAGAGAAGTCACCCCTCGCACCCTAAGGGCTCACCCGCCCACCCGGGCCGCATAGCGAAAGCCCGGCCTCGCACTCCGGCCTCGCACCCCGGCCCCGCACCCCGGCCCCGCACCCCCCGCCTCGCACTCCCGCCCCGCACCCTCGCCCCGTCCCGCCCCTGCCCGGTATGCCCCGCGCGCCGGCAGGGGAAGCCGTCACTCCCGCTGAATGGTCCGCATGCGCCCGTACGCGTACACGCACCCCGCCAGCGCCAGATCCGACAGCAGCATGAACCCGATCGAGTACGACCCCTTCGCGCTGTAGATGGCCCCCATCACGAGGGGTGGGACGAATCCGCCCAGGCCGCCCATCGCGCCGACGATCCCCGTCACGCTGCCCACCTTCGCCTGCGGTGTCACCTGGGAGACCAGGGCGAAGACGCTGCCGCTCGCGGTGCCCAGGCCGGCCGCCATGCAGAGCAGCGCGACCGTGCCGCCGGGGGCCAGATCCGGGTCGAAGGCCTGGACGATCGCCATCAGGGCCGCCAGGCCGAGTGCCGCCGCCGTCACCAGGGCCGGGTGGACGCGGTCCGAGAGCCAGCCGCCGATCGGCCGGAAGACGACCGTGACCAGGGCGAACCCGGCCGCCTTCGTGCCGGCGTCGGTCGGTGAGAGCTCGTACCAGGTCTTCAGATACGTGGGGAGGTAGACGCCGAACGCGACGATTCCGCCGAAGCCGATCGCGTACAGCGCGGACAGCTCCCAGGTGACCCGCAACCGTCCCGCGGCCCCCAGCCTGTGGGCGAGCGAGTCGGTCGGCACCGGACGGTCCGGGCGGTCCTTGATCAGGAACGCGGCCAGTGCCGAATACACCAGGAGTGCCGCGGCGACCACCAGGAACGGCAGATGGTCGCCGTGCTTGGCGATCCGCGGGGTGAAGTACCCGGACAGGGCGACACCGCCCATGCCCATGCCGAACACCCCGAGTGCGAGGCCGCGCCTGGCGGGCGGGAACCACGAGTTGACCAGCGGGATGCCGATCGCGAAGGTGGTGCCGCCCAGGCCCAGCAGAAAGCCCACGACGAGCATCGCCCCGTAGGAGTCCGCCGCCGGGATCAACAGCAGCACGGGCACGATGGTGAGCGCCGAGATCAGCGGGAACATCAGCCGCGCACCGTACTTGTCGGTGAGCGCGCCCACCGGGATCCGGCCCAGCGAACCGACCAGTACCGGCACGGCGACCAGCAGCGACTGCTCGAAGGAGCTCAGGCCGAGGCGGTCCTTGTAGTCCCCGGACAGCGGCGAGATCAGATTCCAGGCCCAGAAGGTGAGTCCGAAGCCGATCGTGGCCATCACGAGGTTGCGATAGGCGGCACCGGACTCGACGCCGACCGGAGGGGCGGACTGCTTGACGGCTGCTTCCATCCCTTCAGTCAAGGGCGTCCGGGGGACAGGGGCCTGCCGTGTTGCGCCAGGCGGGGCAAGGCGATCGGGTGACCCACGCGGGAGGGGGACGAGCCTCGGATGCGCCTTGCGCGGTCATTATTCGGGAAAAGCTGCGACAATCGCGGTATGGACCGTCTTGACAGGGAAATCCTCAGCATCCTTCAGGAGGATGCCCGGATCTCGTACCGCGATCTGGGCGTACGGGTCGGGCTCAGCGCCAATGCCGCCGCCGACCGGGTGCGCCGGCTGCGGCGCGACGGTGTCATCCGCGGTTTCACCGTGATCATCGACCCGGCCGCCGACACCCGCACCGGGCTCGTCGTCTTCATCGACGTGACGCTGCGGATGGACACGACGAACGAGGTGTTCGAGCGGGCGGTGCTCGCCCTGCCCGGCATCACCGAAGTGGTGCATGTGACCGGCGGCCACGACTATCTCGTACGCGCCACCGTCGCCGACACCACGGCCCTGGACGGGCTGCTGCGCAGGCTCAAGCGGGAGGCCGGTGTCGCGCACTCCAACACCCGCGTCGCGCTCAGAGCGGCGCCTGCCAGATGACGGTCGACGAGCGCGAGCCGTCCTCGTCGCGGCCGTCGTCGGCGACCGCCAGCCGGACCGCGGTCCGCCCGTCCGGCAGCACGGCCGTCGCGTCCACCTCCACCTCGATCGCCGACACCCCGGTCCGGCGGTGCGCGGCCGCGAGTGCGCCGCGCAGCGCGGCGAGCAGCCGCCGGTCCACGGGATCCCGGACCAGCGCGTCGACCGCCCCGTTGAAATGCACCGACGGCTGGAAACCGAGCACGGCCGCGGCACCTCCGGTCTCGCGCAGCACCCGGCCGCGGAAGGTGGCGGGGGCCTCGGCGGGCGGCTGCTGGAGAGCGAAGATCGCCGTCCGCACCTCCTGAATGGTCGAGTCCAGCTCGTCGACGGCCTTGCTCAGCAGCTCGTCCGTCTCCGGGACGGCGGCCCTGCGGCGGGTCGACTCCAGCATCATCTCCGTCGCGAACAGCCGCTGGACGACGAGATCGTGCAGATCGCGGGCGATCCTGTCCCGGTCCTCGTACACCGCGAGCTGTTCCCGGTCGTGCTGGGCGTCCGCCAGGACCAGCGCGAGCGCGGCCTGCGAGGCGAACTGGGAGGCCAGCAGCCGGTCCACGGCCGTGTACGGACGGGCGCCGCGCCGTCGGGGCAGGGCGAGGGTGCCGATCAGCCGCCCACCGCTCTGCAACGGCAGCATCATGCTCGGGCCGAACCGCGAGCGCACATGCGTCGTCATCCGTGGATCCGTCGCCGAGTCCTCGATGAACACCGGTTCTCCGCCGAGCAGTTGGACCAGTACGGCGGAGTCGGGCGCGATGGTCGTACCGACGATCCCGGCCGGGTCGTCGCGCGTGGACGCGGTGACGATCTCCATCCCGCCCTCCTCGTTGGGCTGGAGGATCACCCCGGCCGACGCGTCGGCGAGCGCCCTGGCCCCCTCGGCGACGGTCATCAGCGCGTCGGCCGGGTTCCCGCCGCTCAGCAGGGCGGTGGTGACGGCTGCCGCGCCTTCGATCCAGCGCTCCCGCTGCCGGGCCGCCTCGTACAGCCGGGCGTTGCCGATCGCGATTCCGGCCTGCGAGGCGAACACCCTCAGCAGCGCCATGTCCGTGTCGGTGAAGGAACCGGTGCGCTTCTCGGTGAGGTAGACGTTGCCGAACACCTGGTCCTGCACCCGGATCGGCGCCCCGAGGAAGGAGTGCATCACGGGGTGGCCGGGCGGCACTCCGCAGGAGCGCGGGTCGGCGGCCAGGTCGTCGCTGCGCAGTGGCTGCGGCTCGTCGATGAGGACACCGAGCATCCCCGAGTGGCCGTCGGGGAAGTGGCCGATCCGCCGCCGCTCGGTGTCGTCGAGGCCCGAGGTGAACAGCTCGGTGATGGTGCCGCGTTCGGTGTCGAGCACACCGAGCGCGCCGTACCGGGCCTCGGTCAGCGCGGTGGCGGCATCCACGATCTGCTGGAGGGTGGCCCGCAGTTCGAGATCGGTGCCGACGCGCAGCACCGCTTCCAGGAGCAGAGGCAGGCGCGGCGCGTGCGGGGTACCGGCCGGCTCGTCCCGGGGGCCGGCGGGCGAGTCCGCCGCCGTATCCGCCGCGTCCGCTGCGGCCACCGCCGTGTCCGCCCTCGCGTTCGCCGCTGTATCCGCCGTATCCGCTGTGTCTTTCGTGTCCGCCGTCTCTTCGGGCATTCGCCTCACCCCCCGCCGTGTTCAGCAGGCGAGCGGGTCGAGAATCATCGGCTCGATCTTCCCGTCCAGCATCGCACCGAGCCCCAGCACCGAGCACACATCGGGCCGCTCCGCGATGTGCACGGGCACGCGTGTGGCGTCCCGCAGCATCTGATCGAGACCGGGCAGCAGCGCGCTGCCGCCGACCATCATGATTCCGCAGTCGGCGATGTCGGCCACCAGATCGGGCGGGCAGTCGCGCAGGATCCTGCCGAGGCCGTCGAGCACCGCGGTCAGCGGGGCGTGGATCGCCTGCCGCATCGCGGCGGTGTCGACCTGCACCGAGCGGGCCAGGCCGGTCGCCACGTCCCGGCCGTGGATCTCGGTCATGGCGGGCCCGCGCGCGCTGAGCCCCCCGCCGCTGAGCGCCAGTTGCAGGGGCCGTACGGACTGGCTCGGCAGCATCAGTTCGTGGTGCTGGCGCAGATGCTGGATCACCGCGTGATCGATGGCGTCCCCGCCGACGGGGATGCGCGCGGCGGTCACGATCGAACCGAGCGAGAGCACCGCGATCTGGGTGGTCGCCGCACCGCACACCATGATCATGGAGGCGGTCGGCTGCTCGACGGGCAGCCCGCAGCCGACGGCCGCCGCGATCAGGGTGTCGACCAGTTCGACCCGCCGGGCGCCCAGCCCCACCAGGGTCTCGACGGTGGCCCGCTGGGCGAGCGGATCACTGTCGTGCGGGGTGCAGGCGGCGGCCCGCAGCCGGGGCTTGCGGCGCAGTTGGCGGCGGAGTCTGTCGCCGAGCAGTTGGCGGAGCATGCGCTGGGCCATCTCGATGTCGATGACGGTTCCGCCGGTGACCGGCCGGACCACCCGGATGTAGTCGGGGGTGCGGCCCGTCATCTGTTCGGCGAGTTCGCCGACGGCGATGAGAGAGCCGGTACGGGTGTTCATCGCGGCGGCACTCGGCTCGTCGACGACGAGCCCGAGCCCCTTGACGTACACACGGGTCCGAGCGGCCCCGAGGTCGACGGCGACATGGCAACGGCGCAACTGCTCAAGGCTGACGGTCACGACAGGTTCTCCCGAGAGCGCTGATCGGTGGTCCCGGCGGCAGGCCGGCTCTCCTCGCATCCTGCGCCGTTCGGATTCATTGCGCGCGCCGGGATGGGCCGTAGGAGGTACAGAGCTGACAGGGCGACAGAGAAACGCGGTACGGAGAAGTCGGCCGGGCTGCAGGCGCCGGAGCAGCCCGCGGTGAGGCGGCCGGCCGGGCTGCGGGACCGGAGCGGCCTGTGGCGGGGAAGCCGGCCCGGCAGCAGGCGTCGGAGCCGCCCTCCGCCCGGTGCGTCAGCCGGGCAGCAGGCGCTGGAACAGTCCCCAGGTGAATTCGGCGACGTACCGCTCACCCGTACCCGGCGCGGTGATCGCGAGCGCCCACCGGGTCGGCGCGCTGCCCTCCATGGGGCGGGCCGGAGCGAAGGCCCGCGCGACCTCGTCCACCGTGCCCGACCAGGGACGCAGATCCTCGACCGCGCGCAGCTCGGGCCCCGGCGCCCCCGGCGCCCGGACCAGCCAGGCGTTCCATACGGCCCCGCCCGGTGCGACCAGTACCTCGAACCGCAGATCCGGCCAGAGCGGCACCGGCCACAGCAGCGCGTCGCACTCCAGGTCACCGATCGTGCGGCGCGCGGACGACTCGGGTGTGCCGAGCGCCGAACGGTAGCGACGCAGCGCGCCCCGCCCGCGCGGCGCGCGCACCATGGCCTGCCAGCGCCGGTTGGCCTCCCGCATCTCCGTGCGCGACGCACTCAGTTCCTGCCGGGCGTGGTCCACGAGAGCGGGCTGGTGGTCGGCCATCCGGCGCAGCAGGACGAGCTGGAACTCACGAGGGCCGAAAGGTGTGGGCGCGGTCATGGAATCAACGGTTCCACACAGGATCCTCACGTGAGCGACTTTCCATGTTGTCCTATCGGCATCTAACCTGCGGGCGCCATGGATTACTGCCACCCATGTCAGCGGCACCTCAACGGTGCCCTGGCCTGCGCCGGATGCGGAACCCCCGCCGAGGCGCTGACTCACTACGCCACGCCCGCGTTCTCCGGCCACGAACCGGAAGCGGAGCGCGAGGGGGCCGCCCCGTCGCAGCCCGGGGGCCGACGCCGTCAGGCACGGGAGGCCGCCCGGCCCGCGCGCGGTTCACGGGGTTCCCGCAAGCCCGACCGGGGAGCCCGGGCCGAGGGGCGCGGCCGGCGCGCCCACCGCCGTCGCCGCCGGACGGCACTGTTCACCGTGCTCGGCGTGGTGCTCGCGGCCGGGGCGCTGAGCCTGGCCGAGCTGGCCCTCGAACCGAACGGCGACGACGGCGCCTCGGACTACGTACGCGAATCGGTCCCGGTCACGACCGCACCGGTCCCGGACCGCTCGGCGGGCGACACGGCCGAGCCGCCCGGTCCGGTGGACGGCCCCTCCGTGGTCCCGGCCACCGATTCCCATGCGGTCGGCACCGACGGCGCGAACGGGGCGACCGGCCGCGCCCGCCCCGAGTCTTCCGGCGCCTCCTCGGCGTCGGCCTCCGCCGCCCCCTCCGCCTCCGCGGACGAGGGGGCCGCGTCGGGATCCGGCACTGCCGAGGGACCGTCCGGCGATCCGTCGGACCCCGCCCGGCCCGGTGGCGACCCGACGCCGGCCGAGCCCCCCGCGTCGTCCACCCCGACCCCGACCCCGACCCCCACACCCACGCCGACCAAGTCCCAGTCGTGCTGGCTGTGGTTCTGCCTGTGAGCGGTCCGGCCGGTCGCGTGACGCCGGGGCGCGCCCGGCCCTGATCCGGGCTGCGGGCGCGCAGTGCCCCCACTCGTGCTGCGGGCACACATGGGCACACCCTGCTCTCGGTCGTGGTGCGGGAACGCCGTGCCCTCAGTCGTGCTGCGGGCCTGACGCGCCCAGCATGCGGTGCAGCAGGTCCCGCAGCGTCGCCCGGTCCGCGTCCGACAGCTCGGCCAGGGGCTCCCGGGCGAAGGTGAGCGAGTCGCGCAGTCGCTGCGCCGTCCGCGCCCCCTTCTCCGTCGGCGCGGCCAGCTTCACCCGCCGGTCCAGCGGATCCGGCCGGCGCTCCACCAGGCCGCGCGTCTCCAGCCGGTCGACGATGCCCGTGACGTTCGACGGCTCGCACTTCAGCTTCTGGGCGATCCTGCGCATGGGCAGCGGCTCCAGGGCGAGCAGCCCCAGCACGCGCGCCTGGGCACCCGTGAGCGAGTGGGCCGCCGCGGCCTCGTCGTACTCCTCGTAGTAGCGCGCCACGACGGCGCCGATGAGTTCGACGACTTCGAGCGTCAGAGGGTCTGTACGGGTGGTGGCCATGACACCCAGGATAGCCGGTTACTTGACAACATGAAATATTAAAGAGCATTGTTGTTTCACATCATGAAGCATTTCGGCTTCCCCGGGCCGGCCCCCACCGGCCGGGTGAAGCCTCCCCCACCTCGTAAGGCATTGAGGAGACCCCGAGCCCATGTCTGATGCACTTCCCACGTCCAGCCGCGAATGGCACCTCGTCGCCCGCCCCCACGGCTGGCCGAAGGCGGAGGATTTCGCGCTGCGTGAGGCCCCGGTCTCCGCTCCCGGCGAGGGCCGCGTCCTCGTCCGCAATCTGCACTTCTCGGTCGACCCGTACATGCGCGGCAGGATGAACGACGTGAAGTCGTACACCCCGCCCTTCAAGCTCGACCACCCCATGGACGGCGGGGCGGTCGGCGAGGTCATCGCGTCGAACGCGGCGGGCATCGCGGTCGGCGACCACGTCCTGCACGGCCTCGGCTGGCGTGAGTACGCGGAGGTCCCGGCCGAGCGCGCCGTGAAGGTCGACGCGTCGCTCGCCCCGCTCTCCGCCTACCTCGGCGTGCTCGGCATGACCGGGCTCACCGCCTACGCGGGCCTCTTCGAGGTCGCCTCCTTCAAGGAGGGCGACGCCGTGTTCGTCTCCGGCGCGGCCGGTGCGGTCGGCAGCCAGGTCGGCCAGATGGCGAAGCTGAAGGGCGCCTCGCGGGTGATCGGCTCGGCCGGCTCCGACGAGAAGGTCAAGCTGCTCGTGGAGGAGTACGGCTTCGACGCGGCCTTCAACTACAAGAACGGCCCCGTCGCCGAGCAACTGCGCGAGGCCGCCCCCGACGGCATCGACATCTACTTCGACAACGTCGGCGGCGAGCACCTCGAAGCGGCGATCTCCTCCCTCAACGTGCACGGCCGCGTCACCGTCTGCGGAATGATCGCCCAGTACAACGCCACCGAGCCGACCCCCGGCCCGCGCAACCTCGCCCTGGTCATCGGCAAGCGCCTGCGCATCCAGGGCATGCTCGTCGGCGACCACGCCGCACTCCAGCCGCAGTTCGTCCAGGAGGTCGCCGGCTGGCTGGCCTCGGGCGAGCTGAAGTACCGCGAGACCTTCGTCGAAGGCATCGAGAACGGCTTCGACGCCTTCACGGGCCTGCTGCGCGGCGAGAACACCGGAAAGATGATCGTGTCCCTCGCCTGACCGTCCGCACCCTCCGCACCGCCCGGAAGCGGCCGAGGGCCGCACCCCGCGAAGGTGCGGCCCTCGGCCGTGCACCGGGCACGCCACTGCCTCGGCCGCGCACCGGACACACCGCGACCCCACCCCGCACGGACACACCGCGGCGGGAGGGGCCGCGGCGTCCACCAGTACGCTGACGCCATGCGTGATCTAGGGGCGGGCTTCGGCTACTTGATACAGGGACAGCGATGGGTCGGCCGGCACGGCCGCTGGTTCGGCTTCGGGCTGCTGCCCGGACTCATCACCCTCGTCCTGTACGCGGCTGCCCTCGTCGGCCTCGCCTACGGCGCCGACGACCTGGTGTCCTGGGCGACCCCGTTCGCCGACGACTGGTCGTCACCCTGGCTCGGTCTGCTCCGCAACACCCTGACCGTGCTGGTCTTCGCGCTCGGACTCTTCCTCGCCGTGATCACGTTCACCGCCGTGACGCTGCTGGTCGGCCAGCCCTTCTACGAATCGCTCTCCGAACAGGTCGACCGGACGGAGGGCGGCGAGGTCCCCGAGTCCGGGCTGCCGCTCTGGCGGGACCTGTGGATCTCCGCCCGCGACAGCGTCCGCATCCTGGTGCGGGTGGGGCTGTACTCGGTGCTGCTCTTCGCCCTCGGATTCATCCCGGTCGTCGGTCAGACCGTCGTCCCCGTGATCGGCTTCTGCGTCACCGGCTACTTCCTCACCGAGGAGCTCACCGCCATCGCGCTCCAGCGCCGCGGCATGGTCCTGAAGGACCGGCTCGCCCTGCTGCGCGGGCGCCGCATGCTGACCCTCGGCTTCGGCGTACCGCTGGGACTCGCCTTCCTCGTCCCGTTCGTCGCCGTGTTCCTCATGCCGGGAGCCGTCGCCGGAGCCACCCTGCTGGCGCGGGATCTGGTGGCGGGGAACCCGGTGGCGCCCGACGAGGACGCGGCCCCCGCACCGTACGTCCTCGACAAGGACTGAGGGGCCCCGCGCCGTGGCCGAGGTCGTCGCTGTCGCCGTCATCACCGTCCTCGCCGTGATCAGCCCGGGCGCGGACTTCGCGATGGTCGTCCGCAACAGCCCTCTCCACGGCCGTACGACGGGACTGCTGTCCGCCGTCGGCGTCGCCGCCGGCGTGCTCGTCCACGTCACGTACACGATGCTCGGCATCGGGCTGCTGATCGCGTCCTCGACCGCGCTGTTCACCGCGATCAAGCTGATCGGCGCGGCCTATCTCGTCTACATCGGGGTGCGGACCTTCCTCGCCCGCGGCGATCTCGACGTCGACCTGGATTCCGGGCCGCGGCTGACCCGGCTCGGGGCGCTGCGCACCGGCTTCCTCACCAACGCGCTGAACCCCAAGACGACGCTCTTCGTCGTGTCGACCTTCACCCAGGTCGTCGGCCCCGCGACCGGCCTGTGGCAGCAGGCCGGATACGGACTGTTCATGTCCGTCGCCCATCTCGGCTGGTTCGGCCTGGTCGCGCTGTTCTTCTCGCACGCGCGGCTGCGGACCGCGATGCTGAAGTGGCAGAAGGTCCTCAACCGGGGCATCGGATCGGTGCTCGTCGGACTGGGCGTCACCCTGGGCCTGGCCCGCTGAGCGACGCCCGTCCGGGCACGGGTCAGCTGGTGTGGACCTCCAGCGCGGACCTGACCGCCGACTCCAGGGCCCCCTCGATCCAGGCCGGCTTGACCGAGGTGTGGCAGCCGGCGAAGTGCAGCGGCCCCTCGACCGACCGCACATCGGCGAACAACTCGGTGTGCTGGCCCGGCAGCAGCACCGAGGCCTCACCGTAGGCGTACGGGTCGCGCATCCACGACTGGGTGGCGCCGACGCCCGTGTAGAAGACCTCGACGCGCTGCCCGTAGACGTCCTGCACCCCGCCCAGGGCGTGCGGGTAGCGCTCGTTGTCGTCCAGCGAGTCCCACTTCAGCGCGTCGTCGGCCCAGCTGTACGAGGCGAGGACGACGCCGCCCGCGCTGCCCTCCACCGGGTGGGACGGCTGGAACATGAAGCGGTTGGGGTTGTCGGTGACCGATCCGCCGCCGATGACATGCGCCGCCGCGGGCTGGTTGCGGGCCGCCGCCCGGTACGCCGCGTAGTGCACGCGCTGGTCGGGCGGGAGATGGCCCGGAGGTACGGACGGGTGGGCGCCCAGCAGCGAACCGTCGGCGGGCGCCCTGCCCAGGCGGTAGGCGTCGTACAGGCCGGGCTTGATCTTCTCCAGCTCGGTCTTCCAGTCCTTCTCCTCGAACTCCCACCAGCGGCGGCTGAATTCGAGCAGGACCTTGGTCGCCGCGTCGTAGTGGATCTCGGTGATCGCGCGCCGCTTGCCGTAACTGAGCGCGGGCGAGACGGGGATGTGGCGCAGCCCGGAGAACGGCACGGTGACGATCGCCCGGTCGCCGGTGAACGTCTCGCGCACGAGCCGCTTGCCGTCGCGGCCCTCGGACACCGTCTCGACCCGGACGCTGCCCGGGCCGTAGCTGATCCTGGTGGCGCGGCGGTCCAGCCGCACCAGGTCCTTGACCCGGGCGTACATCGCGTCGGCCAGTGTGGCCGTGCCGTCCGGCAGTTCGAAGAACGCGGTGTCCGGGCTGATCAGCGAGGCTCCGATGAAGCTGTGCACAAAGGCGAGATGGAGCCGCGAGGTGAGGTTCTCGACGGTGCCGACGAGGTCGATGGTGCGCTCGTCGAGCTTGGCCGCCTCGGTCAGGAAGCGGAACATCGACCAGTGCCCGTACCTCTGGATGACCCGTGCCCAGCCCTCGACGAGCTCGTGGCCCTCCTTGCCCTCGAACTCCTTGCGTACGGGCGCGAATGCCTCCCGCACGATCGTCGCGGCGGTCTTGTTCTCGTACTCCGCCGGAACCCCGAACGAGCGGTTGACCGCCCGCGGCCTCGCCGCGTAGTCGGCCTTGCGCATCCGGATGCCGTTCACATGGATCCAGGTGCGGTTCGCCGGGCGGCCCTCGGCATCGACATCGACCAGGTAGAAACGGCGCCGCTTCAGACCGAAGCCGTCCATGAGCCCGGTGACGAGCGGGTGGCTGTCGGGGATCCGCATGGCGCCGGCCTCGGCGTACTGCTTCGGGTCGGCGAACGGGGCCTTCGCGTGCTCGTGGCCGCCCGCACGGAACGTCTTGATCCGGCCGCCGACGCGGTTGCCGTTGGCCTCGATCACGGTGACGGTGTGTCCGGCGTTCCGGAGCAGGTGGGCGGCGGTGAGCCCGGCCGGGCCGGCGCCGACGACCAGCACCTTCTTGGGGGCCTTGCGGCTGCGCGGCAGGCCCTTGGACAGCAGGATGTCGCGGTAGTGCGGGACCAGCGGCTGGTCCTGTTCGTCGCGTACGAGGATGGCGCGGGCGACGGACAGGCAGGCGTCCCAGTCCGAGCCGGTGGCCGCGGGCGCCAGTACGGGCGCGGGTGCGGCGGGCGCGGCGGGGGTTCCCGGCGCGGCGGCGCGTGCGGAACCCGCGGCGGTCGCGGCAAGGGCTGCGGCGCCGGCTGCGGCACCCGTGATCAGGGTGCGCCGGGCGGGCTGGCCGGAAGAGGCTCCGGAGGGCGTGGAATTCATGCGCCCCACCCTGGGGTGCCCGGCGCGGTGCCTTTGGCCCGGACGCGCGTAGACCGCTCGGAAATCACCCGCAGGTGGCGCTCGACGCCCTCGCCGTACGGGAGTTGTCGCAGGTCATGTCATGATTGGGGGTTCTCGGGGGTGCCCGGTTCGGCCGGTCCCTCCGGTTGCAACAGGGTCAGCAGGTCCTGGAAGGCCGCCGGCATGTCCACCGCGTCCGGATCCAGCAGCCACTGGTACTGAAGCCCGTCCATCACCGCCACCAGCAGCGGCGCCGCGCGCTCCGGCGTCAGGCCGCCGGGCAGCCGCTCGCCGTACTTCGCGCGCAGCATCGCCGCCATGTCCGCCCGGACCTGGGTGTACCGGTGCGTGAAGAACTCCCGTGCCGGATGACCCTCCGTCACGCTCTCGCCGAGCAGCGCCGAGAACGTCTGGACGATGCCCGGCCGCATCACGTTGTACTCGACGAGGGAGCCCAGCAGATCGATCCGCCAGGTGCCGTCGCTCCGGGTGCCGCCCCCGGTGTCCCACTGGTCGCGCTCCTCCAGTACCGCGACGAGCAGCGCCTCCTTGGTCGGGAAGTAGTGCAGGAGACCCTGCTGGCTGAGGCCGACCCGCTCGGCGACGGCGCTCAGCGAGGCGCCGCGATAACCGCGCTCGGCGATCACTTCGAGAGTGGCGCGAAGAATCTCCGCCCGCCGCTCCGCGCTTCTGGCCCGCACCATCCCGGCCCCTTCCGGTGCTCATCGGTCCTCGCCCGAGGACCGTACGCCATCCCCACGCGTAACGGACCAGTAACGAAGCCTACTGCTCTACCGGTAAAAGAGTCACTATGGAGACCTTCAGTGCAGGAACCCGACGAGGAGGTACGGCCGTGGCAGGCGCGACCCCATCCATCCACCCCGATGCGGCCCGCGAGGCCGCGGTCGACGCGGCGCTGGCCGCCCTGGGACTCGACGACAAGGCGCGGTTGCTGGCCGGCCAGGACATGTGGTCGCTGCCCGCCCTCCCCGCGATCGGGCTGCGCTCCCTGGTGATGTCCGACGGGCCGATCGGTGTCCGCGGGGTGGCCTGGAGCGCCGACGACCCGTCCGTGGCGCTGCCCTCGCCGACCGCGCTCGCCGCGACCTGGGATCCCGCCCTGGCCCGCCGGGCCGGCCGGCTGCTCGCCCAGGAGGCCCGCCGCAAGGGGGTGCACGTCCTCCTCGCCCCGACCGTGAACCTCCACCGGTCGCCGCTCGGCGGGCGCCACTTCGAGACGTACAGCGAGGACCCGTACCTCACCGGAGAGATCGGCACCGGCTACGTGCGGGGCGTGCAGGAGGGCGGTGTCGGCACGACCGTCAAGCACTTCGTCGCCAACGACGCCGAGACCGACCGCTTCACGGTCGACAACATCCTCGCCCCGCGCACGCTGCGCGAGATCTACCTCGCCCCGTTCGAACGGATCGTCAAGAACGCCCACCCGTGGGGCATCATGGCCGCGTACAACCAGGTCAACGGCTCCACCATGACCGAGCACCGCTATCTGCAGAACGCGGTGCTGCGCGGCGAATGGGGCTTCGACGGCTACATCGTCTCCGACTGGCTCGCCGCCCGCTCCACCGCCGCCGCCGTCAACGGCGGTCTGGACGTCGCCATGCCGGGGCCCAGGACGGTGTACGGGAAGGCACTCGCCGACGCCGTACGGGCCGGTGAGGTCGAGGAGTCCGTCGTCGACGGAGCGGTACGCAACGTGCTGCGGCTGGCCGCCCGCGTCGGCATCCTGGACGGCGCCCCGCCCGTCGTCGACGCGTCCGGCCTTCCCGAGGCCGTCGACGGCGACGCCCTGGCCCGCGAGATCGCCCGCCGCTCCTTCGTGCTCGTGCGCAACGAACGCGCCGCCCTGCCCGTCGACCCGGCCGCCGTCCGCAAGGTCGCGCTCAGCGGGGCGCTCGCCCGCGACGCCCGGGTCCTCGGCGGCGGCTCCGCCCAGGTCTTCCCGCACCACATCGTCACGCCGCTGGACGGCCTCACCGCCGCTCTGCCCGAGGGCGTCCTCGACTACCGCGTCGGCGCCGACCCGAACAACGAACTGACCCCCGCCGAGCAGGGCTTCGACCTCAGGGCCATCTGCTACGACGCCTCCGGCACCGTCATTGGCTCGGCCCCGCTGCGCGGCGGCACCGTCCAGTGGACCGGCACCGAGTTCCCCGAGGGCGTGACCGCCGCGACGCTGCACAGCGTCGAGATCACCGGCACCTTCGTCCCGCGTGACGGCGGCGAGCACGTCTTCGGCACCCGCGGCACCGGAGCGCTCCGCTTCACCGTGGCGGGCGAGACCCTGTACGACGAGGTCCACCGGGTCACCGGCTCCACCGACCCGGGCGAGGCATTCTTCGGCAACCCCCTGGAGCGCGGCCGGGTCGCCCTCGCCGCGGGCGAACCCGTCGAGGTCTCGCTGCGCCAGGTCCCCGACACCCTGGGCGAGGACGCACCGATCCCGGGCGTCTCGTTCTCCCTCTGCCACCTCGGCCCGCGCCGCGATCCCGAGGAGCTGATCGCCGAAGCCGTCGAGTCGGCCCGGACCGCGGACACCGCGATCGTCGTCGTCGGCACCACCGAACGCGTCGAGTCCGAGGGCTTCGACCGCACCGACCTGAGGCTCCCCGGCACCCAGGACGACCTCGTCAGGGCCGTCGCCGCCGTCAACCCGAACACCGTCGTGATCGTCAACTCCGGCTCCCCGGTGGAGCTCCCGTGGCGCGACGAGGTCGCCGCGGTCCTGCTCAGCTGGTTCCCCGGCCAGGAGGCGGGCCACGCGCTCGCCGACGTCCTGCTCGGAGCCGATGAGCCGGGCGGCCGGCTCCCGACCACCTGGCCGGTCGTGCTCGCCGACGTCCCGGTCGCCTCCACCACCCCGACCGGTGGCGAACTCCACTACGAGGAGGGCGTCTTCGTCGGCTACCGGGCCTGGGAGAAGGCGGGCACCGCGCCCGCGTACCCCTTCGGCCACGGACTCGGCTACACCACCTGGGAGTACGAGAGCCTGACGGCCGGCCCCGACACCGCCACCGTCCGCCTCCGCAACACCGGAACCCGGCCCGGCGCCGAGACCGTCCAGCTCTACCTGGCCCCCCGCGACGACACCGCCGAACGCCCGGCCCGTTGGCTGGCCGGCTTCGCACGCGTCGAGGCGGCGCCCGGCGAGAGCGTCGAGGCCGTGATCCCGCTGGAGCGGCGCGCGTACGAGATCTGGGACGAAACGGCGTACGACTGGACCCTCGTCCCCGGCACGTACGAGGTGCAGGCGGCCCGCTCGCTCGGTGATGTCCGCCTCACGACGGCCGTGGACGTCAAGGAGTAGCCGCCGGCAGCGGCCCCAGTACGGGAGAGCCCCGGCATCCGACCCCGCTCCGGGGCTCTCCTCAGGCCGCGCGTCCCGCCGACGCGCCTCGGCCACCCCCTGAAGAGCCTGTCGGTCACCCGACAGGCTCTGTGCGCACCCCGAATCCGTACACCGTCGTCGAGACGTACTCCTCGCCCGGCCGCAGCACCGTGCTCGGGAACTCGGGCCGGTTCGGGGAGTCCGGGAAGTGCTGGGTCTCCAGTGCGATCCCGGCACACGGCACGAACGGCCGGCCGTCGAAGTGGTCCGCCGTGTACAGCTGCATCCCCGGTTCCGTCGTGGTGACGGTCAGGACGCGCCCCGACGCCGCGTCGTACAGCTCGGCCACCGGATCCGTCCCGGACCCGTCCAGCACGAAGTTGTGGTCGTAGCCCGTGCCGACCGGCTTCGGCTCACGGAAGTCGAACCGGGTTCCCTCCACCGGCAGGAACTCGCCCGTCGGCAGCGACTCGGCATCCGCCGGAGTGATCCGCCCGGCCGCGATCCGCAGCACCTGCCCGAGCGCGCTGCCGCTGTCGTCGCCCGCGAGGTTCCAGTACGTGTGGTTCGTCAGATTCAGCACCGTCGGGGCGTCCGTCGTCGCCCGGTAGGCGATCCGCAGCGCCCCGCCCTCGTCCAGCGTGTACGCCGCCGACACCGTCAGACGGCCCGGGAAGCCCTCTTCGCCGTCCTCCGAGACCAGGGAGAGCCGGACGCCGCCGGCCACCTCCCGCGCCTCCCACACCCGCTTGTCGAAGCCCCGGGCCCCACCGTGCACATGGTTGTGCCCCTCGTTGCGCGTCACCTGGTGTGTGCGCCCGTCGAGTTCGAAACGGGCGCCGCCGATCCGGTTCGCGTACCGCCCGACCAGCGCGCCGAAGTACGGACCCGTGTGGTGCTCGTACCCGGCGAGGTCCGGCAGCCCCAGCGCGACACCCGCCCGCGACCCGTCCCGGCCGGGTACCTCGACCGACTGCACGATGCCGCCGTACGTCAGGACACGCACCCGCGTGCCGTCCCGCTCCAGCGTCCAGCGGTCCACGGCGGTGCCGTCCGCGAGCGTGCCGAATGCTTCCCTGCGCACTGCCGTGCTCGAACTCGTGTCCATGATCACAAACCCTACGCCGGGGGCCGGACCGCGGTGACATTGCGGTACGCGATCTCCGCCAGCCGCGCCTGGCCGTTGCGCCCCGGATGGAACCAGTCCCACCGGCTGAGCTGCTTGTCCGTGAACCGGTAGTCGAAGACCGCCCCGCCGTCGTACCGGCAGCGCAGGTCCTTCGCGCAGACCTTGCGCAGCACGTCGTTGTACGCCACGACCCGCTCCCGCACCGAGGCCCGCCGGGCCACGGCGCCCGCACCCATGTCGTCCGCCTCGCCCAGCATCGACTGACAGATCCCCAGCTTCCAGATCTGCTTGCCCAGCGCGTTGCCGCGCCCCGTCGACCAGAGCCGCTTGAGATCCGGCACGCTCGACACGTACACCTGCGCCTTCGGTGCCGCGGCCCGCAACTGACGCATCGACGCCTCGAACGACGCCCGGAAGTCCGCCACCGGCGTCATGAGCCGCACGGAGTCCCGGCAGGCGTCGTTGGCGCCGATCATCACCGTCACCAGGTCCGGCTTCTCCTTCGCCGCCAGCGCCATCTGCTCCGGCAACTGCGCGATCCTGGCCCCCGTCTCGGCATGGTTCCAGCTGCGCCCGGCGGCCCCCGACGCACCCAGCAGCCGCACGGCGAGGCTGCGCACCTCGCTGTCCGTACCGGTCGCCCAGGACACCTCCGGACAGTCCGCCAGCACCGAACAGGCATCGAATCCGCGGGTGATGGAGTCACCGACGGCGGCCACCGATCCCGGGCTGCGGTCCCAGACCGGAGCGGACCTGGCCGACGGACGTCGCTTTTCGGCCGCCGGCTTACCGCTCGTCCCGTCGCAGCCCGTCAGCGCGGCCGTGCCGAGCAACGAGACGGTCGCCAGGACGGCTGCCACGGTGCGTGAACGACGGCGGGCGGAACGATCCTGCATCCCTGGTCCCCTCGGTTATGCCCCCGGCAACCCCTGGTGGCACCGGTCGGAAGGCCCGGCCGCCCCGCAGGGTGAAAGCTGAGCGAATGATGGGCCCGGGACCGACGGTACGTCACACCCCGGACGCCGCCGCGCGGTAGCTTTTCCTCGTCGGACCAGCGGCGCACCCCCTCACCCGGCTCCAGTCGGGTGGCATTCCGAAAATCACATCACGTCACATACTGCCCCTTTTCAGGAGATTCACCCCGATGCTGTTTACTGATGACAACCTCGGGGACCGGCCGAGAAGAGACGGTACGGGCGCGAGGCCGCTGGGGAAGGCGAACTTCGTCCCACACTGGAGGTCCCGGTGACGACACGTGGAGTTCTGTACGTACACTCCGCACCGCGAGCGCTCTGCCCCCATGTCGAATGGGCGGTGGCGGGTGTCCTCGGTGTGCGGGTCCAGTTGGACTGGATCAGACAGCCGGCCGCGCCCGGCACCTGGCGCTCCGAGTTCTCCTGGCAGGCCGCGCCCGGCACGGCGTCGCAGCTGGCCTCCGCGCTGCGCGGGTGGGATCTGCTGCGCTTCGAGGTGACGGCCGAGCCGAGCCCCACGACGGAGGGCGAGCGCTACAGCTCCACGCCCGAGCTGGGCATCTTCCACGCCGTCACCGGCATGCACGGCGACATCCTGGTGCCGGAGGACCGGCTGAGGGCGGCGCTGGCACGGTCCGAGCGGGGCGAGAGCGACCTGGCGGCCGAGATCGCCAAGCTGCTCGGCAAGCCGTGGGACGACGAACTGGAGTCCTTCCGCCACGCGGGAGAGGGAGCGCCGGTGCGGTGGCTGCACCAGGTGGTGTGAGCCCGTGACCGGGACCGCCGTCCCGGGCATGGCCCCGGGCCCCGCCTCCCGGCAACGGACGAAGCCCGCCTCCCCGACCGGGGAAGCGGGCTTCGGCGTACCGGGACGCGGAGCGGGTGTCAGACGCTGCGGAACGCCAGGACGACGTTGTGTCCGCCGAACCCGAACGAGTTGTTGATCGCGGCGATCGACCCCTCGGGCAGCGGACGCGGCTTGTCGCGTACGACGTCCGCCTCGACCGCCTCGTCGAGGTTCTCGACGTTGGTCGTGGGCGGAGCCATCCGGTGGTGCAGCGCCAGGACCGTCGCGACGGTCTCGATGCCTCCGGCGCCACCGAGGAGGTGACCGGTCATCGACTTCGTCGCGGAGATCGCGACGTGGTCGAGGTCGTCACCCAGGACCTTGCGCAGCGCCTTCAGCTCCGCGACATCGCCCTGCGGCGTCGACGTGGCGTGCGCGTTGAGGTGCACGACCTCCGACGGCTTGAGGTCCGTCTGGTCCAGCAGGTTCTGCAGCGCGGTGGCGATGCCGCGGCCGGTCGGCTCCGGCTGCGCGATGTGGTGGGCGTCCGCGGACAGTCCCTGTCCCAGCACCTCGCAGTAGACCTTGGCGCCCCGCGCGGCGGCGTGCTCCGCGGACTCCAGGACGACGACCCCGGCACCCTCGCCGAGGACGAAGCCGTCACGGCCCGTGTCGTACGGACGCGACGCCTTCTGGGGCTCGTCGTTGTTCTTGGACATCGCCATCATGTTGGCGAACGCCGCGATCGGCAGCGGGTGGATGGCCGCCTCGGTGCCACCGGCGAGGACCACGTCGGCACGGCCGGTGCGGATCATCTCGACGGCGTACCCGATGGCCTCGGCGCCCGAGGCGCACGCGGAGACCGGGGTGTGCACACCGGCCTGGGCGTTGACCTCCAGGCCGACGTTGGCGGCCGGGCCGTTCGGCATGAGCATGGGCACGGTGTGCGGGGAGACGCGGCGTACGCCCTTCTCCTTCAGCACGTCGTACTGGTCGAGCAGGGTGGTCACGCCGCCGATGCCGGAGGCGATGACCGTGCCCAGACGCTCGGGCCGGACCGTTTCGTCCTCACCGGCCTTGCCGGTGAAGCCGGCGTCCGCCCAGGCCTCGCGGGCCGCGATCAGCGCGAACTGCGCCGAGCGGTCCAGCTTGCGGGCGAGCGGGCGGGGCAGGACGTCGCCCGGGTCGACGGCCGCGACGGCGGCGATCCGGACGGGGAGTTCGGCGAAACGCTCGCCCTCAAGAGGCTTGACGCCGGAACGACCGGCCATCAGACCTTCCCAGGTCGACGCCGAGTCGCCACCCAGCGGAGTGGTTGCGCCGATACCGGTGACGACCACGGTGCGATTGGTCGAGTTCACTGGAAAATCTTCTCCACGTGTAGAGGGTCGTGAATCAGCGGCGCCACCGCCGGGTGGCGACACAGAGCCGGCTTGATCAGGCCTGGTGCTTGAGGATGTAGTCGGCAGCGTCGCCGACCGTCTTGAGGTTCTTGACGTCCTCGTCGGGGATCTTGACGTCGAAGCGCTCCTCGGCGGCGACGACGACCTCGACCATGGACAGCGAGTCGACGTCCAGGTCGTCGGTGAAGGACTTGTCCAGCTGGACGTCCTCGACCGGGATACCGGCGATCTCGTTGACGATCTCGGCGAGACCGGTGACGATCTCTTCCTGAGTGGCGGCCATGTTGGCGCTCCTTCGATGTTTATCTGCAGTGGTTCGGACGTCCGGGCCGAAATGGCCTGGTGTGCCTAGGGGAGGGTAACGACCGTCGCGGCGTAGACGAGACCCGCCCCGAAGCCGATGACGAGCGCGGTGTCGCCGCTCTTCGCCTGACCGGTCGCCAGGAGCCGCTCCATGGCGAGCGGAATCGAGGCGGCGGAGGTGTTGCCGGTGGTCTCCACGTCACGGGCGACCGTGACGTGCTCCGGCAGCTTGAGGGTCTTCACCATCGAGTCGATGATCCGCATGTTGGCCTGGTGCGGAATGAAGACGTCCAGGTCTTCCGGGGCGATGCCGGCCGCGTCCAGCGCCTGCTGGGCGACCTTCGCCATCTCGAAGACGGCCCAGCGGAAGACCGCCTGGCCCTCCTGCGTGATGGCCGGGAACTTCTCCGGGCTTCCGTCCCGGTACTCGTCCCACGCCACGGTCTGCTTGATGGTCTCGGACTTGTCGCCCTCGGAGCCCCAGACCGTCGGGCCTATGGCAGGCTCCTTGGAGGGGCCGACGACGACCGCGCCGGCGCCGTCGCCGAAGAGGAAGGCCGTCGCACGGTCCTCCTTGTCGGTGAGGTCGCTGAGCCGCTCCACGCCGATGACGAGGACGTACTCCGCCGAACCCTCGACGATCATGCCCTTGGCGAGGGTCAGCCCGTAGCCGAAGCCCGCGCAGCCGGCCGAGATGTCGAAGGCGGCGGGCTTGCCCGCGCCGACCTTGTGGGCGATCTCGGTCGCGACGGCCGGGGTCTGCTTGAAGTGCGAGACGGTGGAGACGATCACGGCGCCGACCTGCTCGGGAGTGATCCCGGCGTCCGCGATGGCCTTCCCGGACGCCTCCACGGACATCGCGGCCACGGTCTCCTCCTCGGAGGCCCAGTGGCGGGTGGCGATGCCGGAGCGCGAGCGGATCCACTCGTCGGACGAGTCGATCGTTTCGAGGATCACCTCGTTCGGCACGACCCGCGTCGGACGGTAGCCGCCGACACCGATGATGCGCGCGTACGGGGCGCCCTGGCTGGGCTTGATCTTCGACATGCTCTCGGGCTCCTTAGGCGCCCGCGTGCTCGGTGATGAGCGCGCGGGCCGCGTCGAGGTCGTCGGGGGTCTTGAGCGCGAGGGTCTGCACACCGGGCATGGCGCGCTTGGCGAGACCCGTGAGGGTGCCCCCGGGGCACGTCTCGATGAGCGCCGTGACACCCAGCTTCTTGAAGGTCTCCATGCACAGGTCCCAGCGGACCGGGTTGGCCACCTGGCCGACCAGCCGGGAGATGACCTCGTCGCCGAACGCGACCGTCTCCCCGTCGGCATTCGAGACATATGTCACGGCCGGGTCGGTGATCTTCAGCTCCAGGGCGGCTTCGCGCAGCCGCTCGACCGCGGGCGCCATGTGGTGCGTGTGGAACGCGCCGGCGACCTTGAGCGGCACCACCCGGCGCACGCCCTCGGGCTTGTCCTCGGTCAGCGCGGTGATCTGCGCGACGGTCCCCGCGGCGACGATCTGACCGGCCCCGTTGACGTTCGCCGGGGTCAGACCGAGCTTCTCCAGGTGCGGGAGGGTGACCTCGGGCTCGCCGCCGAGCAGTGCCGCCATGCCGGTCTCGGTGACCGCCGCGGCGTCGGCCATGGCGAGCCCACGGGCCCGCACGAGACGGAGTGCGGCTTCGTCGCCGATGACTCCGGCGTAGGCGGCTGCGGTGATCTCTCCCACGCTGTGACCTGCGACGATGTCGGGCGACGCGTTGAGTGCGGCGGCGGACAGCAGACCGGCGGCGACCAGCAGCGGCTGCGCCACCGCGGTGTCACGGATCGTTTCCGCGTCGGCCTCGGTGCCGTAGTGGGCGAGATCGAGCCCGATGGCGTCGGACCAGGCCGCGATGCGGTCGGCGGCGCCGGGGAGTTCGAGCCAGGGAGTCAGGAAGCCGGGCGTCTGGGCGCCTTGGCCGGGAGCGACGAGTACGAGCACCCTCACACTCTCTCTTGTGAACGGTCCGGAACGCCCGTGGGGACAGGGACGAAGAACCGCGGGGGGAATTGTTGATGTCCGACAAAAGTCTAGGACTGAGGATCTCTGGCGGCCAAGCGCCCCAGGATCAGGGCGATTCGGAGGGTGAACGCCGAGCGGACATCGGAGGGCGACCATCCGGTGACGTCAGTCACACGTCGAAGCCGGTAGCGCACGGTGTTGGGGTGAACGAAAAGCATTCTGGCCGCGCCTTCCAGGCTGCTCGCCTGTTCCAGATAGACACTCAGGGTCTCCAGGAGCGCGGAACCCGCTTCTTCCAGCGGTCTGTAGATCTCCTCCACCAACTGGGCCCGTGCGGCAGGGTCGCCCGCCATCGCGCGCTCCGGCAGCAGATCGTCCGCCAGCACCGGGCGCGGGGCGTCCTGCCAGGCACCGCACGCCTTCAGCCCGGCCGCCGCCGCCTGCGCGGACCGGGTGGCCGCCAGCAGGTCGGGCACCACGGGCCCGGCGACGACGGGACCTGCCGCGTACGGGCCGATCAGCGCCTTCGCGACATGCAGCGGGTTGTCGCTGCCGCCCGCGATGACGACCAGCCGGTTGCCGAGCACCCCGGTCAGGACCTGGAGCTTCGCGTGCCGGGCGGCCCGCCGGATCGCCTCCACGGTCAGCTCGCTGTCGCCGTCCGGGGCCGTACCGAGCACCACGCAGACGTGCTCGGGTGAGTTCCAGCCGAGCGCCGCGGCGCGTGACACGGCACCCTCGTCGGCCTCGCCGGACAGCACCGCGTTCACCACGAGCGATTCCAGCCGGGCGTCCCAGGCGCCGCGGGCCTCGGCGGCCTGCGCGTACACCTGGGCGGTCGCGAAGGCGATCTCCCGCGCGTAGACGAGCAGCGCCTCACGCAGCACCGACTCGTCGCCGGGCGCGGCGACCTCCTCGATCGCGGCCTCCATGACCTCGATCGTCGTCCGCACCATCTCCACGGTCTGCCGCAGGGTGATCGCCCGGGTCAGCTCGCGCGGAGCCGTGCCGAACACATCGGTGGAGATGGCCTGCGGTGTCTCCGGATGCCGGAACCACTCGGTGAACGCCGCGATCCCGGC
This sequence comes from Streptomyces sp. NPDC058051, assembly GCF_042885475.1. Classification (NCBI taxonomy): domain Bacteria; kingdom Bacillati; phylum Actinomycetota; class Actinomycetes; order Kitasatosporales; family Streptomycetaceae; genus Streptomyces; species Streptomyces sp. NPDC058051. The sequence continues at coordinate 37,083 of NZ_JBHVRW010000018.1, forward strand.
CTGGGCCACCAGGCCGATCCAGGACCGGTTCTCCGGAGGCATCGCCCGGTACCACGGCAGCGACTCGTCCATGCGGGCGATCGCGTTCGCGGCCAGTCGGCCGGAGGACTGTTCAAGGCGTTTCAGCGTCGCGGCATGCAGGTGGGCGGCGTTCGCGGCGGGCTGCTCAGGATCGGGTCGGGGCACGGACACAAGACTGCCTCATCGGGCGACCCGCACGGAGAGCCGGGGCGGTCGCGGGTCGTACCGCCCGGTAACGACGTGAGGCGCGGGGGTTGTGGCCGCGCCGGGCTACCGTGGGCGGGTGATATCCGTACAGCGCTCCGACGACCGCTTCACGGGCGGGGACGAGGCGGTCGGCATCGAGTCGCTGCACGCCTTCTCGTTCGGCACCTTCTACGACCCGGACAACCTCCGCTTCGGCGCGGTGCTGGCCTGCAACGAGGAACGGCTCGCACCCGGCGCGGGCTTCGACGAACACCCGCACAGCCACACGGAGATCGTCACCTGGGTCGTCGAGGGCGAGCTGACCCACCGCGACTCGACCGGTCACGCCACCGTCGTACGGGCCGGGGACCTTCAGCACCTCAGCGCCGCGGCGGGCGTCCGGCACGTCGAACGCAACGACGGCGACGGTCCGCTCACCTTCATCCAGATGTGGCTGGCACCGCTCGAACCGGGTGGCGAACCCGCGTACACGAGCGTTCCCGGCATCGCCGACTCCACCCCGTACGCCCTCCCGGAGGCGGGCGCCATGCTGCACGTGCGCAGACTCGCCGAGGGCGGGCGCACGGCGGTGCCGGACGCGGCGCGGGCGTACGTGCACGTGGTGGCCGGGGGTGTGCGGATCGGCGGCGAGGAGCTGGGGCCGGGCGACGCGGCGCGGATCACGGGGGAGCAGGGCCTGGAACTGGAGGCGGCCGAGCCGTCCGAGGTGCTGATCTGGGAACTGTCGGCCTGATCCGACGGGACGGGACCACGGGCGGCCCGCATCCAGGCCGGTCACGGACGCGGCGATTCCAGGCCGGTCATGGACGCGGCGATTCCAGGCGGGTCACGGACGCGGCGATGAGTTCTGCCGGCCCGAAGAGTCTGCTCACTGTTATCGACGTCATCGACGACGCAGGAGGAACGCGTGGCTCAGTTGCTGAGAGTCCAGAACTTCAATGTTTCCAGTGACGGGATCGGGGCCGGTGAGGACCAGAGCTTCGAGAGGCCGTTCGGCCACGTCGATCCCGAGCGGCTGTTCGCCTGGGCCGGCGCCACGGCGAGCTGGCCCATGCGCACCGACCCCGGGGGGAGCCGGGGCCTCGACGACCACCTCACCCGGGACTACGCGCGCCACATCGGCGCCGAGATCATGGGCCGCAACAAGTTCGGGCCCCAGCGCGGGCCCTGGAACGACCACGAGTGGCGCGGCTGGTGGGGCGACGAGCCCCCGTTCCGCACCCCGGTGTTCGTCATGACCCACCACACACGTCCTTCGTACACGCTGTCCGACACCACGTTCCACTTCGTCGACGGGGATCCGGTCACGGTCCTCCAGCAGGCGCGGGAGGCGGCCGGGGGCAAGGACGTCCGGCTCGGCGGCGGAGCCACCACCATCCGGCAGTTCCTCGACGCCGGCCTCGTCGACACCCTGCATGTGGCGGTCTCGCCGGTGAAGCTCGGATCCGGGGTACGGCTCTGGGAGTCCCCCGATGAGCTGCTCGACCGCTACCACCTGGACGTCGTGCCCAGCCCGAGCGGCGTGGCGCACCACCTGTTCTGGCGGAAGTGACCCAGCGCCCGCCCGGGGATGCCGGCGCGGGCGCTACCGGTCCGCGCCCCGGCGCCACATCGACCACATCGGCGGCCCCGCCCGGAACGACATCTCCTGCTGCACCATGAAGCCGTGCCGCCGGTAGAAGGTCAGATTGCGGCGGTTGCTCGACTCCAGGAACACCGGCCGCCCGTCCGCGTCCGCCTGCTCCAGCAGCCTGCCGAGCACCTGAGACCCGCGCCCCGTGCCGCGCGCGTCCGCATGGGTGCCGATGTACTCGACGTACCAGTGCGCGGGCCCGGCCGGGTGGCGGCGCTCCAGCGCGAGCAACCGCATCCCGGTCCGGGGCAGCTGGGCCCGGCCCGCGCGCAGGAGCGTGCCCGCGTTGCGCAGCAGATGGCTCACCGGCAGCTTCCACTTCCCGGGCTCCGCCCACACGGCCGCCACCGTGCGGTCCGGATCGGTCCACACCCGGCCCGCCGGGACCTGCTGCGCCAGATGCGCGGTGAACAGCAGCCGCAGCCGCCGGTCCCGGTCGTGCGGCATCAGCCAGGACCAGACGGGGTCCTCGGCGTAGGCACTGGCGAGTACGGAAGCGAGCGCCGGGACGTCGGACGCGGCGGCGCGGACTATGTCGGCCATGGCCGAGGAGGGTAGCGGTTCCCCGGGCCGCGGGCACGGCTTCCAAGGTCGCCCGTTGCCCCACGCGCTGTGCGTGGCGCGGGGTACGGCGAGGCTCCCCGTCCCCCGAGTGAGTGCATGCACGCCGTTCCGGGAACCGGGAGCGGTGCCGCCGGGATCCCTCCTTACGGGGCAGGGCGCCCTGTTCGGCCTCCCGCCTCCCTGTGAAAGCACGGCATGTCGGGGGAAAGATGCTGCGGTTACATTTCACGGACGCCGATCTGGCGAAGGTCTGGGTCGCGTCGGGACCGGACCCGCTCTGGGAGACGGTCCTCGGGGTGCAACTCCTGTCGCGGCACGGTCCGCGTTCCTTCGGCGAGTGGCGGCGCCGAGCGCGTGCGGAGCTCCAGCGCAGGGGCGCCGGTGGCCCGGCCCGGCTGGTGGGTGCCGCGGCCCCTCCGGCGAGCTACTTCCCGGACTTCCTGACACCGCCCGAGGGCGGGCACGGGCTGGTGGCGGGCCTGGACGCACTGCGGGCCACCCCCTCGGACCGACTGCGCCGGGAGCTGGCGCGCTCGGCCCGCACCAGGCACCTGCCACGCTGGTTCGCGGGTCTCGCCGCCGGTGAGCGGAGCCACCTCGACGAACTGGCCGATGCCATGCGGCGGGTGCATGACACCGTTGTCCGTCCCGACTGGACGCGGGTGGCCGCCACCGTGGAGGCGGACCGGATGGTCCGGGCCCGCGCCCTGCGCGACGGAGGCGTCACCGGTCTGCTGGAGTCGCTGCGGCCCGCGCTGGACTGGCGGCCCCCGACGCTCCACGTGCGCTACCCGGAGGGCCGCGACCTCCATCTCGGCGGCCGGGGTCTGTGCCTGGTTCCGTCCTTCTTCTGCCACGGCAGCCCGGTCGCGCTCGCCGACCCGACACTGCCGCAGGTGCTCGTCTACCCGATCTCGCGGACGGAGGGCCCCGAAGCCGTGCCGCTCGGCGCGGACCGGAGGCGCAGGCAGCTCGCGGGGCTTCTCGGCCGCACCCGTGCCCGTGTGCTGACCGCGCTCCAGGACTCGGCGACCACGGGCGAGTTGGCGCGCGTGCTGCGCATCTCCGCGGCCTCGGCGAGCGAACACGTCCGCGCCCTGCGGGAGGCCGGACTCGTCCACGACAACCGGGTCGGCGGGCGCGTCATCCATATCCTCACCCCGCTCGGAGCAGCGCTGCTGCACGGCGATCCGCAGCACCTGGGACCGGTCTGAGCGGCGGAATTCGGTGCTGTCCGAACGCCGTCGTCGCCAGGAACGCTCCGGACCGATGCTGGTACGGCAGCCGCGGGGCCGACACCGGAACCAAGGAGGCTCCGTCGCTCGCACCGACCAACACAGTCTCGTCGTAACGCCGTTCAGGTCGGCGATACGGCTCGGGGGAAGGAAACCGCTCATGACCACGACCGTCACCGAGCACCGCGGGGGCGCGTCGCGCCGCCGGGTGCGGCTCGCCGCAGCCACGATCACCGCGCTCGCCACGGCGGGCGTCCTCGCCACGGCGGGCAGCGCGGCGGCACAGTACCCGCCGCCGGAGGGCAACAGCTACCCGGCCAAGAAGACGCTGTCGGCGTACTCGTTCCAGACACAGTCGAAGTACTACTACTGCGGACCGGCCGCCACCCGTCTCGCACTGACCCAGCGGGGCAAGACCGTCAGTCAGAAGACCCTGGCGAAGGATCTTGAGGTCGAGACCCACGAACAGCAGACCGACAACATCGGCCTGGTGACCAAGGCGCTCAACAAGCGCCTGAAGACCTCCTGGTACGAGAGCAAGAAGATCAACGGCAACACCGCCAGCTCGGCCGCGGTCAAGCGCCTGAAGGCGGACATCAAGTACGACATCTACCGGGGCCATGTCATCGTGGCCAACGTCTACGGCACGGCGTACGACACGGCGGGCACGAAGCACACGTACAACCAGGGCCACTACCTGACCGTGGTCGGCTACACCAAGAGCGGTGACCGCGCGATCATCGAGGACATCGCGTACAAGTCCTCCAGCCGTCACCGTTACACCATGACCACGAAGAAGCTGGCGACGTGGATCGCGTCGAAGGGCTACTCGGCGTAGCGGATATCCCGCAGACCAGGGGGACAGGAAAGGGGCTCGGGACGACCATGGACGGTCGCCCCGAGCCCCCTCTGTCGCAGGGCCTCCGGTGACGTCAGCGGAGCCCGTCCACGAAGCTCTGCCAGGCGCCGGCCCCGATGGTCAGAACGGGACCGTCGGGGTTCTTGCTGTCACGGACGGGGACGGCGCAGGGGAGGCCGTCGGCCACCTCGACGCATTCGCCGCCGGTGCTTCCGCTGTAACTGGACTTGCGCCAGGCCGCACCGCCGGTGACGGTGCACTCGACGCATTCGCCGCCGGTGTTCCCGCTGTAACTGGACTTACGCCACCGCGCGTTCCTCAGGTCGGGACCGGTCTCCATAACGCTCCTCCATCACGCGGGTGATCAGGGCCGCCGAATTCTCCACGGAGAGGGCTGCGGCCTGCAAGTGAGCGTAACGGAGCGAGGCTTCCCTGACGGTGTCGGGGTTGGCCGTCATATGGCCGGAGATGACGTCCTCCGTGTAGACGATGTCGGGATCGTCGTCGAAACGCATGGCGGTGAACGACCCGGCGAGGCTGGCGTGTTCACCGGCCGCGAAGGGCAGCACCTGAATCCGCATCCAGCGCTGGTCGGTGAAGTCCAACAATCGCTGGAGTTGCTTTCGCATGACCTCGTGGCCACCGATCGGCCGGTGCAGCACCGCCTCGTCGAGGATGGTCCAGGCGAGCGGCGGCCGTTCCCGCTCCAGGATGCGCTGGCGTTCCATCCGGGCCGCCACCAGGCCGTCGAGATCGTCCGGCATGCCGGTGGCGAGCACCGCCCGCGCATACCCCTCCGTCTGCAACAGCCCGTACACCAACTGCGCCTGGTACGTGGAGATGTACGTGGCGCACGACTCCATCTCGGCGTACGGCTGGAACCAGGTCGGCAACTGGCTGCGCAGCACCAGGCCGATCAGCCGCGAGAACACCCCGTCCGTCCCGAGCGCGGCGTCCACCCGCTCGGAGAAGTCGCGGGTGGGGACCTTCTTCGTCGTCTCGATCTGGCCGATCAGCGAACCCGAGCAGAAGATGATGTCGCCGAGCTGGTGCTGTTTGAGGTTGTGGGCCTCTCTCTGGCGGCGCAGCTCCCAGCCGTAGTAGTCCAACGGTGAAGCGCTGGGGTCGAGTGACTGGATGTTGGGCACGACGGGGCACCTCCGGCGTTCAACGCCTCACGGCGTTCGTTTCGGAACGTAGCCGAGCGTAATCACTTCACTGCACGCTGGTGACATGAATCACGTAATTGATCCGAGGGTTGACGACCTGCCGGAGCCGACCTACCGCGGCGACTTCGCGATGGGCGAGCACTCGGCCCGGCATCTGCGCCGCATCCTGCGCCTCTACCTCACCGGCTGGGATCTCCTCGACCTGGCCGACGCGGCGGAGTTGGCGCTCACCGAGCTGATCGCCAATGTCGTGCGGCACGTCCCCGGCCGACGGTGCCGGACGCTCATCTTCCTGCTCCCGGCCGGGCGGGTGCGGGTCGAGGTCGCGGACGACTGCGCCGCACTGCCGTGTGTGACAGCGGGTGATGTCCTCGACGAGGGTGGGAGAGGGCTGATGCTGGTCGACGCCGTCACCGACTGCTGGGGTGCCGAACCGCGCCGCGACGGCAACGGCAAGACGGTGTGGTTCGAGTGCTGGACCAAGAGGGCGGCGGACCGGGCGGGAGAGCAGTGGCTCAGTGCCCGGAGCGGAGCTCCGCGAGCACCGCGTCCGTGAGGGGCGGCCACGCCTCCACGGCCCAGGGGCCGAAGGCGCGGTCGGTGAGCGCGACGCAGGCGGCGCCCGCGACCGGGTCGATCCACAGGAACGTGCCGGACTGGCCGAAGTGGCCGAAGGTCGCGGGCGACGAGGAACCGCCCGTCCAGTGCGGCGACTTGTGGTCCCGGATCTCGAAGCCGAGACCCCAGTCGTTGGGGTTCTGGTGGCCGTAGCCCGGCAGGACGCCCTTCAGGCCGGGGTGGACGACGGTCTGCGCGGCGAGCACCGTGCGCGGGTCGAGCAGCCGGGGTGCCTGCACCTCCGCCGCGAACCGTGCGAGATCGTCGACGGTCGAGACGCCGTCCTTGGCGGGCGAGCCGTCCACCGTCGTCGACGTCATCCCGAGCGGTTCCAGTACGGCCTGGCGCACGTACTCCGGGAACGGGATGTCGGTGGCCTTGGCGATGTGGTCGCCGAGCACCTCGAAGCCCGCGTTCGAGTAGAGCCGCCGGGTGCCCGGAGCGGCGGTGGCCCGGTGCTCGTCGAAGGCGAGCCCGCTGGTGTGGGCGAGCAGGTGCCGGACGGTGGAGCCCTCGGGCCCGGCCGGTTCGTCGAGTTCGACCGCGCCCTCCTCGTACGCCACGAGCGCCGCATAGGCCGCGAGCGGCTTGGTGACGGAGGCGAGCGGGAAGCGGTGCGCGGTCGGGCCGTGCGTACCGACGACGGTGCCGTCCGCCCGTACGACAGCGGCTGCCGCGGTGGGGACGGGCCAGTTCTCGATCATCGCCAGGCTGTGCATGTGTACGAGCGTAACGGGCACCGTCGTCGAGCCGGCGGCGGGCACGGTCCTCCAGCCCCTGCCGACTGCTCAGCCGGGTGGGGCGGCCGGGCCGGTGATCCGATACCCCACGCCGGGTGTGGTGACGATGACCGGGGGGCCGCCGAGCTTGCGGCGCAGGCGGCTGATGGTCACCGTGACCGTGTTGGTGAACGGGTCGGCGTGTTCGTCCCAGACCTGTTCGAGGAGGTCCTCCGTGCTGAGGAAGGCGGGGCTCGCGTTCAGGAGGGCTTCGAGAACCGCGAACTCCTTGACGGACAGGTCGAGTGGGCGGCCGTCGCGGTCGGCCGTGCGGCGCAGCGGGTCGAGTTCGATGCCCGCCGTGCGAAGGGTGCGGGACCGGGCGGCGGGGCGGCGGCGGGCCAGGGCGCGGATGCGCAGGACGAGTTCGGGGAAGTGGAAGGGCTTGGCGAGGTAGTCGTCGGCCCCCAGGGTCAGGCCGCTGACGCGGTCACCGGGCGAGTCGGCGGCGGTCAGCATCAGGACCATCGCGCGGCCGTCCCGTTCGGTGATCATCTGGCAGAGCGTGTCGCCGTGGATGACCGGCAGATCGCGGTCGAGCACGACGACGTCGTACGCGTTGACGTCCAGCTTGGCCGTGGCGTCGAGCCCGTCGTGGGCCATGTCCACAGCCATGCCCTGGTCGCGCAGTCCCTCGGCGATGACCTCGGCGAGGGAGCGGGCGTCCTCGACCACCAGGACTCTCAACGCGTCACCTCCGTGTCTGTGTCGGGGGCTTTTGCCGTCCTGCCGTCCGTGCGGGGGAGGGTGATGGTGACGCGCAGGCCGCCGTCGAGGCGGGCGGCGAGGTCCAGGGTGCCGTGATGGGCCTCGGTGACGGCCGCGACGATGGAGAGGCCGAGGCCGCTGCCCCGGCCGGTGCCGGTCCGGTCGGCGCCGAGCCGGCGGAAGGGCTGTGCGAGGTCCGCCACACGCCGTTGGTCGAGGACCGGTCCGCCGGACTCGACGACGAGGGACACCGCGCCTCCGCAGCTTCCTCCACCGTGTGCGGTCCGTACCGTGACGCCGATCCAGCCCCCGGATTCGTTGTGCGCGATCGCGTTGTCGATCACGTTGTCGGCCACGCGACGCAGCAGGGTCCGGCTGCCCCACACCCACGCGGTGTCATCGATCCGGCTTTCGCGCACCGTCAGGCCCTTGGCCGCGATGTCTCCGGCTCGCTCGGCCAGGGCAGCCGACGCGAGCCTGCCGAGGTCGAGCCGCCCCGAGTCGGTGAACCGTCCGTGCTGGGTGCGCGCCAGGACGAGGAAACTCTCCAACAGCCGGTCCACCTGATCGAGTTCGGCGCGCATCCGGGCGGCCAGTGTGGCCGTGGTTCCGGCGACCGGGCCCGGTTTGGCGAGGGCCACGTCCAGGGAGGCCCGCATCGTGGTGAGAGGGGTGCGCAGTTCGTGGGAGGCGTTGGCGACGAAGAGGCGCTGGGCGTCGAAGGAGCTCTCCAGACGGCCGAGGAGGTCGTCGATGGTGTCGGCGAGGTCCTTCACCTCGTCGCCGGGACCGCCCATCGCCAGACGTTCGTGCAGGCTGTCGGCGGTGATCCGGCGGGTGGCTGACGTCATCACGCGCAGCGGGCGCAGCACCCGGCCCGCGACGAACCAGCCGAGGCCGACCGAGACCACCGCCATGACGCCGAGCGCGATGGTGGACCCGATCAGGATCTGCCGGGACTGGGAGTCGTGTGCCTGGGCCAGTTGCCGCTCCAGGTCGGCGATGCGGCCCTGGGCCTGTTCCGCCGCGGCGGGCTGACCGGTGCCGCTGCCGGGCACGGCCTCGCTGGACCTCGATCCGCCGGACGCCACCGCGGCTGTGAGGGCGAGCAGTGCCGTCCCGGACAGCAGGAACAGGGTGACGTACCAGGCGGTGAAGCGTGCACGGGCGGTGCCACGGCGCAGGCCGAGCCGGGCGGTCAGGTTCGTGAGCCGTCGGGGCAGCCCCCACTTCATCCGCCTGCTCCCTTCTTGCCGCCCGGACCGGGCACGTCCCGGCCACGGTCCGTGACCAGGCTAAGCGGCGGCGCCTAACAGGGGGATGACAGCGCCGGTTCGGTTCCTGTAACCCGAGCCGCCCCAGAGTCGGGGCCATGAGCGACGAGAGCACTGCCGGCGACACCCACGGCAGCTACGACGATCACGACAGCCACGACAGCCACGACAGCTACGACGATCACGGCAGCCACGGCAGCCACGGCAGCCACGGCAGCTACGACCATCACGACAGCCACGGCAGCCACGGCACACAGGCCACGATCGAGGTCATCGGTCTGCGTAAACGCTTCGGGCCGCAACTGGCCCTGGACGGCATGACGTTCACCGTGAGCCCGGGGCGGGTGACCGGTTTCGTCGGCCCGAACGGCGCGGGGAAGTCCACGACCATGCGTGTGATCCTGGGCCTGGACGCAGCCGATGAGGGTCAGGCCCTCGTCGGCGGGGTGCCCTACCGGAGCCTGCGTAGCCCGCTGCGGCACGTGGGGGCACTGCTCGACGCCTCCGCGCTGCAGCCCGGCCGCACCGCCCGCAACCACCTGCTGTGGCTGGCCCACTCGCAGGGGGTGCCGGCCCGGCGGGTGGACGAGGTCATCGAGCAGGCCGGTCTGGGCCCGGCGGCCCGGCGCAGAACGGGCGGCTTCTCCCTGGGCATGCGCCAGCGCCTGGGGATCGCGGCGGCGCTGCTCGGCGACCCGCCCGTCATCATGCTGGACGAGCCGTTCAACGGCCTCGACCCCGACGGCATCGTGTGGATGCGCGGCTTCCTGGCGGCACTTGCCCGGCAGGGCCGTGCCGTCCTGGTCTCCAGTCACCTGATGGGCGAACTCGAAGACACCGCGGACCATCTCGTGGTGATCGGACGCGGCCGGGTCGTCGCGGACACCGGCGTCGGCGAGCTGCTCGCCCAGGCGTCCGGAGGCCGGATCACCGTGCGTACCTCCGCGTCCCCGCGTGCCGCCCGGGTTCTGCACGACGCGGGCGCCACCGTGGTCGCCACCGGCCCCGACACCCTCGGCGTCGCGGGCCTGCCCGACGAGGAGATCGTGGCCCTGCTCGCCCGGAACGGGGTGCCCTTCTCGCAGGTGTCCGCGCACCGGGCGACCCTCGAAGCGGCGTACATGGAGCTCACCCGGGACGCGGTGGAGTACCGGGGCACACCGGCGGGGGAGGCCACCCGATGACCGCGCACAACAGCGGGCGAGGTCGCACGACGACCGTCACCCGCACTCTCCGCCCCCCGGCCGCACCCCGCACGGGGCGAGGCGGCTTCCTCGGAACGCTGCACGCCGAGTGGACCAAGTTCCGTACGGTACGCGGCTGGGTCCTCGCCATGGCGGGGGCGTTCCTCGTGACGATCGTGGTCGGGCTGCTCGGCACGGCCGCCCCCGCGGGCCCCGGCGCCACCCCGTACACCAAGGGCCCCGGCGGCGAGGCCGTCAACGACAGCTTCTACTTCGTCCACCGGACGCTCACCGGTGACGGAACCCTCACCGTTGCCCTGCGCTCCCTGACCGGCCTGGCCGACAGCGGAGACGGCGGCAGGCCGGCAGAGGGTGCCCAGCCCTGGGCGAAGGCCGGGATCATCGTGAAAGAGGGCCTCACCCAGGGGTCCACGTACGCGGCGGTCATGGCCACCGGCAGCCACGGGGTGCGCATGCAGGACGACTTCACCCACGACACGGCAGGCCCTTCCGGCAAGGTTTCCGAGACGTCCCCCCGCTGGCTGCGCCTGGTCCGCTCCGGAGACAGCCTCACCGGTTACGTCTCCGCCGACGGCTCCCGCTTCACGAAGATCGGTGGCACGAATCTGTCCGGTCTCGCGCGCACCGTGCGGGCCGGGCTCTTCGTCACGTCGCCGGAAGCGAAACAGGACACCGCGGCGGGCACCGGGTTCAGCCCCGCCGTGGCCACCGGCGCGTTCGGCCGACCCGGCCTCACGGGCAACTGGTCCCCCGACGGGTGGAGCGGCACACAGGTGGGCGGCGACGCGGGTACCTCCGGCAGCTACACGAACACCACCGAGGGCGGTTTCACCCGGACCGGCAGCGGCGGGTTCACCGTGACCGGGGCCGGTGACATCGCACCCGTCGTCGGCGGGCCCGTCATGGGCGCCGCCTTCTCCGTCGAGAACTTCCTCGTCGGCACGTTCGCCGGGCTCATCGTGGTGATCGCCGTGGGTACGGTGTGCATCACCGGCGAGTACCGGCGCGGCCTGCTCCGTACGACCATGACGGCAACTCCGTTGCGTGGCCGGGTACTCGGCGCCAAGGCGCTGGTGGTCGGGGGCGTCGCGTTCGCCGTCGGCCTGGGCGCCGCCGCGATCACCGTGCCCCTCGGGGAGCACAGCGCGCGCGGCAGGGGCTTCCGGGTCTTTCCCGTCACATCGGCGACCGAACTGCGCGTCGTGGTCGGCACCGGCCTGCTCTGCGCGGCAGCCGCCGTGCTCGCCCTCGGCGTCGGCACCCTCCTGCGGCGCAGCGCACCGGCGGTCGCCCTGGTCATCGCGGCCATCGTGCTGCCCTTCCTGCTCGCCTCGTCCGGCGTGCTGCCCCCGGGCGCCTCGGAGTGGCTGCTGCGGGTGACGCCGGCGGCGGGCTTCGCCGTCCAGCAGACGCTGCCGCGGTACGCGCAGGTGCTCAGCGTGTACGAGCCGTCGACCGGCTACCACCCGCTGGCGCCGTGGGCCGGTTTCGCCGTGCTGTGCGGATACGCCGCGCTCGCTCTCGGCCTGGCCGTGGTGCGGCTGCGCGGGAGAGACGTATGAGCTTCCTGAGCCTCGCACGACGCGTGACCACAGCGGACGGCGCGTGGCGCGGGGACCTCGGCCGCGCCGTGCGCGCGGAGTGGACCAAGCTCCGTACCGCCGGAGGAACGGGCGGGCTGCTCCTGCTCGCCGTCGCTCTGACCGTGGCCGTGGGCTGCGGCACCGCCAAGGCCGTGAAGTGCCCGGACGCGGGGTGCGGTCAGGACGCCGTCAGGCTCGTTCTGACCGGTGTCACCGTCGGGCAGGCGGTTGTCGCCGTCTTCGCGGTGCTGGCCGTCAGCGGCGAGTACGGCACCGGCATGATCCGCACCACGCTCACGGCGGTGCCGAACCGGATCACTGTCCTCACCGCCAAGGCGACGGTCCTCACCACGGTCGTCCTGGCCTCCGGGACGGCCGCCGTCCTGGCCTCCCTCCTCGCCGGCCGCCACATCCTGCCCGGCAACGGATTCACCGAGGCGCACGGCTACGCCCCGCTGTCCTTGGCCGACGGGCCGACCCTGCGCGCGGCCGTGGGCTCGGTTCTCTACCTCGTCCTGATCGCCCTGCTCGGCCTCGGCGTGGCGACCGCGGTACGGGAGGCGGCACCAGCCATCGGGATCGTGCTGGGACTGCTCTACCTCTTCCCGGTCGTCACCCAGGTGGTCAAGGCCCCGGAGTGGCAGCACCATCTCCAGCAGATCGCGCCGATGACCGCCGGACTCGCGGTCCAGGCCACCGTCGACCTGGACGAACTGCCCGTCGGCCCATGGTCGGGCCTGGGCGTGCTCGCCACGTGGGCCGCGGCGGCACTGCTGGCCGGCGCCCTGCTGCTGCGGAGGCGTGACGCCTGACCTCCGGCCGGCGGATCATCGGCGGAGCCATCAGCCGTAGGCTGGCCGTCTCATGCGACGCACCGCGACGAGGATCAGCCCATGCGCAGTACCAGGATCCGCCTGATCGAGCCCGCCGACGCCGCCCCGATCGCCGCGCATCGGGTGCGGGACGTCGAGGCTTTCCGGCCGTGGGAACCGGCTCAGCCGGCCGACTTCTTCACCCCGGAGGGCCAGGCGGAGCGGATCGAGGGCCTGCTGGCCGGATACCGGGCCGGCACGGTCTGGCCGGGCGTGGTGCTCGCCGACGACCAGGTGATCGGGCAGATCACCGTCGGAGGCATCCTGCCGCAGCCGCACCTGCGCCGCGGCTCCGTCGGATACTGGATCGCCGGCGTCGCCCAGAATCAAGGGCACGCCGGGCACGCCGTCGGGCTTGCACTCCGGGTGATGGCGGACGAACTCGGGCTGCACCGCGCCGAGGCGTCCACCCATCTGGAGAATCTGCCGTCGCAGCGGGTGCTGCGCCGCAACGGGTTCAGCCCGTACGGCGTCGCGCACTCCTCGATCTTTCTCGACGGGAGCTGGCGGGACGGGCTGCTGTGGGAGCGGATCCTCGGCGACTGACCAAGGGCCGTCCCGTAATCCCCGGCGGGCGCGGTCCCCGGCCGCGCGGCAGACCGCGCGGGCCAGGTGGCGGGAAAGCTGTCCCCGTTTGCGCTTGCTTCGAGTGCACTCCAAGGTTCTAGCGTGGAGGTCATGACGGTGATGGAGAGCACTTCCGTACAAGTGGAGGAGGACGCATGCGCATCGGAACCCGATCCGCATCCGCGCCCCGACGGCCAGGACCGCTACACCATCAGTGAGGTCGTCGCCTTCACCGGGCTCACCGCGCACACCCTGCGCTGGTACGAGCGGATCGGGCTGATGCCGCACGTCGACCGGTCGCACACCGGCCAGCGCCGCTTCACCAACCGCGATCTCGACTGGCTGGCGTTCGTCGGCAAGCTGCGGCTGACCGGAATGCCGGTGGCCGGGATGGTGCGGTACGCGGAGCTGCTGCGCGAGGGCGACCACACCTTCGAGGAACGGCAGGAGCTGCTGGAGTCGACCCGGCGCGACGTCAAGACGCGGATCGCGGAGCTTCACGACACCCTCGCCGTCCTCGACCACAAGATCGACTTCTACGCGAGCGCCCGACGGGCGCCGGAGAGGCCCTGTGCCTGATGACTGACAACAAGATCGCCACGGTGGAGCTCGGCAGCGGCGGCCCGCAGGTCGGCGTACAGGGGCTCGGCTGCATGGGCATCAGCGAGTTCTACGGCGACACCGACGAGTCCTCGGCCCGCGAGACGCTGGAGACGGCGCTGGCGGCGGGTGTCACCCTCTTCGACACCGCCGACATCTACGGCAGCGGAGCCAACGAGACGTTCCTCGCCCCGTTCGTCGGGGCGCACCGCGACGCGATCACGCTCGCCACGAAGTTCGCCATCGAGCGCAAGGACGACGACCCGCACTACCGGGGCGTACGCAACGACCCGGCGTACATCCGCCAGGCCGTCGAGGACAGCCTGCGCCGTCTGAACACCGATGTCATCGACCTCTACTACATGCACCGCCGCGACCCGGCCGTCCCGCTGGCCGAGTCGGTCGGCGCGATGGCCGAGCTGGTCCAGCAGGGCAAGGTCAAGCAACTCGGGCTGAGCGAGGTGACCGGCGCGGAGCTGCGCGAGGCGCACGCCGTGCACCCGATCGCCGCCCTCCAGTCCGAGTGGTCGCTCTTCAGCCGGGACGTCGAGCGCAGCGCCGTGCCCGCCGCCGTCGAACTCGGGGTGACGTTCGTGCCGTACTCGCCGCTCGGCCGGGGCTTCCTCACCGGGGCGTTCACGGACGCGTCCAAGGACCTGTCGAAGGGCGACTTCCGTCAGTTCCAGCCGCGCTTCACCGGCGACAACGCGAAGACGAACGCCGCCCTGCTGGAGCCCGTCCACAAGATCGCGACGGCGCACGGTGTGTCGGCCGCGCAGGTGGCGCTCGCCTGGGTGCAGCAGCGGGCCCAGGTGCACGGGCTGACCGTGGTGCCGATCCCGGGCACCCGCAGGAGCAGCCGGCTGCTGGAGAACGTGGCCGCCACCCGCCTCACGCTGACCGCCGAGGAGCTGGCACTGCTGGAGCCGATCGCGGGGCAGGTGGCGGGGGACCGGTACCCGGACATGAGCTCGACGTCCGCCGCGCGCGAGTAACCGCGTCCGACCGGGGGCGCCGGGCCCCACGGCCCGGGCTCATCGGGCTTCCCCTTTCGTGATCGACACGAAGGCGCGCAGCGAATCCGTGCCCGGGGCGAAGTAGCCGGTGTGCCCGTGGGCCTCGTGCGCCGGAACGCGGCGTGCGCCGAAGTTCCGGCCGGTCGGATCGGGGCCGTCCCCGTCCCCGTTTCCGTCCCTGGTTCCGGAATGCGCTGGGGCGAGGTGAGCGTACCTGGGGTCGTGATTGGCTTGCAGGGAACGGGCGTTGGCCCGGTAGCGCAGTGCGACGGGTACGCCGTCCGGATTGCCGACGACGAGCGGATGCCGTACGGCCAGGGCCTGTTGCTGCGCGGCGGTCAACCCCCGGAAAAACCGGTTCACTTCGGCCGGTGTGGTCCGCTCCGGGTCGGGCAGCTCCCGGCCGATCACCTGATCCGCGCGCCAGGCCGCGGCGCCCGGGGGCGGCCCGGTGAGGTCTGCTGCGCATTCCCGGAGACCCAGCCGGGGCCGAATCCAGCGGTGGCCGAGGCACGTGCCCCGGTGGGGTGTCCTTCGTCGACGAGGAGGAGACCGCGGCGGCCCGCGGGCGGGCAGCGTCCGCCGTCCGCTCCGGTCCCGGCCGGGTCAGAAGAGGTGCGCCAGCGTCACCTTGACGTTGCCGAAGTCCTCCGCCTCCAGGTCCGCGCGGCGGATGAGCCAGGAGGCGATGGTATGCATGTCGCCGTCGTGGTCGCCGGTCGGGTACTGGGCCTGAGCGAGCAGCAGCCAGGTCTCCTCGCCCGTGCTCCCCCAGCGGTAGCCACCTGTTCGTGCCAGCGGTCCATGATTGTCATGCCGCCCAGCGTGTCAGCCACCTCTGACAGCGCCTCAGCCGGGCGGGCTGCACCGTCGACACCCCCCGTACCGAGGTCCACGTCGCCCCGGCCGCTCCTCGTCCCTCTTCGCCTCGTCCAGCTCCAACGGCACGCCCGGACGGGGGACGCGAACGGGCGGCGATCGAACAGGCGCCCGCGCCGGAGGCCGGGGGCGCTGCCCGCGCCGTGACACGCACTGGGCATCAGCGGCACGCACCCGCGGACCCTCCGGCGCAGGGCAGAGGGCAGGCACCCTCACCCCTCGCCCGGCACCACCAACCCCGCCTCGTAGGCGAAGATCACCGCCTGTGCGCGGTCCCGCAGATCCAGCTTGGCCAGCACCCGCCCGATGTGCGTCTTCACCGTCTGCTCGGCCAGTACCAGGCTCCTTGCTATCTCCTGGTTGGAGAGCCCGCGCGCGATCAGCTCCAGTACCTCCGTCTCGCGCGGCGTCAGTCCCTTCAGCCGCAGCGCCTGCCCGCTCCGGGTGGCCCCGGACGGCCCCTGCCGGGCGAAGTCCGCGATGAGGCGCCGTGTCACGGACGGGGCGAGCAGCGCCTCACCCGCCGCGACCACCCGTACCGCCGCGATCAGATCCGCCGGCGGCGCGTCCTTCAGCAGGAAACCGGACGCCCCGGCGCGCAGCGCCTCGTACACGTAGTCGTCCACGTCGAACGTCGTCAGCATCAGGACCTTGGGCAGGTGCACCACCCCCGCGGGCGGGTGCAGCAGCTCGCGGGCCGCCGCCAGGCCGTCCATCTCGGGCATCCGGACATCCATCAGGACCACGTCCGGACGGACCTTCCTGCTGACCTCGATGCCCTGCCGCCCGTTCGGCGCCTCACCGACCACGTCGATGTCGCTCTGCGCCGCGAGCAGTGCCGCGAACCCCGCCCGCACCATGGCCTGGTCGTCGACGATGATCACGCTGATGGTCAAGATGCCTCCGAGGCCGGGACCGAGTCCGGGTGCGTTGCGGCGGTGAGCGGCAGCCGCGCGGCCACCCGGAAACCGCCGTCGGGCAGCGGGCCGGTGTCCAGCGTGCCGCCCGTCAACCGTACGCGTTCCCGCATGCCGACCAGTCCGTGCCCGGTCCCGCTCGTCTCCAGCGGCGAACCGGGCCGCTCCGCCCGGCCGTTGACCACCAGAACGGTCAGCTGCTCACCGTCGGACGTCACCGACACCCGGGTCCGCGCACCGGGCGCGTGCCGGATCACGTTCGCCAGCGCCTCCTGCACGATCCGGTACGCCGACAGGTCCACGGCCTGCGGTACGTCCGGCAGGTCGGCGGCCAGCGACAGCTCGGCCGGCACCCCGGCCCGCACCGTCGCCTCCACCAGCTGCTGCACCCGGTCGAGCCCCGGCTGCGGCGCCCGCTCGCCCTCCGTGCCGTCGCTGCGCAGTACCGTCAGCAGGCGCCGCATCTCCGCCAGGGACTCCCGCGCGCTCGCCGCGATCGCCCCGAACTCCGCGCGCGCCTCCTCGGGCAGCCCGCTGATCCGGTAGGGCGCGGAATCGGCCTGGACCGTGATCACGGACATGTGGTGCGCGACCACGTCGTGCAGCTCACGGGCGATCCTGGTGCGCTCCTCCAGCAGCGTCCGCCGCGCCCGCTCGGCCTCGCTGATGGTCTCCTGCTCGGCGAGCCGGCGCTGTGCGTCGCCCCGTTCCCGCAGCGCCGCGCCGATCACGAGGACCACGGTGCCGAGGATCACCAGCAGCAGCGCGCTGCCGTTGCTGCGGCCCGGCGAGACCAGGTGCAGGACCAGGCCCGCCGCACCCGTCGCCGCCCAGACCGCGACCAGGGTCCGCCGGGTCTCGCGCAGGGCCAGCGCGAGCAGCAGGAAGAGGTAGCCGATCAGCGTGGGTGGGGGCCACGGCCAGACGTCGTACGAGTGGGCCGGATACCGGAGCAGCACGAACGCGCCCAGGACGTCGGCGAGGAAGACGATCCACCAGGCCTGGAGCGGCCGGTGCGCCAGCATCAGCAGCGGACCGGCCTGCGCGACGGCGAGTGCTCCCGCCACACCCCCGCCCACCTCGTACTGATCGGTCAGGACAGCGATCGTGACCGGGACGAAGAGCGCGACGAGCGCGAGGACCACCACGTACGGCAGCTGCCGCTGCCACTGCCTCGGCGCCGTTGCCAGAAGGGGCGTCGAGGGGTGGGACGGATGCGTGAGCCCGCGAGCGAACTCGCGCAGATGGCGTCGCGCGGCGCTCACGAGACCGTCGGCGACGGGCGGCGCCTGGGGTGGAGTGGACGGCCGGGGCGCCCGGGGCGGCGGAGGCGGCCCCTGCGGTGCGGGAGGCTCGTCCGGCGCGGGCGGCTGGTGCGGCGGGGAACTGGTCATGACCCGATCAGCGTAGGGAGCGGACCGGCCCGAGGACGTCATACCCGGGTTTCGATCCGCCGCCGCGCTTCCGTACGGGAGTACTACCGGCCCGACGCCTTCAGCTACCCCGACGCCTTCAGTCGTCCTGACGCCTCCGACTGCCCCGATACCTCCAGCCGCCCGTCACCTCCAGCTACTGCTACCGCTACAGCTCGGCGAGCAGTTGGGCCTTCTTCGCGCGGAACTCGTCGTCCGTCACCAGACCCGCCTGATGCAGCTCGCCGAGGTGCCGGATCCGCTCCGCGATGTCCGCGGGATCGCGCCGCACAGCGCTCGTCACCACGGCGGCCGACGCAGCGGAAGCCGAGTGCTTTCTGCGTACGGACTCCAGAACGGCGGCGGCGAACGGCAGCGATTCGTGCACCGGGCCGTAGCCGAGACCGAAGACCACCGCGGCCGGGTCCTGATCGGCCCGGGCGGGGCGGGGGCCCACCGGTCGGGCACTGAGCACCGTGTCCGTGCCGAGCTCCGCGACCGGTTCCGTACCCGGGCCGAGACCGCTCCCGGGAACCGGACGGGGAGTTGTGCACTCCAGGCCCCTCGGCACCAGCCGCAGATAGCCCTCGAAGGCTTCCGGCGAACGCCACTCGACGCCGCTCAGCTCCGACACCGGGAACGTCTGGTCGCCGGCCTTCCACTTCGCCGTGGAGGCGCCCGTCCAGAACCAGCGGAAGGAGACCCGTTCCCCGTCGAAGCCGGCCCGGCCGTCGTACGCCTTGAACTGCATCGGTGCTTCGGGGGCCGCGACCAGGAACCGGTCGGCGGGCTCCGCGGCGTCGGGGCCGAGCAGGGCGCGCAGTTCGTCGGCGTAGTACTCGGCGAGCGTCTCGCGCTCGGCGGGGAGCACCAGCCGGTACGGGTCGCTGCCGTCCTTCAGCTGTCCGGCCGCGGCCTCCAGGAGCGGGTCGGCACCCGGCCTCGGCACGGCGTGCAGGACCACCGTGCCCCGCTTGCCCGGGGTCAGCGTCACCGACGACAGCGCCGTGTGCGGGACGCGGCGCTCACGCAGGCTCTGGAAGAGCTTCGGTGTGCGTATTCCCCGTTCGAAGCGGATGAGCACGGAGTCGGTGTCGAACTCCCAGGTGGCATGAATTCCGGCCAGCACATCACCCATGTGCCTCATCGTATGCGGCACTTGCCTGCTCCGTCCCCCCTCGGTCCGAGCCCCGATGCGCGGCTCGCCGCCTTGTCAGATGCCCTGGCTGTCGGTGACGCCGTGGTGGCAGGCACGGTCGGAGCGCGCACAGCTCACCGACGCGTAGGCCCCCACGCCGATCGCGGCGAAGTTGCTGAGGCTCTCGGTGCCCGGCTCGAAATAGCCGCTGTGCCCGACCGCGTCGGACGCCGAGACGACGCGTGCGCCGAAGCCCGGGTCGACCGGGTCGGCCCCGTGGCCGAGACCGCCGAGCTCCAGGTTCGGTACGTCCTCGATCCAGTCGCCGTGGTCCCGCATCGCCCACACCCTGGCCCCGGTGTGCAGTTGCGCGGCGTTCTCCACCCGCATGCCGGGGCTGCCCGCGACCGCGATGTCGGTGACCCTGGAGGGCAGTTCGTCCGCGGCGACACCGCACAGCACCGAACCGTAGCTGTGGCAGAACAGCGAGACCGGGGCGTACCCGGGCAACGCGCCCACCAGCGCGTTCAGTCGCACCGCCCCGCGCTCCGCGAGGTTCCCCAGCGCCGCGTCCATGCCGATGCCGGCGGGCGTCGTGTAGTCGGCCCAGGCGATGACGGCGGTACGGGTGCCGGGGCGCGCGGCGCGCTCCGCCGCGTACAGCGACTTCGCCATACCGACCGGGGCGGTGTTCACCTTGGGCGCGTCCCGTTCCAGCGTCAGCAGACTGGTGTCGACACCGGGAACGATCACGGAGACCCGCTCGGCCCGGTCCAGATCGCCGAACACCTCTGCGGCGCGGCCCTTTCCGGACGGGTCGAAGGCGAGGAAGTGGCGTCCCTCGGCGAGCATCGACCGGAAGCGGTTCAACCGGCGGAGCGCCTCGGCGCGCCCGTCGGGGGAGAGCCTGGCGTCGTGCGTGCGCCGCCGCTCGACCGCCTTCGCCTGCGCCAGGGCCCGTCGGTTGGCCTGGTAGCGCAGGGTGACCGGGGCGCCGTTCATATTGCCCACGACCAAGGGGTACTTGTCGGCCAGGGCGGTGCGCTGCGCGGCCGTGAGCGTGACGAAGAACTGCGCCAGGCGCTGCGGCGGCGCGTCGGCGTCGGGCAGCGGACGCCCCGCCACGTGTCCCCGTGCCCAGGAAGCGAGTGCGAGGGCGCGCGGCTCGTCGGAGTGCTGATGACGTACGGCGGTCCAGCCGGTGGTCGCCAGCATCACGAACACCACCGCGACGGCGAGCAGGGCGCGCCATACGGTCAGCGTGGGGGAGGAGTCGAAGGAAGTCACTTCCGCCCACATTAGGAGACGTACCCGGAGAGCCGTGAGGAGGGTGACGCACATCACTCGGCAGACGGGAATTCAAAGCCCCGCGTTTCACGCTGTGTTGGTGCGCCACGCACACTCAGGCGCGCGCTCACGCGCGCACGATGCCCCGGAGCGTCGCATATGGCCATCGAAGCAAGGCTGTTGTGCGGTCGGTCACGCCGCGGCGATGAGGTGTGCCGCACATCGGACGGACTCTCCAGGGCGTCACCCGGGCCCAGGGCCGTTCTCCGTGCGCCAGTTCCCGGCCAGGGCCGGTCCGAGCTGGTCGAGATACGCCTCGGTCAGCGCGCGCAACGCGTCCACGCTGATGTCCCGCCCCTGCCCCCAGAGCTGGCCGGTCACCCGCATCACTCCGGAGAACGCGGCCACGGCGACCCTCGGACGGGGGTCCGTCGCCACGTCGAGCCCCTCGCGCTCGGCGATCAGCAGCGCGATCTGGTTCTCCAGGTCCATGCTGCGCCGCAGGTGGGTGGCGAGCAGCGACGGCGTCGACTCGATCATCTGGTACGTACGCATGTGGAGATCGACCGTGATGACCGCCTCGATCGCCTCGCCGATGCCGTTCCACGCGCAGAGGACCGCTCTGCGCAGGGCCTCGAACGGGGCTTCGTCGGCGGGCCGCCGCCGCAGCTCCGAGAGGAAGTGCGACTCCACCATCTCCTGGATGGCGAAGGCGGCTTCCTCCTTGCTGGCGAAGTAGCGGAAGAAGGTGCGCTGGGAGACCTCGACGGCGTCGACGATCTCGTCGACGGTCGTCTCCTCGTAGCCCTGGGTGGTGAAAAGTTCGAGGGCGGCGCGCAGCAGGGCGTCCCGGGTGCGCCGCTTCTTCCGTTCACGCAGACCGGTGGGACGTGTGCGCGGCCCCGACGGACGTCCACACAGTCCGGTCGGATACACGACCCGCTGCCCATCGGTCACTGAAATGGCCCTCTTCTTCTGCTTTGTGCGGCTCAGCGTACCTGTGAGCTACATGACAGTTACCGTCTTATGAAATGGTTGGTCAACTGTCAGCGACTGACACTAGTGTCAACGGTATGACTAGTCAGACCACCGTCGACAAGGCGTCGCGGGAGCCGCAGGACACCGCCCTGCCCGCACCTGCCAAGGGGCTGCGCGGCCACCCTTGGCTGACGCTCTTCTCCGTGGCCATCGGCGTGATGATGGTCGCGCTCGACGGCACGATCGTCGCGATCGCCAACCCCGCCATCCAGAAGGACCTGGGCGCCTCGCTCGCCGATGTCCAGTGGATCACCAACGGCTACATGCTCGCCCTCGCGGTCTCCCTGATCACCGCGGGCAAGCTCGGTGACCGGTTCGGCCACCGCCAGACCTTCCTCATCGGTGTCGTGGGCTTCGCCGCGGCATCGGGGGCCATCGGCCTCTTCGACAGTGTCGCGCTCGTGATCGTGTTCCGGGTGCTCCAGGGCCTCTTCGGCGCGCTGCTGATGCCCGCCGCGCTCGGCCTGCTGCGCGCCACCTTCCCGGCCGAGAAGCTGAACATGGCGATCGGCATCTGGGGCATGGTGATCGGCGCGTCGACCGCGGGCGGTCCGATCCTCGGCGGTCTGCTCGTCGAGCACGTCAGCTGGCAGTCGGTCTTCTTCATCAATGTCCCGGTCGGTGTGCTCGCGCTCCTGATGGGCCTGGTGATCCTGAAGGACCACCGCGCCGAGAACGCGCCGCGCTCCTTCGACGTCGGCGGCATCGTGCTGTTGTCCCAGGCGATGTTCTGCCTGGTCTGGGCACTCATCAAGGGCTCCGAATGGGGCTGGGGCGACTACAAGACGCTCGGCTTCCTGGGCGCCGCCGTGGCCCTGTTCGTGGTGTTCGCCGTCTCCCAGAAGAACGTCAGGGAGCCGCTGATCCCGCTGGCGATGTTCCGCTCCGTACCGCTGTCCGCGGGCACGGTCCTGATGACGCTGATGGCCTTCGCCTTCATCGGCGGGCTGTTCTTCGTCACGTTCTACCTCCAGAACGTCCACGGTCTGAGTCCCGTCGACAGCGGTCTGCGCCTGCTGCCGCTGACCGGGATGATGATCATCGCCTCGCCGCTCGCCGGCTTCATGATCACCAGGTTCGGGCCGCGGGTTCCGCTGGTCGGCGGCATGGTGTGCACCGCGGTCGCCATGTTCGGCATGTCCCAGCTGGACCTCGGCACCAGCACCCTGACCATGTCCATCTGGTTCGGTCTGCTCGGCCTCGGCCTCGCCCCGGTGATGGTCGGCGCCACCGAGGTCATCGTCGGCAACGCCCCGATGGAGCTCTCCGGCGTGGCGGGCGGTCTGCAGCAGGCGGCCATGCAGGTCGGCGGCAGCCTCGGTACGGCGGTGCTGGGCGCCATCATGGCCTCCCAGGTCGACGCGAAGCTCGCCGACAACTGGGCGGACGCGAAGCTTCCGCCGCTCGCGCCGGAGCAACTGGACGCCGCGTCCTCGGCCGTCGAGGTCGGCGTGGCGCCGGTGGCCGGCGGCACTCCGCCGGAGGTCGCGGCACAGATCGCGGGCGTCGCCCATGACACGTTCGTGTCGGGCATGAGCACGGCGTTCATGGTCGCCGGCATCGTCGCGGTGGTCGCGGCGCTGGTCGCCATGCTCACCAAGCGCGGTGAGAACGCCGAGGCAGGCGCGGGCATGGGCCACATCTGACCCGTCCGCCGCGGCGCCTTCCCGGCGTCAACACAGTGCGGACGACAGCCCCGCCGGATGGTTCCGGCGGGGCTGTCGCCTATCAGGGTGGTGTGCTCCGTGACCTCTTTCCCGGGCCTTGCCGCACAGGTCAGGGTGCGTGCAACCGATTGATTCGCACGACCACGGGGGTCCATGTCCATGTCCATGCGTATGACCGTTCTCGCCACCGCCCTGGCCGCCTGCGCCCTGATTCCGCAGGCCGCCGCCCACTCCGCGATCCCGCCGACCGCGGCGCATTCCGCAGGCCCGCGGGCCGCCGCTCACCCCGCACCCGCGCGCCTCGGGAACTGCGGAAGCGGTCAGCTCTGTCTCTGGGACAAGCCGGACTTCACCGGCGCCCGGCAGATCCATGAGCTGTCCACGATCGACATCGAGAGCTGTGTGCCGCTGCCCGCGGGCCGCAAGATCCAGGCGCTCGCCAACCGCACCGGCAGGCCCGTCACCACCTACCAGTCCGCCGAGTGCGCCGAGACCGGCGAGTTCGAGACCTATCCGGGCGGCGGCACCTGGGTGCCCCGGTCCCCGTACCAGGTACGGGCCTTCAAGGTCTGGGAGAACTGACCGGATACGCCGAGGGGCGGCGGGATCAGAAGATCCCGCCGCCCCTCGACTGCCGTGCAGGCGTGTTGCCGTCTGGCTGTGCGGTCGTGCGGTCGTGCAGGCGTGTTGCCGCCCGGCTGTGCCGTCGCGCCGACGTGCGGCTGTGCCGTCGCGCCGTCGTGCGGTTCGTGCCGTTACGCTTCGCCGCCGGCCGCGCCCGGGTCGGCCGCGGTCACATCGAGCAGTTCGTACCGGTCGATCGCCGTCTTCAGCAGCGAACGGTCGATCCGGCCCTCCTTCGCGAGCTCGGTGAGCACCGCGAGGACGATCGACTGCGCGTCGATGTGGAAGAACCTGCGCGCCGCGCCCCGGGTGTCGGCGAAGCCGAAGCCGTCCGCGCCCAGTGACTGGTACGCACCGGGCACCCAGCGCGCGATCTGGTCCGGTACGGACCGCATCCAGTCCGAGACCGCCACGAACGGACCCTCGGAGCCGGAGAGCTTCCGCGTGACGTACGGGACGCGCTGCTCCTCCTCCGGGTGCAGCAGGTTGTACCGCTCCACGTCCACAGCCTCGCGGCGCAGCTCGTTCCAGGAGGTCGCCGACCAGACGTCCGCCCGGACGTTCCACTCGTCGGCGAGGATGCGCTGGGCCTCCACCGCCCACGGGACCGCCACGCCGGACGCCAGGATCTGGGCCGGGATCTCGCCCCGCTCGGCGCTCCGGTAGCGGTACACGCCCTTGAGGATGCCTTCGACGTCCACGTTCTCGGGCTCGGCCGGGTGCTGGATCGGCTCGTTGTAGACGGTGAGGTAGTAGAAGACGTCCTCGTTCTCCTCGGGGGTTCCGCCGTACATCCGGCGCAGACCGTCCTTGACGATGTGCGCGATCTCGTAGCTGAAGGCCGGGTCGTACGCCACGCAGCCCGGGTTCGTCGAGGCGAGCAGCTGCGAGTGGCCGTCCGCGTGCTGGAGCCCCTCACCGGTCAGCGTCGTACGACCGGCGGTGGCACCCAGCACGAAGCCGCGCGCGAGCTGGTCGGCCATCTGCCAGAACTGGTCTCCGGTGCGCTGGAAACCGAACATCGAGTAGAAGACGTACACCGGGATCAGCGGCTCGCCGTGCGTGGCGTACGCCGAGCCGGCGGCGATCAGCGAGGCCGTGCAGCCGGCCTCGGAGATGCCGTCGTGCAGCATCTGCCCCGTCGGCGACTCCTTGTACGCGAGCAGCAGATCGCGGTCCACCGCCTCGTACTGCTGCCCCAGCGGGTTGTAGATCTTCGCGCTCGGGAAGAACGCGTCCATGCCGAAGGTGCGGTACTCATCGGGTGCGATCAGCACGAAACGCTTGCCGATCTCCTTGTCCCGCATGAGGTCCTTCAGGATGCGGACGAACGCCATGGTCGTGGCGATCGACTGCTGACCCGACCCCTTCTTCGCGGTCGCGTACGTCTTGTCCTCGGGGAGGACCAGCGGCTTCGCGCGCACCACACGGGTCGGGACGTAACCACCCAGACCCTTGCGGCGGTCGTGCATGTACTGGATCTCCTCCGAGTCGCGACCCGGGTGGTAGTACGGCGGGTAGCCCTCGTCCAGCTGCTTGTCCGTGATCGGGATGTGCAGCCGGTCGCGGAACCGCTTGAGGTCCTCGACCGTGAGCTTCTTCATCTGGTGGGTGGCGTTGCGGCCCTCGAAGTTCGGCCCCAGCGTCCAGCCCTTGACCGTCTGCGCGAGGATCACCGTCGGCTGGCCCTTGTGGGCCTTGGCCGCCGCGTAGGCCGCGTAGACCTTCCTGTGGTCGTGACCGCCACGGCCCAGGTGCAGGATCTGGTCGTCGGTCATGTCCTTGACCATGTCGCGCAGCCGCGCGTCGTCCCCGAAGAAGTGCTCACGGATGTACGCGCCGGACTCGGTGGCGTACGTCTGGAACTGGCCGTCCGGCGTGGTGTTCAGCTTGTTGACCAGGATGCCCGTGCGGTCCTGGGCGAGCAGCGGATCCCAGGACCGGTCCCAGACCAGCTTGATGACATTCCACCCGGCGCCGCGGAACTGCGACTCCAGCTCCTGGATGATCTTGCCGTTGCCGCGCACCGGGCCGTCGAGGCGCTGGAGGTTGCAGTTGACCACGAAGGTCAGGTTGTCCAGGCCCTCACGGGCGGCGATGGAGAGCTGGCCCAGCGACTCGGGCTCGTCCATCTCGCCGTCGCCCAGATACGCCCAGACGTGCGACCGGGAGGTGTCGGCGATGCCGCGCGCCTCCATGTAGCGGTTCATCCGGGCCTGGTAGATCGCGCCGAGCGGGCCGAGGCCCATCGAGACGGTCGGGAACTCCCAGAAGTCCGGCATCAGCCGCGGGTGCGGGTAGCTGGACAGTCCGTTCGGCGCCTTCGACTTCTCCTGGCGGAAGGCGTCGAGCTGCGCCTCGCTCAGCCGGTCGAGCAGGAAGGCGCGGGCGTAGATGCCCGGGGAGGCGTGCCCCTGGAAGAAGATCTGGTCGCCGCCCAGACCGTCGTCCTTGCCTCGGAAGAAGTGGTTGAAGCCCACGTCGTACAGCGAGGCCGAGGAAGCGAAGGTGGCGATGTGGCCGCCGACGCCGATCCCCGGACGCTGGGCGCGCGACACCATCACGGCCGCGTTCCAGCGGGTCGCGTTGAGGACCTTGCGCTCGATCTCCTCGTCGCCGGGGAAGAACGGCTCGTCCTTCGTGGCGATCGTGTTCACGTAGTCCGTGCTGCGCATCTCCGGCACGGCGACGCGCTTCTCTCGCGCGCGCTCGATCAGCCGGAGCATCAGGTAACGGGCCCGCTCACGGCCGCGCTCGTCGACAGCCGCGTCGAGTGAGTCGAGCCATTCCTGGGTCTCTTCGGGATCGAAGTCCGGGACCTGGCTCGGCAGGCCGCCAATGATGATCGGGTTGCGATCGGATCCGGAAGCCACGCTGTTCCTTCGCTATTAGGTGCTGCTCTACGGGGCCTGGTCACGGGAGAACATGCCCCCGGGATGCATGCGAGTACGCCATCACCATCGTGTACCGCGGGGGCGTAAACGTCATCTCTACCGAGCGGTAACCGTCATGTTGCGGCGCATCGCGTCCATGGTGCGGGGATGCGCCGGTCCAAACCGCCACCATACGCCCAACCCGTCCAAGCGTTCCCAAAGGATGTTCGACTCCGAATGGCGGACCGAAACGGCATAAGCTGTGGAAGGACGTAAAGGGTGTGACGGTAGCGGGCTCCGCGGGGACCTGCCGACAGTGCGGCGACGTGGCAGGGAACGTCACCGTTTAGGCGGTCTCGCACGCTGGGTACTTGCGCGATCCGCCGCTCCCGTGTGGACTACGGCCAACGCCCCGCGCACGCGCGTGGCTGAAGCATTTTCCGAAACATGATCAGGAGGCAACCCGTGAGCGCGACCGCGGACCACGCGGAGGAGCGGACCAACCCGGCGGCACGCCTGGGGTTCGAGCCCGGACAAGTGGTCCAGGAGATCGGCTACGACGACGACGTCGAGCTGGAGCTCCGTGAGGGCATTGAGGCCACAATCGGCCAGGATCTCGTCGACGAGGACTACGACGACGTCGCAGACGTCGTCCTGCTGTGGTTCCGCGACGAGGACGGCGACCTTACGGACGCGCTGGTGGATGCCATTGGTCTGATCGAGGAGGGCGGCGCGGTCTGGCTGATGACGCCCAAGACCGGCCGTGATGGATACGTCGAACCCAGCGACATCAACGAGGCTGCGCAGACAGCCGGTCTCTCCCAGACCAAGACCATCAGTGCGGGCAAGGACTGGACGGGCAGCCGTCTGGTCACACCGAAGGCGGCCCGGGCCAAGCGCTGAACCGCATTCGCCACGCACGAGACCTGAAGGCCCCCGACGGCATGCACGCATGAACCATGCGCGCACGAACCGCCGGGGGCCTTCTTCGTGGGGCCGCGAGGCACCTTCGCGTACGGCGGGGCGCGTGGCGAGCGCTCGGTACGCGGGTGCGTGGGTGGGTGTGCGGTGGCGTCGGCTGCGCGGGGTGCGCGCGGGTGGCGGCGCTGGGCGCGGCCGGTGCGCGGGGTGCCGTCGCACGGGCGTCGCATGGCCTGCTGCGGGCTCTGCGTAGGCTGGGGGCCACCCGGACAGCCCAGCCCGGTGAACGTAGCGAAGGGACGCGTCTCATGGCGATCGAGGTCGGCACCCAGGCCCCGGATTTCGAGCTGAAGGACAACCACGGCCGGACCGTGAAGCTCTCCGACTTCCGCGGCGAGAAGAATGTCGTGCTGCTGTTCTACCCGTTCGCCTTCACCGGCGTCTGCACGGGTGAGCTCTGCGCGCTCCGCGACGAACTGCCGAAGTTCGAGAACGACGACACGCAGCTGCTCGCCGTCTCCAACGACTCCATCCACACCCTGCGCGTCTTCGCCGAGCAGGAAGGTCTTGAGTACCCGCTGGTCTCGGACTTCTGGCCGCACGGCGCGACCTCGCGGGCGTACGGCGTCTTCGACGAGGAGAAGGGCTGCGCGGTGCGCGGCACCTTCATCATCGACAAGGAGGGCGTGGTGCGCTGGACCGTCGTCAACGGGCTGCCCGACGCGCGCGACCTCAACGACTACATCAAGGCGCTCGACACAATCTGAGCCGGTCGCCACGGGATCTGCGGGCGCCCCGGTCAAAAGCCTGCTTTGGCCGGGAACCGGTCACTAGGATCCAGTCGTTGATCGGATGCCAACGCAACGTGGAGGCGCCGGCATCTGCCGGCCCCCAAGGAAACCAATGGGAGGACTCGTGGGAGTCAGCCTCAGCAAGGGCGGCAACGTCTCGCTGACCAAGGCCGCGCCCAACCTGACGGCGGTCATCGTCGGTCTCGGCTGGGACGCACGCACCACCACAGGTGGTGACTTCGACCTCGACGCCAGCGCCCTGCTGACCAACACCCAGGGCAAGGTCGACAGCGACGGTAACTTCGTCTTCTTCAACAATCTCAAGAGCCCCGACGGTTCCGTCGAGCACACCGGTGACAACCTCACCGGTGAGGGCGAGGGCGACGACGAGGTCATCAAGGTGAACCTGGCCGGTGTGCCGGCCGGTGTCGACAAGATCGTCTTCCCGGTTTCGATCTACGAGGCCGAGACCCGTCAGCAGAGCTTCGGCCAGGTGCGCAACGCGTACATCCGCGTGGTCAACCAGGCCGACAACAGCGAGCTGGCGCGTTACGACCTGAGTGAGGACGCCTCGACGGAGACCGCCATGGTCTTCGGCGAGCTGTACCGCAACGGGGCGGAGTGGAAGTTCCGCGCCATCGGGCAGGGCTACGCCTCCGGGCTGCGCGGCATCGCGCAGGACTTCGGCGTCAACGTCTGAGAAGGCGCGACCGGACCGTGCCGTCAGGGCACGGTCCGGGTCACGCCCGTACGCATCCCGTCCGGCGCCGCACCCCGTGCGGCGCCGGACGCGCTCAACCACCCGTCTCAACAAACGGTTCATCGACTCGGGGAGGACACACCATGGGCGTCACGCTCGCCAAGGGAGGCAATGTCTCCCTCTCCAAGGCCGCACCCAACCTCACCCAGGTGCTGGTCGGGCTCGGCTGGGACGCACGATCCACCACGGGCGCCGACTTCGACCTCGACGCCAGCGCGCTGCTGTGCGCGTCGGGCCGGGTGCTCGGCGACGAATGGTTCGTGTTTTACAACAACCTCACGAGCCCCGACGGCTCCGTGGAGCACACCGGTGACAACCTCACGGGTGAGGGCGAGGGCGACGACGAGTCGATCATCGTGAATCTCACCCAGGTGCCGGCGGGCTGCGACAAGATCATTTTCCCGGTCTCGATCCACGACGCGGACAACCGCGGACAGGCCTTCGGCCAGGTCAGCAACGCCTTCATCCGTGTGGTGAATCAGGCGGACGGTCAGGAACTCGCCCGGTACGACCTGACCGAGGACGCCTCGACGGAAACCGCGATGATCTTCGGTGAGCTCTACCGGTACGGCGGCGAGTGGAAGTTCCGTGCGGTGGGACAGGGGTACGCGTCGGGATTGCGCGGTATCGCTCTAGACTTCGGGGTCAACGTTTCGTAAAACCGCGCACGGCGCGGGGGAGCCCCGTACACACCCGGGGGAGACCCGTTACATAACACGATGGGGTAGCCAGTGCTTCTGAAAACCTTCGGCTGGTCGTTCGCGGTTACCGCGCTCGGCCTGGTCGCAGCGGTGTTCTACGGGGGGTGGGAAGCCTTCGGAGTGGTGGCGATCCTTTCCGTCCTGGAGATCTCGCTGTCCTTCGACAACGCGGTGGTCAACGCGGGCATCCTGAAGAAGATGAGTGCCTTCTGGCAGAAGATCTTCCTCACGGTCGGCGTGCTCATCGCAGTCTTCGGTATGCGACTGGTGTTCCCTGTCGTGATTGTGGCCATCACCGCCCAGATCGGTCCGATCGAGGCGGTCGATCTTTCCTTCAACCAGCCCGACCGCTATCAGGAACTGGTCACGGACGCCCACCCGGCGATTGCCGCGTTCGGTGGCATGTTCCTGCTGATGATCTTCCTCGACTTCATCTTCGAGGAGCGTGACATCCAGTGGCTGCGCTGGATCGAGCGCCCGCTCGCCAAGCTCGGCAAGGTCGACATGCTGTCGGTCTGCATCGCGCTGATCGTGCTGCTGATCGCGGCGATGACCTTCGCGACCAGCGCGCACCAGCACGGCGGCGGCCACGCGGACAAGGCGGAGACCGTCCTGCTCGCCGGGGTCGCGGGTCTCATCACGTACCTGATCGTCGGCGGTCTCTCCGGCTTCTTCGAGAACAGGCTGGAGGAAGAGGAGGAGCGGGAACAGGAGGCCGAGGAGGAGGCCAAGAAGGGCGGAAAGAAGGCCTCCGCGATCGCGCTCTCCGGCAAGGCCGCGTTCTTCATGTTCCTCTACCTGGAAGTCCTCGACGCCTCCTTCTCGTTCGACGGTGTCATCGGCGCCTTCGCCATCACCAACGAGATCGTGCTGATGGCCCTCGGCCTGGGTATCGGCGCCATGTACGTCCGTTCGCTCACGGTCTACCTGGTCCGTCAGGGCACGCTCGACGACTACGTCTACCTGGAGCACGGCGCCCACTACGCCATCGGCGCGCTGGCCGCCATCCTCCTCGTCACCATCCAGTTCCAGATCAACGAGATCATCACCGGTCTTGTCGGTGTCGTGCTGATCGGCTGGTCCTTCTGGTCCTCGGTCCGGCGCAACAAGGCGCTGGAGGCCGAAGCCGGGGGCGATGACGAAGCTTCCAAGGCAGAAATCCCGTCCGGGGTGTGACCCGGTAGGGAATGAGGAACGCTCTCTGCGGGGCGGTCCGTACGGCGACGGTTCTCCGGGAACACCCGGACCCGGCCCGGCGACCGCCCCGCAGTGATGTGTGCGAAGCCGGTGCACTACCGATACGTGTGGGGGTTGGGATGGGGTTCTGGGACGGTCTGTGGCCGAGGCGAGCGACGCAGTTCGATTCGGGCGGCGCGTCGACGAACTCCATCGTGCTCTCCAAGCGGCACGCCACGGTCTCACTGAGCAAACAGGGTGCACTGTCCGGCAGTCTGAGGGTCAACCTCTCCTGGCGGATGCGTACGTCCGACATCGAGGGCAGATCGCGGCAGAGTGGCCGGCTGCTGCGGCCCATGAAGCTCTTCCAGCCCGACGTGGTGCAGGCGCACACCCAGGGCATGGTCAATGTCGACCTGGACCTGGGCTGCATGTACGAGTTGAAGGACGGCACCAAGGGTGTGGTGCAGCCGCTGGGCAACCTCTTGGGCGACCTGAACGAACCCCCGTACATCCGGCTCAGCGGGGACGACCGCTTCGGGGCGCCGTCGGGCGAGACGCTCTACGTCAATATCGACCAGCGCGACGAGATCAAGCGGTTGCTGTTCTTCGTGTACATCTACGACTCGACTCCGGCCTTCGACCGTACGCACGCCATGGTGACGCTCTACCCGGGCAACGGCCCGCGGATCGAGATCGAACTGGATGAGCGGGCTCCTGAAGCCCGCTCCTGCGCGGTGTTCACGATGGAGAACGTCAAGGGCGACCTGATCGTGCGGCGTGAGGTGAAGTTCGTGTACGGATTCCAGTCGGAGCTGGACCGGATGTACGGCTGGGGCCTGCAGTGGGGGCGGGGCTACAAGTCCCGGGCCTGAATGAACGGGCCGGTCGCGGGCCTGGGCGGGCCGGGCGTGAGCCTGAGCGGGCCGGGCGTGAGCCCTCCCCGGCCCCTCCGGCTGTCCGGCGTCGCCCTGGGGCTGTCCTGTCCCAGGGCCCGTCTGAGGGCGGCCCTCAGCGCGGTTCTCAGGACCGCCCTCAGGACCGCCCTCAGGGCCGTACGAACTGCGGCCCCTGAGGCGGCAGGACGAAATTCGGGTCAGGGGCGGGCGCCGCGGCGGCGGCCGGCTGCGGGTAGCCGTAGGCGGGCTGGGCGGCGGCGGGCTGCGGATACCCGTACGCGGGCTGGGCGACGGGCGAGGGAGCCGGCTGGGCCGCCGCGGGCTGCGGGTAGCCGTACGCGGGCCGCTGGTGCTGGACCGTGGCCTGCGCGTCCGGGCCAGGGGCCGGCGCGGGCGGGAACGCGGGCGCGGGCGGTGGGAACGCGGGCGCCGTCACCGGCGAGGCTGCCGCCGCGGGTGCGGGGGCCGGATCGGGTTCCGCCGCGGCCTCCGCCTCGTCGACAGAAATACCGAAGGCGGTCGCCAGACCCACCAGACCGGTCGGATATCCCTGCCCCACGGCCCGGAATTTCCAGCCATCGCCGCGCCGGTAGAGCTCGCCGCAGATGATCGCCGTCTCCTCCCCGGTCTCGGGCCGCACATCGAACACGGCGAGCGGGGACTGACCGACCGATGCCGCGTCGTACAGCAGGATGCGCAGATCGTGCACCTGAGCGAAGGGGGCTCCGTCGGAGGAAGCGGCGATGACCACCTGGTCGACCGAGGGGTCGAGCGCGTTGAGGTCGGCCTCGATGCTGTCCGTGAGCCCTTCGGGCACGCTGCGCTTGGGCAGTCGTCGTACCAGGCCGGAGGGGTGGCGGGGCTGGTTGTAGAAGACGAAGTCCTCGTCCGAGCGCACGCGGCCACCGGCTCCGAGCAGCAGGGCCGAGGCGTCCACGTCGGGAACCCCGGCGCCCGGGGTCCAGCACAGCACGGCCCGCACAGCCGTGGCGTCCAGGGGGGCGTTCGAGCCTTTCACCATCGCGTGCGTCATGCCCGTCATCCTGCCTGCTGGCCGCCTGTGCGGACAACGCGGGGGTCGCACCGGATATCTCGGCGTCGCGCCAAAACCGCGTCGTCCGTCGCGTCTGGGGCCGTCGGGAAATGGACGAGTTACCCGGAATTCATGCACGTAGGGAACTGATGACACTCGTCCGTACGTACTATTACCGGCCACACCATCGTCCACTCGTTCAGGTAGCTCGGGGGAATCACATGCGTCATTTCGGGCATATCGCGCCCGCTGTGCGAGAGGGTCTGTTCTTCCGGGAGCCGTGCGAATTCGGTCCGGACTCGTCGGCCCGCGTGCTTTCGGCCGCCCTGGGGGCGACCCTTTACAGCCCGGCCACCAGGCCGAGACTCGCTGACGACGTCATCAAGCAGTCCGCGCGGGGCGTCGTCTCGATGGTGCTGTGCCTGGAAGACTCGATCGACGACTCCGAAGTGGTGGGGGCGGAGGAGAACCTGGTCAGGCAGTTCGCGGACCTTGACGCGCGTGGCGGCGAGGTGCCCCTGCTCTTCATCAGGGTCCGGGAACCGGGCCAGATAGTGGATCTGGTGAGCCGGTTCGGCAGCACCGTCCGACTGTTGTCTGGATTTGTACTTCCGAAGTTCACCGAAGCGCGTGGTGTGCCCTTCCTGGAAGCGCTCACCCAGGCCGAAAAGGCGTGTGGACGGCGCCTGTTCGCGATGCCCGTTCTCGAATCGCCCGAACTGCTGCACCTGGAAAGCCGCAGGGAAGCACTCCAGGGAATCGCCCGCACCGTCGACCGATACCGCGAGCGGGTGCTCGCGCTGCGGCTCGGCGTCACCGACTTCTGCTCGGCTTACGGGCTCCGCAGGGCGCCCGACATGACGGCCTACGACGTACAGATCGTCGGCGCCGTCATAGCCGACGTGGTCAATGTGCTGGGCCGGGCGGACGGCACGGGCTTCACGATCACCGGCCCGGTGTGGGAGTACTTCCGGCTCCAGGAGCGCATGTTCAAACCGCAGTTGCGCCGCAGTCCCTTCCTGGAGGGCCGGGCCGAGGATCTGCGGACGACCCTGATCGAGCACGACCTGGACGGCCTGCTGCGCGAGATCGAGCTCGACCGGACCAATGGCCTGCTCGGCAAGACCTGCATTCACCCGTCGCACGTCGCACCCGTGCATGCGTTGTCCGTGGTCAGCCACGAGGAGTTCAGCGACGCAGAGGACATCCTGCGCCCGGAACGCAACGGGGGCGGCGTCATGCGCTCCGTGTACACGAACAAGATGAACGAAGTGAAGCCGCACCGCGCCTGGGCCGAGCGGACCCTGCAACGCGCCGAGGCTTTCGGCGTGGCGAAGGAGGACGTCGGCTTCGTGGAACTGCTGGCCGCGGGAGTGGGCCAGTGAGCGGGTTTCGCGGAGTGGTCGGGCCGCATGGGGTGGTCGGGCCGCATGGGGTGGGCGGGCCCTGCTCCGCCGGTGCGCCCCGCGGAGTCGGTGGGGCTCGCGGTACGAGCGTGTGTCGATGAGCGAACGCGCGGCAAGGAAAGAGACGGCGAACGTGGTGTGGTCGGGCAGCTGGGTGGCGGAGCGACTGGGCGTCGAGCTCGTCGGCGACGGGAGGCCCGACGGCGACAGCGAGCTGAGAGAGCTGCTGGGACTCGCACTGCGCCGCAACCCCAAGCGGGCCCATCTGCTCGTGTCGAACGTGCTCGGCAAGCATGTGCCGCAGAGGCCTTCCGTGGTGTACGGCGCCGGATTCGAGCTGGGGCGCCGGGTGCGCGCACTCCTCGGTGACGCCGAGGCGCGCCGGGCGGTCGTGCTCGGTTACGCGGAGACGGCCACCGGTCTCGGCCACGCGGTCGCCGACGGGCTCGGCGCGGCACCGTACCTCCACTCGACGCGCCGACCCGTCCAGGGTGTGGAGCGGGCAGGCGGCTTCGAGGAGTCGCACTCGCACGCGACCTCGCACCTGCTGCTCCCGGAGGACGCGAACCTGCTGGCGGGCGGGCGCGGCCCGGCGGATGTCGGGCGGGGCAGCCACACGGCGTCGGCCGCCGTACCCGCCGACGCGCCGCTGGTGCTGGTGGACGACGAATTCTCCACGGGCAACACCGTGCTCAACACCATCCGCGCGCTGCACGAGCAGTACCCCCGGAGCCGGTACGTCATCGTCGCCCTGGTGGACATGCGGTCGCCGGCCGACCATGGACGGCTCACCGGGTTCGCCGCGGAGATCGGCGCCCGCATCGACCTCGTGGCGAGAAGCTCGGGCACGGTCACCCTTCCGGAAGGCGTCCTGGAGAAGGGCCGGGCACTGGTGGCCGCGCACGAGGAGGCCGGTTCCGGCGCACCGGCCGGTTCCGGCGCACCGGCCGGTTCCGCCGTACCGGAAGCGGCTGGTTCCTCCGTCGTACCGGAAGCGGTCGTCGAACCGGGGCGCCGGCCCGTCACCCGGGTCGACCTCCAGTGGCCCGCAGGCGTGCCCGACGGCGGACGGCACGGCTTCACCCCTGCCCACCGGGCCGCCCTGGAACCGGCCCTCCCGGCCATGGCCGCACGCGTCGCCGCGTTGCTGGGCGACGCCCGACGCGTACTTGTCCTCGGCTTCGAGGAGCTGATGTACGCACCCCTCCGCCTGGGCACGGCCCTGGAGGACCACATCGACGCCGAGGTGCGCTACTCGACGACCACGCGTTCCCCCGTCCTCGCCGTGGACGATCCCGGCTACGCGATACGCAGCCGGCTGGTCTTCCCGGCCCACGACAACCCGGCCGACGGGCCGGGTGACCGGTACGCGTACAACGTCGCGGGCGCCGGTTTCGACGCCGTTGTCGTGACGGTCGACTCCACCGCCGACACCCCCGAACTCCACGCCCCCGACGGTCTGCTGGCGCAGTTGTCCGCTCACACGGCCCACGTCCTGCTCGCGGTCGTCCCGTCGTACGTCCCGTCGAGCCTCCCCCCGTACGCCTCCGAACGGCAGGAACCCCCCATGCTGCCCGAGCCCCTCCGCGGCCCCGCCTTCTCCTCCTACGCACCGGACGAGGTCGGCTGGCTGCTCCAGGACCTCTCGGGCACCGAGCTTGAGGCGCCCACCGAGGAGCGTGAGGAGGCGATACAGAGCGGCGGCGCGCACTACGCCGAGTCGCTGCCCGTCGAGTACCAGCCGTCCGCCCAGTACCAGAGCCTGTTCAGGGAGGCGCTGGACCTGTCGGCCGCTCGCGTCGCCCGCGCCGTCGGTATCGTCACGGAGACGGTCCTCGCCGAACGCACCACCCGC
Organism: Streptomyces sp. NPDC058051; assembly: GCF_042885475.1. Classification (NCBI taxonomy): domain Bacteria; kingdom Bacillati; phylum Actinomycetota; class Actinomycetes; order Kitasatosporales; family Streptomycetaceae; genus Streptomyces; species Streptomyces sp. NPDC058051. The sequence continues at coordinate 73,370 of NZ_JBHVRW010000018.1, forward strand.
CCCGTGCTGGTCTCGCTCGCCAGGGCCGGAACCCCCGTCGGCGTACTCATGCGCCGCTGGGCCGGACACCGGTACGGGACCGATCTGCCGCACTACGCCGTCTCCATCGTGCGGGGCCGCGGCATCGACGCCAACGCCCTGCGCTGGCTGGCCGCCCACCACGATCCGGCGGACGTCGTCTTCGTCGACGGCTGGACGGGCAAGGGGGCGATCACCCGCGAACTGGCCGCGGCGCTGGCGGAGTTCGACGGATTCAACCCCGAGGTCGCGGTCCTCGCCGACCCGGGCGGCTGCGTCCGTACCTACGGCACCCGCGAGGACTTCCTCATTCCGTCCGCCTGCCTCAACTCGACGGTGTCCGGGCTGATCTCGCGGACCGTCCTCCGCTCCGACCTGGTCGGACCGCACGACTTCCACGGCGCGAAGTTCTACCGGGAGCTTGCGGACGCCGACGTGTCCGGCCACTTCCTCGACACGGTCACGGACCGCTTCGACGAGGTCGTCGATGCCGTGGACGCCGAGGTCAAGGAACTGCTCGCGGCCGACCGCACGCCCACCTGGGAGGGCTGGGCCGCGGTGGAACGCATCAGTGAGGAGTACGGCATCCACGATGTGAACCTGGTCAAGCCCGGCGTCGGGGAGACGACCCGCGTCCTGCTGCGCCGCGTCCCGTGGAAGATCCTCGCCAAGCGCGGCGCGGGCGCCGACCTCGAACACATCCGTCTGCTGGCCGGACAGCGAGGTGTGCCGGTCGAGGAGGTCGATGAACTCCCGTACACCTGCGTCGGGTTGATCCATCCGAAGTACACCAGGGGTGCGACGGGAGCGGACGGCAGGGCGGTGGAGTCCAAGTGACCACCCAGGACGCTGTGACTGCTCCGGTCGGGATCGGCACCGACCCCGGCACCGACCCCGGCATCGACCCCGGCATCGACCCCGGAACCGACCCCGGAACCGGGGTCGCTCAGGGGGGCGCGACGGTTCCGACCGGTCCGCCGGCGCTGGTCGCCAGCGATCTCGACCGCACCCTGATCTATTCGACGGCGGCGCTCCAGCTCTCGCTGCCGGACGCCGAGGCTCCCCGGCTGCTCTGCGTGGAGGTGTACGACCACAAGCCGCTCTCCTACATGACCGAGGCCGCCGCGGCGCTCCTCGGCGAGCTCGCCCGGAGCACGGTGTTCGTCCCGACGACCACTCGTACCCGCGAACAGTACGGGCGCATCCGGCTTCCCGGTCCCGCACCGCGGTTCGCGATCTGCGCCAACGGGGGACACCTCCTCGTGGACGGCGAATCCGACCCCGACTGGCGGACGCAGGTGTCCCGCAGGCTCGCCGACGAATGCGCTCCGCTCGCCGAGGTCCGCGCCCACCTCCTGGCTGCGGCCGACCCTGCCTGGCTGCTCAAGGAACGGGTGGCCGAGGACCTCTTCGCCTACCTCGTCGTCGAACGCCGGCAGCTTCCCGAAGGCTGGGTCGAGGAGTTGGGGGAGTGGGCGCGGACCCGCGGCTGGACGGTCTCCCTCCAGGGCCGCAAGATCTACGCCGTGCCGGGCCCCCTCACCAAGAGCGCCGCCATGAAGGAGGTCGCCCGGCGCACCGGCGCCACGCTCACCCTCGCCGCCGGTGACAGCCTCCTCGACGCCGACCTGCTCCTTGCCGCGGACCGCGCCTGGCGCCCGGCCCACGGCGAACTCGCCGACACCGGCTGGAGCGCCCCGCACGTCGCCATGACGGCCGTGCGCGGAGTGGCGGCGGGCGAGGAGATCCTGAGGCACTTCCTCCGGGCTTCGGACCACGGGTTCCGGCAGGAGCCGGAACCCGTCCCGGAACAGGCACGCTGACCGGAGGCCGGAGCCCGGCCCCGGAGGGGCATTCTGACGGCGGCTCACCGACGCGTGCCGGAATCCGCATGAATCGGAGGCGGTCGACGACTACAGTCACCGCGTTCCCGCCCGTCCCGTCCCGTCCCCCAACACGTGGCGAGCACCTGGCGAGACCTGGTGGGAGCACCTGGCGCGCACGTGGCGACAGGGACGGCGTGAGCCCGGCGGGGCAGAAGAGGAGTGTGTGATGACCAAGGGCAACGAAACCAAGATCACGGACGAGCTGTACGCGTACATGCTGGCGCACAATCCACCGCTCGACGCGGTGCAGCGCGAGCTCGTCGAGACCACGTACGCACGTCTGCCCGAGCACGCCGGCATGCAGTCCGCCGAGGAACAGGGGCCCCTGCTCGCCTTCCTCGTCCGGCTGACCGGGGCCCGGCACATCGTGGAGGTCGGCACATTCACCGGCTTCTCCGCCCTGTCGATGGCCCAGGCAATGCCCGCCGACGGGCGCCTGATCGCCTGCGACATCTCGGAGGAGTGGACCGCCTACGGCCGGGAGGCGTGGGAGAAGGCGGGCGTCGCGGACCGGATCGACCTCCGTATCGCCCCCGCGCTCGACACCCTGCGGGCGATGCCGGCCGAGCCGCACATCGACCTCGCCTACCTGGACGCGGACAAGGGCAACTACATCCCGTACTGGGAGGAGTTGGTGCCCCGCATGCGGCAGGGCGGCCTTGTCGTCACGGACAACGTGCTCTTCCACGGCGGGGTGACCGACCCGCAGGCGACCGGCGGAGCAGCGGCGATCAAGGAATTCAACGACCACGTGGCCGCCGATCCGCGGATGGACAGCGTGCTGCTCACCGTGTCGGACGGTCTCACGCTGTCCCGTAGGCGGTAGGCGGTAGGCGGTTGGCGGTTGGCGGTAGGCGGTAGGCGGTTGGCGGTAGACGGTAACCGGAGCCGGTAACCGGTGGGTGGGAGCCGGTAACCGGAAGCGGGAGCCGGTGACCGGGAGCGGCGGCCGTGCGCGGCAGGCGGTAACGGTAGGTGGGATCCGGTAACCGGGAGTGGCGGCCGTGAGCGGTAAGCGGTAACACGGTGTGCCGTAGCCCCGTCGGCCGTGAGCGGCAGGATTCCGATGTCACTCGCACGCCGCGGCAGTCCGAGCCCACATGCCGCGGCTCCTGTGGCCCGCTCTCAGCCGCAGCAGCCCCCGCCGCAGCAGCCTCCGCCCCCGCCTCCGGCCGGCGGTGCGGCGGGCGCGGGCCTGGCCGAGGAACCGCCCACGGCCACGGTGGACAGAAGCTTCACGGTGTCGTCGTGCCCGGCGGGGCAGGGGGCGGGATCCGAGGACTGCGCCATCGGGCGGCTGAGTTCGAACGTGTCTCCGCAGGAGCGGCAGCGGTAGTCGTAACGAGGCATGGCCCCAGGCTATCCGGCGCCGCCCCACGGGGCACGGACACGGCATGGCGGTCGTTCGCGGTACGGGCCACGGACGCGGGCGTGGCGGCCGTTCGCGCTTCGGAGCACGGGCAGGGCACGACGGTCGTTCGCGGTTCTGGGCACGGCGCGTACCGGCTACTCGGCTACTCGCGTCGGTTGACCGGCATGCGTGCGATCGCAGCCCTCCGGTTCATCCGCATCTCCCGCTCGGCCTCTTCGGGGTGGCGGGCCCGCCAGTACGGGTTGTCGTGCGGAAGGCCGCCACTGACCCGCCCGTACATCCCGAAGACCATCAGCATCAGACCGACCACGAAGCTGAACAGCACGTTCTGGAGGTGGAAGGCGAGAAAGTTGTAGTCGGTCTCCAACAGTGCGAGGTTGGCGAAGCCGCTGAGGATGAACGCGATGCCCAGGATCATGTTGAGCGTCGAGGCGAAGTTGCCTCCGATCACCATCCCGATGAACAGGAGCAGGCCGACGCAGATGGACAGGACGCTGAGGGCGCCGTTGGTGTTCAGACCCGCGACGGTGGCTCCGCCGGTGGTGAAGAAGCCGATCTTGTTTATCAGCCCCAGGATTCCGAAGGCGAGCAGCACCAGCCCCATCAGCCCCGCTCCGACGCGGTAGACGCGACTCAGCCGGTGGTCGACCGGCAGGTGCTTGTCGAGGCGGGTCATCGGGCGGCGGCGGGTCCGTCGTCCGGTGGCGTGCACTGCATGGGTGGCCATGGCGGCCTCCTTCGCGCGTACTGCCGCGTGGTACCAGGATCCGCCCGCGGCCTCACTGCCGCACATCAGCACGGTTTACGCGCCCGTCCCACGCTCCTCGCGGATCTCGGAGACCACGCGCGCAGCCGTCTGCCGTACTGCTTCGGTCTCGGTCAGGAAGTGCCAGTAGTCGGGGTGGTGCCCCTCCAGACCGGCGATGGCGCGGTCCAGCCGGGCCACGGCATCGTCCAGCGGACGGGCGTGACGTGGGTCGGGCGTGTTGCGTCCGGCCATGGCGAGGCGCTGGGCGTCCCGGATGGCGAACCGGGTCCGCTGGATCTCCTGCTGCGGGTCCTTGGCCACATCGTTCAGCCGGTGCAGCCGGTCACCGGCCGCGGACACCGCCTCGTCCGTGGCGTTCAGCAGGGCGCGCACGGTGCTCAGCCGCGAGGTCGCATCGGCCCACCGCTGCTCGTCCCGGGCCTGGACGGCTTCCTTCAGCTTCTCCTCGGCCTGCCGCACGTTGATCGCCGCCTGCTCGGGAACAGGCTGGAGATCCTGCCAGCACGCGGCCGAGAACCGCCGCCGCAGCTCGCTCAGCACCGGCTCCACGGAGCCCGCGCGCGTCGTCAGAGCCTGGGCACGGGTACGCAGGGACACCAGCCGGTGATCGATCTCGGCAGCCCGCTCGGGCAGCCGCGCCGCCTCCGTACGTACCGCCTCGGCATCACGCAGTACCCGATCGGCGCGCTGCAGCGTCTCCGGAACGCCGTGCCGTCCGGCGCCCTGGTTGAGCTTGGTCAGCTCGGGAGCGAGGGCCGCCAACCGCGCGGCGAGATCGTCCGCCCGCAGTCCGGACGCCCGCACCGCGTCGAGAGCATTGCTCGCACCGAGGAGCGCCTGCCGCGCCCGCTCCACGGCCGGCGCGAGCCGGGCGAGCTGCGTCTCCGCGCTGCTCAGCAGCGGCCCGAGCCCCTGCGCGAACCGGTCCAGCTCGCCCTTGACCCGGACCAGCTCGTCCTTGGCCGTGGTCAGCTGGGTGCGGGCGCGGGCCGCGACGGCCGGTTCCAGATCGTCCCGGTCCAGGTCGTGGGCATCGACCGCGGAAATGTACGTATGACTGGCCTCGTCGATCCGCCGTCCGAGAGCGGCGAAGTCATCCACGGCCTTCCGCGCACCGGGCGAACTGTCCACCGCGGTGATCGTCTCGATCGAGATCCGCAGATCGCGCTGGGCCGTGTCCAACTCGTAGAAGGCGGCAGCGGCGGCATCCTTCGCGGCCTGCGCGTCAGCGCGCTGACTCTCCCCGCGCCCGCCGAACCAGCGCCTCGTACCACCACCGGCGAACGCGGCCGGCACCACGGCGGCGAGTATCGGTACCGGCAGCAGCATCAACGCGAGGACATCTCTGACGGCGGAACCGCCACCCGCTCCTGCCCGCGGCCGCGCGTCTGTCGCCGTCACATCCCTCTCCCGTGCCGTTCCGCCCTGCCCGGTACATTCTCCCACCAGGTAAGGACGAACACACGGGCCGGTTAGTTCGCGCTTCGGACCGTGACTTGGCCGTTGTCGCTGTGAGCCTTCACCACATGCGGGCTCTCGTCGCTGCGCGGCGCGTCCACCGAGGTGCGTCCGTTGCTCGCCGTCGCACTCACCGCGTACTTCACGGAGCCGCCCGGGAGCTCGATGGTGATCCTGCCGTTGTCGCTCTCGGTATCCACGAGATCGGGCACGGAGGCGAAGCCCAGCCGCACCGAACCGTTGTCGGACCGTGCCCTCACGGACTTGGAAGAGACCCCTTCGGCGACGATGCCGCCGTTGTCGCTCTCCAGGTTCAGCGGCCCGCTGGAGTCCCGGACGGTCACCGCACCGTTGTCGGCACGGACCGCAAGAGGAGTGTCGAAGCCGGAGGCGACGACCTTCCCGTTGTCACCCTTGACGACGACCGCCACCCCGCGCGGCACCTTCACACGGTGCTGCGCATCGCAGTCGCTGATCAGTGCACGGCACTTCACCTGGAGTGTGAGGGTGTCGTCCCGCATCCTCCACTTCGGGTCGGGCCCGTTCCCCAGAACCACCCAGCCGTCGACACGGCGAGTCACTTCGACCTTCACCACGTCCGCCGGTACGAGTTCCAGAGACGTGTGACCGGCATCGATCGTCAGCGTCTTCCCGCTGAGCGCGAACGACTTGTGCTCGGCGGGCGCATCGCCCGGATCCGTACTGCCGCAGCCGGCGAGGGCAAGACCGAGAAGCACGGCTCCACCGGATGCGACGAGAGTGCGGGTACGGAGTGCCACGATGATCTTTCCCCCGGCTCGTACGGCGGGCGGTCCCGGCCGTGTGCGCCTCACCGTACGTACGCCGGCCCATCCGGCAGAATCAGGACGGCTACCGTATGCGGGGTGGGGATATCCCCCCGACGACACCGATCCCGGCACCGTCACCGATCCCGGCACCGTCACCGACACTGGCACCGACGGCGGCACTGGCACCGCCCACAGCGCCTGCCCGCCCGGCCGCGCCAGGGGCGCACCTGCTGCCCCGTCCCCTGGCGGACGCCGTTGCCGCGTCCCCTGCCGGTCTCTCCCGTCCTCCCTGCCGTTGCGGCAACCGTTTGTGACCGTGGGCCGTAGGCCATGTACGCTGTTGCCTCATCCACGGGTGCGTAGCTCAGGGGTAGAGCGCTGCTCTTACAAAGCAGATGTCGGCGGTTCGAAACCGTCCGCGCCCACCAGTGCGAAGGCCCTCAGCCGATCATGGTTGGGGGCCTTTGGCATCCACTTCTGACATCAACGGGTGCGGTCAGTCATGGGCGTGGTCACTCACGGCCGGGACGCCGCTTGAGCATGTGGTCCAGGTGACTCACAGCCTCGCGCTGCGTGTCCTGGACGACGTGGGTCGTCAGCCGGCCGCCTTGGCGATGATGCGCTCCATCTCCTCTGGGCCGAAGGCCCGCAGAGTCGTGGAACGGACGTTGCCCACCCCACTGAGCTGCAGGAGTGCTGCCGTGGCAGTTTCGTCGTCGGGCGCCTCGACGATGGCCACGAGGTCGTACGGACCGACGGTCCAGTAGATACTCAGGAGCTTCGCCCCGAGCTTCTGTACCGCTGACCCGAAGGCCTCGGAGCGCTTTGCGGTGTCCTTGTAGTTTCGGACGCCTTGATCGGTCCAGCTCAGCAAGGTGACGTACGTCGGCATGTTCTTTCACCCTCACGAGGAGACACATCGTGAGGCCAAGCCTGGACATCTGGGCCAGAACCTGCACGAGATATGCACCCGAACGAGCAACGACATCAACGACAGCGGACGCCAACGGTCGCCGCGTTCTTCGCGGAGTAGATGCAGTCATACAGGCGTAGCGATCCAGGGCGCTGTCATCGCTGAGTACTTCTGACGTGTGCTCATCGCCGACGAGCGCGGACAGGGCGTGTCTGGGGACGGCCAGCCCTGTCAGCCCTGTCAGCCCAGTCGCGCCGCGCGCCGTGTTCCGTGGCCGGTTCGCCGATCGGACGGGGAGTGTGGCCGATCGGCCGACGCGATGGCGCGGTGGGTGCGCCTAGCGTCGTTCAGACCAGGCCACCACGCTTTGAGGGGAACGTTGATGGGGCAGCGAGGGATGACCGGAGCAGCCGACGGCATGGCCGTGACCGGGGCGACCACGGAGTTCGAGCCGGACGTCATGGACCTGTTCGTGGTGACACTGCGCCGTGCGGTCAGGCGCGAGTTGTCGGCGGTGGGGACGGACACACTGCTGGGGGAGCTTGTGTCGGGGGACACGGACGCCGGTGCGGCGATTGCCCCGGGCATGCGGAAGGCCGGTTCGCTCAGCGGGTCGATCATGGGCAGGGCGGGCCGCGGCTGGGTGAGCGACGATGAGGCGCCCGGTGAGCCGGTCGGGGCCGGCATCGGTGAGGAAGCTGATCAGGGTGCCGAGGGAAAAGAGGTGGATGCCGCCTGGCGTGAGGCATGGTGGCGCGTCGGCCTGGGTTCGCGCGGATCGGCCGTGGACAGCGGCTCGGTGCTGCCCGCTATGAGTGGGGCGTTGCGCGCGTGCCTGTTGCTCGCGCTCAGGTCGGCCCGCGCCGAGGGCGCGATCTCCGTGCGCTGTCGGCATGTGGCCCGTGCGCTGCTGGACCTGCCGGACTCCCGGGCACGGGAAGCCCTGCTGCTGGAGCGGCTGGACGTAACTGCCGCACTGCGCGCGCTCGATCGGCTGGACGCGAGCGCCCCGGCGGAGACCGAGGGACCGGAATCCCGTGGTGTCACCCTTCTCCGCCGGGCCGGAACGCTGGGCAAGAGCGGTAACCGCCTGACCCGCGCGCTGACTTCATGGACCTCCGGGAGCACCGTGAACGGCTCACCGGTTCTGTTCGCGGTGTCCGTCGAGGCCGTGCGGCAAGCGGTGCGGTGCGGGCGTGCTGCGGTCGATCCGGTGGATCTTCTGCTGGGGACGCTGGCGCTGGACCGGGCACTGTTCGTCTCCGGGCGCTCGCTTCCCGAGAGCCTGGCGGACGCCAACTCCGCTCCTGCCCTGATGCGCCGACACGGCGTACGGCAGGCATCCCTGGTCTCGCTGGCGTCGTCGGATCCGGCGGGCCTGTCCGTTGCCGCGCCCGACAGCGACGGTGTGCGACCGTCCGCCGCCGCCGAGCGGGCCATGGCGATGGCGCGGCTGTCCGCCGCCGAGCACGGGTCGCCCACGGTGGGTACGGCCCACCTGCTGTCCGCGCTGCTCGACGAGTCGGCGACGGATGCGGATGCCGGGGCCGGTGGCGTGGTCGTCGCGCTGCTGGCTGCCGACCAAGTGGACGTGGCCGCGTTGCGGGCGGAGTTGAGCCACCGGCTGGGCACATGACACCCGGGCCCGCCGGGCGGCGACCGGCTCGGTTACCGTTCCTCCCGAAAAACTCAGAGGCGGGGCAAGGGAGACCATGAGTCAGGCGCCCGAATACACGCAGCTGTCGCGCCCGTCCGTACGACTGAGGCACAAGCTGGCCGGTGTGCCGCGGTGGTTGCACGGTGAGGCGGTGGAGAGCTGGTCCGCGGTACGTGCCGCTGAGCGCCGTACGGTCGTCACCGAGGCCCTCCTCTGTGTCCTGGTGGCAGCCGTCGGTCTGATGCCGCTGCTGCTGGCGCCCCCGCATCGGCTGGTGTCGGCCGTTGTGGAGGCGTTGTGGGCGGCGATGCTCGTCCCCGCCCGGCGCGGCCGGCCGGTCGCCGCGGTCCTGGGTTCCTCTGTGCTGGTCGTGGGTGACAACGTGTGGACCCTGGCGGTGGCGCCGCTGGTCGTGCTGTCCGCCACCCGCCGTATCGCACCGCCGCGGCGTGTGTGGCAGCTCGTCGGGGTGGCCTGCGCCGCTGTCGGTGTCCTGACCCTCGCTCGTGCCATGTTTCGGCCCGAGGCTCTGCTGCCGGAGCTGGCCGGGAACGCGGTCACGGCGGTGCTGCTGCTTGTTCTTCCCGCTCTGTCCGGCTCCCTGCTCGGGCAACGGCGGCCCCTGGTCAGCCTGCTGCGGGAACGCAATACCTATCTGGAGCAGGCCCGGGTGCTGACCGCCGCGGCGGCCCGGTTGGAGGAACGGGCCCGGATCGCGGGAGAGATGCACGATCTCCTGGGACACCGGCTGAGCCTGATCTCGGTGCACGCCGGGGCGCTTGAACTCGGCGCGGCGCGGCAGGCACCTGCCTTCGTCGGACAGGCCGAGTTGCTCCGCACGACAGCCGGTACGGCCATGGAGGAACTACGCGAGATCCTCGGTGTCCTGCGGCACGAGGACATGGCCGACCCGACGGACAGGACCGGAGAAGAGAGGGGCACGCGCGAGGACATCGCCGCTCTCGTGAAGGAGTCCCGGCAGACAGGCAGCACCGTCGAGTTGGACTGGTCCGTTGCCGGCACGGCCGAGATGGGGCTGCGTACGCGTCAGGCGATCCACCGGGTGGTCCGCGAAGGGCTGACGAACGTGCTGAAACACGCGTCCGGCGCGCCCACCAGGGTGCTGGTGAGAAGCACGGACAGAGGTGTCGAAGTGTCCGTCACCAACGAGGCGCCCCATGCGTCCGGCCACTCCCACGGCGGAACCCACAGTGGGCTGGCCGGCTGCCAGGAACGGATCTCGTTGCTCGGCGGCACGTTCCGGGCAGGCACCTTGACGAACGGTGGATTCCGCGTAGCGGCATGGCTCCCCACGCACGGGAACGAGCCCCTGGGATCCACTGCGCTGAGGGGCGTTTCTGCCGCACCCCCTGCGGGCCCGGCCCGCTTTCCATCCGACGGCATCGAACAAAGAGGAGCACGAGCCCCGCTGCGGGACGAGATCCTGACCTGGCCGCGCGTCCTGGGATCGGGCTGCGTGGCGCTGCTCGTGACCCTGCCCACGGCCGCCTTCCTCATCCTGCTGCTGGCCTACGAGGCCCTAAGATGAGCTGATGATCCGAGTCCTGGTCGCCGACGACGAGGCGCTGATGCGCGTGGGAATCCGGCTGATTCTGGAGAACGCCGAGGACATCGAGGTGGTCGCCGAGGCGGGCAACGGTCGTGAGGCGGCCGCAGCATGCCGCGCCCAGGACATTGATGTCGCCCTGCTCGACATCAAGATGCCGGACAGGGACGGAATCACCGCTGCCGAGGACATCGCGCGCCTCTCGCCCCACACCTATGTCGTGATGCTGACGGCGTTCAGCGAGGAAGCGAGCGTGACGCGCGCCCTGCGGGCCGGCGCGAGCGGATTCCTCCTCAAGGACACCGGTCCCGCCGAGCTGATCCGCGCCGTGCAACTCGCCGCCAGAGGCGAACCGGTACTGGCACCCCGGATCACCCGGCAGCTGCTGGAACGGCACGTGACGTCCGGCCGGGACACCGAGGCCGCGCTACGACGGACCGAAGAACTGACCCCGGCCGAACAGGATGTCCTGCGGCTGCTGGGCACGGGCCTGTCCAACGCGGAGATCGCCGATCAGCTGTATCTGAGTGCCGGCACGGTCAAGGCACACATCAGCCGGATCCTCACCCGCACCGGCTGCGCCAACCGTGTACAGGCCGCCGTCCTCGCCCACGACGCCGGGCTGCTCACCGCTCGTTGAGCTGTCCTCTCACAGTCCCGCACCGGCGGAGACCCGCAGTCGAGCGCCGGACTTGCCGAGTCGGCAAACAAACTCGTCTTCTCGGTGGGGTTCTTCGCATGATCCGTGTGACGCCCGCGGAACGGTGGAAGGGTGCCGTCCTGGCGCGCGCAACAGATCAACGGTCCTGGAGGAGAAGCATGGTGCAGCACGTCCCGGAGATCACACACCGGTCGGTCTCCTCGCCGGGAGGCCGGATTCACCTCGCGGAGCAGGGAACCGGGCCGCTGGTCCTGCTCGTTCACGGCTTCCCGGAGTCCTGGTACTCCTGGCGCCACCAGCTGCCGGTGCTCGCAGCGGCGGGGTACCGCGCGGTCGCCCTCGATGTCCGCGGTTACGGCCGCTCCTCCACACCGGCCGCGGCGGATGCGTACCGGATGCTCGACCTCGTGGAGGACAACGTCTCGGTGGTTCACGCCCTGGGTGAGGAGTCGGCGGTGGTCGTCGGCCACGACTGGGGCGCGACCATTGCCGCGAACTCGGCCCTGCTCAGGCCGGAGGTCTTCAGAGCGGTGGGGCTGCTGAGTGTTCCCTACACCCCGCGCGGCGGGCCCCGCCCCAGCGACGTCTTCGCCCGGATGGGCGGGGACGAGGAGTTCTACGTCTCGTACTTCCAGGAGCCGGGCCGGGCCGAGGCCGAGATCGAGCCCGACGTACGCGGCTGGCTCGCGGGCTTCTACGCGGCCCTGTCCGCCGACACCATGCCCGCACCCGGCGCTCCCGATCCGCACTTCGTCAGCACGGGCGGGACGCTGCGCAACCGGTTCCCCGACGGTCCGCTGCCCGCCTGGCTCAGCGAGAGCGACCTCGACGTCTACGCCGGGGAGTTCGAACGCACCGGTGTGACCGGAGCACTCAACCGCTACCGGAACATGGACCGCGACTGGGATGACCTTGCCGCCTTCGACGGTGCTCCCCTCACCCAGCCCTCCCTGTTCATCGGCGGCAGCCTGGATGCCTCCACGACCTGGATGGCCGACGCGATCACGGCGTACCCGGTCACCTTGCCGGGCCTGGTCTCCTCCCATCTCCTCGACGGCTGCGGCCACTGGATCCAGCAAGAACGCCCCGCCGAGGTCAACCGCATCCTGACCGACTGGCTGGCCGCCCTGCCGGCCTGACGCACTCGCACGTACTGCGATCTGACGTGCTCGTGCTCACTGCGGCCTGACGTGCTCGCGCTCGCTGTGACCTGGCGGGCCGGGGCCGACAGGCCGGGGACACACCGAAGCTCCGGCGGTTCAGGGCGACGTGGGAAGGTCACCCCATACGGCCGGAGCTTCGGTGCATCCATGACGGGCCGGCACGGTTCCCTCACCCTGCTACGGCCTGCGGACTCATACGCTCACCGGGACTTTGAAATGCCCCGGAGAAAGTCCTTACAGGATTTCGATGGCATTGACCTTCGGCGTGTTCGTATACTTAATATTGTTCCACCGGGCGATTTTCACCACATCGCCATTGGCGTCGTAGTACTTCACGTCGTTGTTCCCCGTGGAGATCTGGTCGACCCACCATCCACCGAAGTCGATCTTCCCGCGGTTCGCATAGCAGTCCACGCTGTCACGCCCGCCGCTGTGCGACCAGATCTTCAGGAAATTCGCGTCGGGGTCACAGGTGACGTGGTCGATGGCGGAAGCGGTTCCGGCTGGTCCGGCCAGGGTGAACATGGCGGCTACGGCAAGTGCTGTGGCCGTGGTGCGCGCAACGTTCCTCGTCCTTAGGAACATATTTTTCCCCTTGAGTTGAATGCGGAACCAAGAACCCACATTGGCATGGTGGGTGCATCGGTACTGAACAAGGATCTTACGAAGCGATCCATCCATTCAGGAGAGCCCGGAAGGGGAATCACCTGAACGTGAATATTCGACCGTATGCACCGGGGTTCGGTGCAGCCTTGAACTCGCGATTCCGGGTAGAAAACACACCGCTCGAAAATGCTGAAAATTTGGCTTGATTTCCGCGAGGCGGTGGCAGCGGTATGGGGAAGCCTTGCTCAGGCCGTTGCTCAGGCTGTTGCTCAGGCCGCTCGGCCCCTCTCATCGCCACGCTGGGCCCAGTGTCAGGCCGACTGTGACGGCGTCGCGTTTCGCCGGAACCGCCGTTCTGGGGCCGTTGTTCACGCCAGGGCACGGCCCGCGGCGGCGACCAGTTCGTCCGTTGCGGCGATGGCGGCCTCGCGGCGGGCGGCCAGGGTGATCCGGTCGGCGGCGTCGCGCAGGTCGAAGGCGGCCAGGGCGGCCTGACGAGCCGATTCGGTCAGGGAAGGTTCGAGGACGGAGACCGAGACCAGCGGACCGGTGATGGCTGAGCGGGTTGCGCGGGTGGTGGTGCGTGCCTCCTCCACGGCTTCCTGGCTCGCACCGTTCAGACGCAGGGATTCCCGATGCCACAGGGCCCGACCAACCGGGCTGGGCAGGAGTCCTGTTCGGCGCAGTGTGTGACCGTCGTCCCGGCGGGCTCGCTGTGACCGGCATGACGGTCACCTACTCACGGAGCGTGCGATTCGCTTCCGTTTCTGATGGATATCGGCGACTCACAGCAGGGCAGACGGGAGCAGTGGCCCCTTTTCGAGGCGGGAGTTGCCCGGGTCGGGCAGGAGGCGCCTCTGCCCGACCCGACGACATCGCCTCTTACGGTGTCTCGCCCCGCGCTGTCCGCGCTGTCTGCGCTGTCTGCGCTGTCTGCGCTGTCTGCGCTGTCCGCGCTGTCCGCGCGGTCGGCTCGGTCGGCAAGGTCGGCTCAGGCGTTGGGGCGCTTGCCGTGATTGGCGTTCTTCTTCTTGCGGCCGCGTCGCTTGTTTCCTCGCTTGGCCATGCTGCACCTCTCCCTCGGTTGGGACTTTTCGGGCTTCGTCAGTCTAGGTTCGACCCGGTGCGGTCGCATCGGGTCGCGTCACGTTGTGTCACGTTGCGTCAGGGGCATCGTGCAGGCGCGTGCGCAACGCCTCGGTGAACCAGGTGAAGGCCGGGGCCGGGTCGTCCGGTGGCGGCCAGGCGTTGATCACTGCGAGCAGCTCGACGTACCGCTGTCGGCACGGCGCGTTCGCAGCCTCCAGGAGAGCCAGCAGCTGGTGACGCAGCGCGGGGCCGTCCGGGCGGCCGGCGTCGCGTGCGTACGCGGTCATGACCCCGTCGACGATCGGACCCGCGCGGTGCGAGACCGGTGTGATGCCGGCCTCCAGCGCCGGGGTGACACGGTCGCGGACCGTTGCCACGGGGTCGCGGCGCAGGCCGGCCGCGCCTCCTTCGGGACGCCCGGCCGCGAGCTGCTCCGCCATGCGGCGTACGGCGGCGCGGAATTCCGGGTCCTGGGACAGTTCGGCCAACTCCACCCACGCCTCCACCTGTTCGGTGTCGGGGGAGTCGGGCAGTTCCGGGGTCATCGAGCGCGTGATTCCGGTGAATGCGGGGTCGGCGTCCAGGCCGCCGAACGCGGAGTCGAGGAAGTCGTCGATCAGTCGTCGGCGCTCGTCCTTCGAGAGTTTGGCCAGCTTGTGCATGAGATCCGTTTCCTCAGGGGTGGATCCGCGCCTGGCCACCGTTGTCAGCACCGCGCGCCGCATGCGCAGGGTGTGGATCTGCGCTGTCAGGGCCTCGGCGTGCGCTGCGGCGACCTCGGGGAGCGAGAGCTCGCGGTCCAGGACCTTCCGGATCGTGGGAAGGCCCAGCCCCAGGTCGCGCAGCGTACGTACCAGGTCGAGGCGTGCGACGGCGTCGACGCCGTAGCGGCGGTGGCCGGCCGGGCTGCGGTCGGTCGGGGGCACGATCCCGAGGTCGGAGTAGAACCGGACCGTCTTGACCGTCAGTCCGGTCCGTCCGGCCAGATCGCCGATCGAGTAGAGCGCGTCGCCGTCCATGCCCCCACTCTCGCGCTTCCCCCTACGGGAGATTCAAGTCCTGGCACGTCGTAACGTGGCTCCGCCACATCCACGGTCGCACCATCCCATGGGGGGATCCATGTCGAACGGCTACCCGCCGCCGTCCCAACCCGGCCAGCAGCCTCCGCCCTACCCGCAGTGGCCTCAGACGGGCCAGGAGACAGGTGGCCTTCCGCAGCCACCGAAGAGATCCCGCACCGGACTGATCGTCACACTGTCCGTGCTGGGCGGCGTGGGCGCCCTGCTGGCCCTCGGCGTGCTGCTCGCCGTCGCACTCGGCGACAACACGGCGGTGAGCAGTTCGTCGTCGAGCGAGTCGACGCGACCGCCGGTGGGGGCCACACCGAGCGGTGCTCCCGTGGAAGGTGGCGCGTCCGAGGCACCTGCGGAGGAGTCGGACGCGCAGGAGACCCGGCCCGAGGACGATGTGCGGATCACCGGCTGTGAGCTGGACTCGGTGACGCAGTGGCCCGACGCGCGTGTGGAGATCGTGAACCACTCCGGGGAACGGGCGTCCTACATCGTGAACGTGGAGTTCGTGGACGGGAAGGGTACGCGCCACGCCGAGGGGCTGGCATCGGTGTCCAACCTGGAAGCCGGGCAGAAGTCCACGCACAAGGCCCAGGGTCTGGGGGAGTTCCCGGGCAAGGTCACCTGCAGGGTGACGAAGGTGTCGCGGTATCCCGCGCCGTAGCCGTAGCCGTAGCCGTAGCCGTAGCCGTAGCCCGTGCCTGTAGGCCGCGGCCCGGACGTCGCGGCCGGACGTCGCGGCCCGGACCTCGTGGGCCGGCTGTTCAGCCCCCGCCTCCGGCGGCGGGGGCGTCACCCGGCCGGGTGTGTATGGGTGGTCGCCGGGAAGCGTCCCGCGCAGGGTCGGTTCTGTCGTGCAGTTCCGTTCCTGCCGAGGAGTTCCCATGGCACACTCAGCGCCCCCGCCCGGTCCGGCAGACTCAGGGCCCCCGCCCGGTCCGGCAGGCTCAGGGCCCCCGCCCGGTCGGGCAGGCTCAGGGCCCACGCCCGGTCGGGCCGCTTCCACCGGGTCCGGGGACATCAACCCCTGGGCGGCCGGGGGGATCATGTTCGCCGGTGTGCTGCTTCTCGTCGACGGCGTCCTCGGAGTGGTCAAGGGCATCACCGGTATCGCCACCGACGACGTGTACGCGCGCGTCAGGAACTACACGTTCAAGTTCGACGTGAGCACATGGGGATGGATCCACCTCGTCCTCGGCATCGTGCTCGGGATCGTCGGCTGGGGCATTCTCAGGGGCGCCACGTGGGCCCGCGTCACGGGTGTGGCGATTGCCGCCCTCAGCCTGGTCATCAACTTCATCTGGCTGCCGTACCAGCCGGTCTGGGCGATCATCTCCATCGCCATCGACGCATTCGTGATCTGGGCCCTGTGTACGGAGCCCTCGAAGGCGGTCGTCTGAACCGGGCGGGTGCGGGGCCCGGCCCCGTCCCGGACGGAAGCCGTCCGCTGTCGGTCCGCTGCCGGATCCGCCGTGAACGAGTGGCAGGGGGCTGAGCAAGCGAGTGCGTGAGAGGACCGCGATGCCGAAGGGGAACGCCGAAGAGCTCGTCGACCTTGCCGCCGAGGCGTATGTCTACGGCTGTCCGCTGGTCCACAACCTGTCGACGGTCGAGGACTTCATGCACACGGGCTACGGTCCGCTGCCGCCCGCCCCCTTCAACCACTTCACGCACTCCACCGGGGCGTTCTCCTCCGGCCCGGGCATCGCCTCCGTCGGCAACGACACCGCCTACTCGATCGCTCAACTCGACCTATCCGGCGGGCCGGTCCTGCTCCATGTCCCCGACACCAACGGTGCGTACTACGTGCTGCAGTTCGTGGACGCCTGGACCAACAACTTCGCGTACGTCGGCCGCCGCGCCACCGGCACCCGGGCCGGGGACTGGCTCGTCGTGCCGCCCGGCTGGTCCGGCAGCGAGCCCGACGGGGTGAGCGGGGTGATCGACGCACCGACCTCCGCCGTCTCCGTCGTCGGACGCAACGCCCTGAGCGGTCCGGACGACCTGCGGCGGGTCCGCGAGCTTCAGGCACAGCTCACCCTCACTCATCTCGAACCGGGTACCCACCGCACGGGGCTCCCGGCCGCCGACCCCGACGCGGGGGAGTCGCTGAGGTTCTTCGAGCAGCTCAGGGTCTGGATGGCCGATTTTCCGCCGTCCGCGGCCGATCAGGCGTACCAGGACCGGTTCCAGCCGCTGGGGCTGCTGGAGGAGGGACCGTCCCGTACGTGTCGGCCGACCCCGCACTCGTACACGCACTGACCGAGGGCCTGGCGCGGGGCAGGGTACGGGTGGAGCAGGCGAGCCGGTCCGGCGAGGCGAGCGGGGGCTGGCAGATGGATCCGCACCGCTTCGACTACAACCTCGACTGGCACGGCGTCGGGACCATCGACTCCCCGCAGTGGCGAATCACGGACCGGGACGCCTCCTACCGGGCCAGGGCGGTGGCGGCACGGACCGGGCTGTGGGGGTGCCACGGCTACGAGGCGGTTCACGCCCGGACGTCCCACGACGCCGAAGGGGAGCGGCTGAACGGCGCGCGTTCCTATGTGCTGCGCTTCGAGCGGCAGCCGCCGGTCGGGGCGTTCTGGTCCGTGACGATGTACGACACCCCCGACCGCCCCCTGATCGAGCATCCGGCCGGCCGGTACGCCGTCGGCGACCGCACCCCGGGGCTCGTGTACGGCGAGGACGGTGCGCTGACGATCCACCTTCGGAGGGAGCGGCCGGCCGACCCGGCCGCGGCGGCGAACTGGCTGCCCACGCCCGACGGCGACTTCCGGCCGGTCCTCAGGCTCTATGAGCCGGGGCCGGAGATCCTCGACGGTACGTATGAGATTCCGGCCGTCGAGAGAAGCGGTGAATGACGAGGCGATCGGGGGCGGAGGTTCGCGCCGGTCGTTGTCAGTGGCTCGGGTCACACTGGAGACATGTGCCGCAGTATCAAGACCCTTCGCCCGCCCGCACTCCCCGAAGAGGCCACCGAGGAGGAGATCCGGGCCGCCGCCCTGCAGTTCGTACGCAAGGTGTCCGGCTTCCGTGCTCCGGCCGCGCACAATCAGGACGTGTTCGACCGGGCCGTCGACGAGATCGCCGAGGCCACCGCCAGGTTGCTGGACGGTCTGGAGATACGGGGCGGCGTCAGGACGCCGTAGGGGCCGTCGCGGTCGGCGACACCTGGGCGGCGGGCCCCCCTGCCGGGCGGCGCACGACGTACGCGGCCAGGGCGCCCGCCACGAACAGGGCGAGGACCGACAGGGCCGTGCCCACCCAGGTCGCGCCGAGCCACTGGGCGCCGAAATAGCCGAGGCCGACGCTGTAGGCGGCCCAGGCCACGCCCGCCAGGGCCGACCAGGGCACGAACTCCTTCGCCGTGCGGTGCGCGGCGCCCGCACCCAGGGAGACGACCGAACGGCCGGCCGGGGCGAAGCGGGCAATGACGACGAGGACACCGCCGCCCCGGGCGAGGGCCGTGCCGAGGCGCTCCTGGGCGGAGGTGAGACGGCGGGAGCGGGCGATGGCCCGGTCCAGGCGCTCGCCGCCGCGCCAGGCCAGCCGGTACGCGACGAGGTCGCCGAGCAGGGAGGCGGTGGCCGCGCACAGGATCAGCGCGAGGAGCGAGGGCACCTCGGGCACCTGCTCGGCGGCGCGTGTCGCGGAGGCCGCCCCCGCGACGGTCGTCGAACCGGCGGCTGCCGTGGCTGCGGCGATCACCAGGACTCCGCTGGGCAGCACGGGCAGGAAGACGTCCAGGAGCACCGAGAGGGCGACCACGGCGTAGATCCATGGGCTGCCGATCAGCGCGCCCACACTCTCAAGCACCTACTACTCCCCGATCCGGAACAACGCCGCGACGTCGCAGGGGAGCGGCAGGAGCGGCAGGGCCAGCTGTACAGCGTACGCCTGACGTTCATCCGATGATCGAATAATTACGGCCGATGTTGGAAAGGTCACGTGCACCCGGAAAGGGGGAAGCTGGCGTTCCGGGTGCACGTGAGGAAATGAGCCGTGGCGGGCGTCCGGTCGCGTGAGGAACGACGTGCGGCGGGCGCTCGACCGCACGCTGGACCGCGTGCGGGTCGGCCGGTGACGGACGGGACCGCGTGCGCGAGGGGTGGGCCCATGAGCGGAGAGGGCGGGTCCTGCGCGATCAGCTCGTCACCGCTGTCGGTGCGGCCTTCAGACCGTGACGGTCGGGGCCCGCTCCGCCACGTGCTCCTTCTCGTCGATCTCCGTGCCGTCCCGGCTGAACAGGCGGTCCAGGGCCAGTGCCCCGGGACCGGTGAAGACCAGAAGGAGGAACGTCCAGCAGAAGACGGCCGAGGGCTCGCCGCCGTTCTGCAACGGGAAGAGCGCCCCTGGCTGGTGGACCTTGAAGTACGCGTACGCCATGGAGCCGGACGAGATCAGGGCGGCGACGCGGGTGCCCAGGCCGAGTACCACCAGGGTTCCGCCGACGAGCTGGATGACTGCCGCGTACCAGCCGGGCCAGGTGCCGGCGGGTATGGAGCCGCCGCCCACCGCACCGCCGAGGACGCCGAAGAGGGAGGCGGCGCCATGGCAGGCGAAGAGCAGGCCAACGACGATCCGGAACAGCCCGAGGGCGTAGGGCTGAGCCTGATTCAGACGTGTGTACATGGGGGAGGGCTCCTTCGGTCTGGTGGGGACATGAACCGATTGAGCACTCAAGGTTAGGGAGACCTCATCAATGCTTGCAACTTCAACATTTCGTCGACTGGCTGAATGTTGCCCCGTGGCCGCCGGTCAGGGTTCGGCTCGGCACTGTCTCCAACTGCGTCCCCTTCCTCGCCGCTTTGGCCTGAACCAATGACGGCGCAGTTTTCCGGCCATGCGGGGTGAGTGTCATCAGATGGTTGCCGAACCATCATCCGCGGTTCCGTGCCGTTCGATCCGGAGCCGTGTTCCGGCTGTCCGTGCCGGGTCGGCGGCCGGTCGAGGCGCCGCCCTGCCCGGCGCCGGCCGACCCGGATGCCGCCCCTGAGCGGATCCGGGACGGGGTGGTGCGCAGGGGAGCAGGTCAGCCGCAGGACGCGCGCCTCGCGTGCGCCGCCGGGCGCCCCGGCGTGCCGAGCGGGCTCCGCGATGTACGCAGGGTGCACTTCGCCCGAGAGCATGCATACCGCCGCAGGAGTGTCCGACCCCCGGCCCGCCCGCCGGATCGGTTCGGTCGGTTCACGGACGGAATCGGGGAACGCGGCCCGATGTTCCAGGTCGGAGCGTTGGTGCGGCCTCTCGCCGACGCGCGCGCCCGACGTCCCTCGGGCCCGTCGGGCCGCCACGGCACGGTGCCTCGTTTCACCGCTCCGCGTCGTGGACGAGTGGCGGCAGGAGCCGCGGCGGCGGGGCAACGATCACGGGATTGTCGTACGAACCGGGGGCGGCCGGGCCTCCTCAGGCACCGAGCGCGCCGCGTCGGAGTCGCGCATCGACCACTGCTGCTCGCCGATCCCGCGGGCCTCGCGGGGGCCCGCCGTCAGCATCTGTACTCGGCCGAAAACACGCCGCTGGTTCCCGCGCCTACGGGCGGTTCGGCGTCCGGCCTTCGTGGCGAAGCGGCCGTGGTCCGGCTCCGCGGCCGAGCGGGGTCGTGGCACCAGAGCGTCCGCGTGGAGCGGGCCGTGGCACCAGAGGTGTCCATGCGGCCGACGCGATGACGCCGACGCGATGACGCCGACGCGATGACACCGAGGCGATGACGCCGAGGCGATGACGCCGAGGCGATGACGCCGAGGCGATGACGCCGAGGCGATGACGCCGAGACGATGATGCCGAGGGGGAGAGAGGGGTGTGCTTCGTCAGTGGCTGCGGGTGCGGGGGCCGTTGTACTGCTCGTCGGTGACCTTCTCCAGCCAGGTGGTCTCGGGACGGTCGTCACCCGGGCCTTCCCACAGCGCCAGGTGCTGCATGAACCGGTCGGGTGCGGCGCCGTGCCAGTGCTCCTCGACGGGCGGGCAGGTGGCGGTCTCGCCGGGATGCGCCTCGAAGATCGTGCCGTCGCGGGTGCCGATGAGAGCGATGCCCTCGGTGACGTGCAGGGTCTGGCCGACGGCGTGGTGGTGCCAGGCGGTACGCGGGGGGGCGGCGCTTCCCGCATCCTCGTGCCGCCCTCGGTACGGGTGTCATCTGAGGCGACGCGCACGGTCACTCCCCGGCCGGAAAGTCCGTGGAACGTGCCAGCTCACGCTGTGCTTCGAAGGCGGTGATCCGCAGGTCGGCCACCTTGGCGGCGGATCGCACTGTTCCGATGACGCGGTCCCCGCGCTCCAGCAACCGGGCGGTCGGCGCGCGGCCGAAGCCGCTGCTCACGCCGGTGATGAGCCAGGTGCGTGCGGTCATGCTTCTTCCCCGGCGCGGGAGTGGTCAGGAGCGGTGGAACGAACGGTCAGGCGGTGGGGCGACGTCGTCGACGGCACGCAGGCCGTTGAGCGTGCGCGGGTAGCCGATGAACGGCAGCAGCCCGGTGAGTACGGCGATCAGAGCGCCCCGGTCGTTGCCGACGCGCAGGTTGGCGGCCACATGCCCGCGGACCTGCGCGTCCGCGCCGCCGAGCGCGGCGAGCAGGGCGAAGGTCAGCAGTTCTCGCGTGGGGACGTCGATGCCGGTGCGGGTGTAGTGGTCACCGAAACAGTTGGCACTCAACATGTCCTGGATGTGCCGCTGGTCGGCGGGAGCGTTCGCGTACAGCGCCTCCACCGTCTCGCCGCCGACGATCCGCTTCTGTACGGCCAGACCTTCTGAGGCGCGGGTCTCGGGGGTGGTGGTGGACTGACCGGGCAGCGGCAGTTCCACGCCGCGTTCGGTGAGGACATCGTTGGTGGTGTGCAGGAAGTCGAAGACACGGGCCATGCCGACGTACGGCACCGCCTGGTAGACGATCTCCTTGATCTCCACCGGCGTGACTTCGACGCTGAGCGCGGCCCCGAGCATCACCCGGTACTCGGCCACCGCGCCGACCGCGATCATCGCCGCGAGCTGCGTCATCAGGCGCGTGCGTTCCGGCAGGTCGCCGGTGTGGCGCAGCACCTCGTCGAAGGCGAAGTTGTCGAAGTACGCGATCAGCTCCGGGTCACTGACCGCCAGGGTGGAGACATGGCCGGGAAACAGCCGCTCGTGCGCTGCCGCGGCGGCGGCGTTGGTGCCGGTGCCGGTGCCGGTGCTGGTGTCGGCGTTGGTGTCGGCGTTGGTCACGGGCGCACCAGCACCTTGAGGTTGGTGCGGGTGTCCATCATCCGGTAGGCGTCGGCCACCCGGTCGAGGGAGACCTCGGCATCGAACACCTTGCCCGGCTCGATGCGGCCCTCCAGCACGTCCGGGATCGCCGCCTCGATGTAGGCGCGCACGGGAGCCGGGCCGCCGGTCAGGCCCGCGTTCTTCCCGAACAGCGAGCCGAAGCCGACGGGGGCCTCCTCGTACTGCGGTACTCCGACCCGGGAAATGATCCCGCCGGGACGCACGATGCCGTAGGCCTGCTCGTAGGCGGGCATCAGCCCGACGGCCTCCAGGACGACGTGGGAGCCCTCCCCGCCGGTCAGCTCCTTCACCCGCGCGATGCCTTCCTCGCCGCGTTCGGCGACGACATCGGTGGCGCCCCATTCCCGGCCCAGATCGGTACGCGACGTGTGGCGTCCCATGAGGATGATCCGTTCGGCGCCCAGGCGCCTGGCGGCCAGCACCGCGGACAGGCCCACGGCGCCGTCACCGATCACCGTGACCGTCTTGCCGGCGGAGACCCGGCCCATGTGGGCGGCGTGATAGCCGGTGAGATAGACGTCGCTCAGAGTCAGCAGCGAAGGGAGCAGCGTCGCGTCCACATCGCCGGGGACCTTCACCAGGGTGCCGTCGGCCTGTGGCACCCGGACGGCCTCGGCCTGGGCGCCGCCCACGCCGCCCGCCCCGTACCAGCCGCCGTGCGGGCAGGCCGTCTGGAAGCCGTCCCGGCAGATCGGACACGTGTTGTCGGAGAACGCGAACGGGGAGATCACGAAGTCGCCCCTCTTCAGACCGGTGACCTCCGCACCTGTCTCCTCGACGACCCCGAGGAACTCGTGCCCCATCGGCACGCCCTCGTCGCCGACGGGCATGGAGTGGTACGGGTGCAGGTCGGATCCGCAGACGCAGGCCAGGGTGATCCGGACGATCGCGTCCGTGGGCTCCACGATCCGCGGGTCGGGCACGTCCTCGACCCGCACGTCGCCGGGGCCGTACATGAAGGTTGCGCGCATGACGATGCTTGCCTTTCGAACCGGAGCAGGTTTTCAGCGTCCATCACATCCCCGCAGGGCGCGCGGCGGGAGACCGGGCTGTTCCCGGTACTGGCGTTCGGGGTAATGCCAGGGCCCCCCACCGGCGCGGACGCTCACCGCCCCGGGGTGCGACACCGGAAATGCGACGCCTGGTCGCGACGGCAGTGGTAGCGGCAGTGAGCCGGGGACGTTTCTGCGGGCCCGGCGTGCGCAGATCACCCCGAGGCCGACGCCGACCCCGACGTCCGGGCGGCGCCGCACCTGGAGCGGCACGGTGCTGTCGAACCTGTGCCGCCGCGTATGGGTACGGAGCCGTGCGGTGCGCACGGCTCCGTACGGTACGGAACGACGGGAAGGGCGGGGCGGTTGCGCCCGGCGGCCCGTAACTCTCGGCAGGGTGCGGAACGTCGCGGCCTTCGCCCTCGCCCTCGCCTTCTCCCTCGGTGACCGGCAGCCTTCCGGCTGTCGTCCAACAGCCGCTCGGCAGGCGTGCAGCCGCCTCAGCAGCCGTTCGGCAACCGCTGAGTGGCCGTTCAGCAGCCGTTCAGGATGGACTGGAGGGCGCTCTTCTCTGCCGAGTCGACGCTCAGGTCGTAGTAGTGCTTCACGTGCACCCAGGCGCGCGCGTACGTGCACTGGTACGCGGCGCGCGGGGGCAGCCACTTCGCGGGGTCCTTGTCGCCCTTGGACTGGTTGACGTTGTCCGTTACCGCGATGAGCTGGGGACGCGTCAAGTCGTTGGCGTACGCCTGTCGTTGGGCGGTCGTCCAGCTGCTGGCGCCCGACCGCCAGGCCTCCGCGAGCGGGACCATGTGGTCGATGTCCAGGTCGGAGGCGGCCGTCCAGGTGGCGCCGTCGTACTCCGAGTACCACGTGCCGCTGACGGCGGCGCAGCTGGAGTCCTGCGTCACGTTCGTGCCGTCGCGCTTCAGGACGACCTCACGGGTGTTGCAGGTGCCCGACTGGGTGATCCAGTGCGGGAACTTGTCGCGGCTGTAGCCGCTCGACGAGCCTTCCGCGGCGACGGTCAGCTGGCTCAGATAGGTACGGGCGGTCGATGCCGCGATCGGTGTGGGCATGGCCGCCTGGGCCGTGGGGGCGGTGAGCAGCCCGGTGGTTGCGGCGAGCGCGGCGGATGCGGCGACGACAGCGATGCGACGCGCGTAGACACCTGACATGCGAACTCCCTTGATGTGGGGGGACCTTGGACGGGCGACCCGTGGGGCCCGGCCATCGTGGCGGCGCCAGATTTCCGTGGGGTGGGCGCCAGGTAACAGAGTGGCGACATGCGCACGTCACATCAAGGGTTCTGACGAACGGGCTCGGAGCATGGGGGCGTACGTCCCTTTCTGCGCGGGCGTATGTGCTGACGCGCAGCCACATCGACGACGGGGACCGCCGAAGGGCGCCGCTGGTCCGTGCGGAGCCGGTCGTAGGGTTGCGGCGTGCTGCTTCCCGTCAACATCACCCTCGGCGTCGTACTCGCCGTGCTGCTCGCGGCGGCGGCCACGGTCGCCGCTCTGGCCTCGCTCGGCCGGTCGCGCGAGATCGTGCTGGCCGGGCTGCGGGCCGCGGTCCAACTCGCCGCGGTCTCCCTGCTCATCGGCTGGGTGGTCCGTTCACTGCCGCCGCTGCTCGCGTTCGTGGCACTCATGTACGCCGTGGCGGTACGGACCGCGGGCCGCCGGATCACCCCCAATCGCACCTGGTGGTGGGTGGCCCTGCCGATCGGTGCCGGGGTCGCGCCGGTGGTGGCGGTGCTGCTGCTCACCGGACTCGTCCCGGTCCGGGGCATCGCGCTGATTCCGGTGACCGGCATCCTCATCGGGGGTGCCCTGACCGCGACCGTGCTCGGCGGGCGGCGGGCGCTCGACGAGCTGACGACCAGGCGAGGGGAGGTGGAGGCGGGTATGGCGCTCGGACTGCTCGACCGTGACGCGAGGCTGGAGATCGCCCGGCCCGCGGCGGCGGACGCGCTGCTGCCGGGGCTCGATCAGACGCGGACGGTGGGCCTCGTCACGTTGCCGGGCGCCTTCGTGGGCATGCTGCTGGGCGGCGCCTCACCGGTCGAGGCGGGGGCGGTGCAGCTGTTCGTGCTGGTGGCGCTGATGGCCGTTCAGGCGGTGGCCGTCGCGACCGTGCTGGAACTGGTGGCACGGGGGCGACTGCACCGGGACTGACGGCGAGTCGGGTCCGGGGTGGGGCCGGTGTCCCGCGCAGTCGATGGCCGTCGGGGGTGACGGCTTCGTTCGGACCCTCCGTGCGGGCGACGGCTTCGTTCGGCCCCCCCGCGGGGGCGACGGCTCCGTTCGGACCCTCCGCGGGGGCGACGGCTCCGTTCCGACCCTCCCGCGGGGGCGGCTATCGCGCGTCGATGTGCAGCCGGATCGAGCCGTCCGAGTCCGCTTCCACCCGAAGCTGCGTCAGGTCATCCACGTGTGCGTCGGGCGAGAGCGCCGCGGCCCGCGGGCCGACGCCCACCACGCGCATGCCCGCCGCCCGCCCGGCCGCGATGCCCGCCTCCGAGTCCTCGAAGACGATGCAGTCGGCCGGGGCGAAACCCAGTTCGGCCGCTCCCTTGAGGAAGCCCTCGGGGTCCGGCTTGCTGGCACCGACGCATTCGGCGGTGACGCGGGTGGCCGGCATCCGCAGGCCCGCCGCGGTCATCCGGACCCGTGCCAGCGCCTCGTCGGCCGAGGTGACCAGGGCGTGCGGGAGCCCGGCGATCGCGTCCATGAAGGCGGGTGCGCCGACGACCGGGACGACGCCGTCGGTGTCGGCGGTCTCCTCGGCGAGCATCGCCCGGTTGTCCGCGTGGTTCTGCTCCATCGGGCGGTCCGGGAGGAGCGCCGCCATGGTGGCGTACCCCTGCCGTCCGTGAACCACCGTGAGCGCGGCCTCCGGGTCGAGTCCCTCCCGCAGCGCCCAGCGTCGCCAGCAGCGCTCCACGACGGCGTCGGAGTTCACGAGAGTGCCGTCCATGTCCAGGAGCAGCGCCTTAAAAACACCAATGGTCTCTGACCTGGGCAAGGGGGCCATCCTCTGCGTGTAGCGTATTTGTTTCATTACGATACAAAGAGGAGTGTTGCTCTGGCCAATCCGGCGCCCCGGCCGCCGCCGGTCCGGGTGTGAGCGTGAGACGACTGTCCGCCCGGCGTCTACGGGGCCGCCCGCGACCCCATCAGGAGCCGCCGCGAGACCCGGCCGGATCGAATGTCACCCGGTGGGGGATCCGGCCCCGTGGGTCGATCGACCCGCAGCGTCTGACGGTGCCGCAGGGGAGGGGCAAAGAGAACAAGCAGCCTCGCCCGCCGGTCAGGGGGTGACGGGCTGAGGCTACTTTGTTCCATCACGATACAAAAACGGTGCCGGGAAAGCCAATCGCCTCCCGGGAGACGATGTCGGGCCGGGCGTCAGGAGCGTCCCCGTCCTGTCGTCTCCGCCTCCAGGGCGCGGCGGGTATGGGGTCCGTACACGCCTGACGGGTCGCCCTCGATGGCCTTGTACGACTGGTAGACGCTCACGGCGTGCTCGACCTGGCTCGTGAAGTCGCCGTTGTCCCGTCCGCGGTACAGCCAGATCTCCTCCAGCCGGCGTTGCAACTCGGCCACCTCGGGCCCCTGATCGCCGCGGCGCAGCGTGGGTCCGGCCAGGGAAGCGGGCGGTGCGGCAGATGCGGAGTTGCTCGCTGCCGGGGTGGACGCGGAGGGAGAGGCGGCGGCCGACTGCGTGGCAGCGGGCGCGGACGGTGACGGCAAGGTGCTTGCCGAGGGGGAGACGGAGGGGGAGGCCGAGGCGGATGGCGACGCGGAAGCCGGTACGGAGCGTGACGGCGATGCGGAGGCCGATGCCGACTCCTGTGCCGGGGCGCTCGCCACCGTGCTCGGCAGGGCCTCCTCCTCGTTGACGTCCGCGTTGCCGCTCCCGTCGAACAGTCCGCCCGCGAACGCCGCCGTGCCCACCACCGCCGCCACGGCGGCTCCCACGGCGAGTGCCGCGAAAGGACGTCGGCCGCGTGGCTGAACGGGATCGTCGGCGGCGGTGAAGGCCGATGGGAACGCGGGGGTGAGGGCGAGGGCGGGGGCGAGGGGCGTGGTGGCAGCGGCCTCGGCCGGTTCGACGGCGTCCGGCAGCGGAGCTGCCGTTGCCGGGCCCACGGGGAGCGGCATCGTCGTGGCGGCGTCCTCCTCCGGCCGGAGGGGCACTGCCTGCTCCTGCCCCGGCGGCACCTGGCCGACGGCCGGTGTCGCGTCGCTTCCCGGTGCGGCCCCGCCTCCCGATGTGACGTCGCCTTCCGGTGCCGCACCGCCACCCCCCGATGTCGCATCGCCCCCCGATGCCACGTCGGCGCCTCCCCGTGCCGCACTGCTCCCGGTTGCCGCATCGCCCCCCGATGTCGCGTCGCCCCCCAGCGTCACGTACGGCCGGATCCGTAGCGGATCGAAGTCCTCCGCCGCCGCGATCTCCGCCGATTCGGTCGCCGCCCGCTCGGCGCGCCGCTGCTCGACGGCGTGTCGTGCCGCCTGCTCCCCGCACGCGCAGCCCGGGCGGGCTCCGGGTCTGCCGTCCGGTCCTCCGTCCGGTCTCCCTCGCTCGTCCGCTCTGCTGTCCTTACCGCACTCCGGGCACATATGTCCGGCCATGGTGGACCCCTCCCCTTGAATTGCCTGCGATTATGCAGGCCGCCGCCGGGATGCCCAATGCCGTACCGAAGTGCGGTACCAGGTCCGGAGCCGCGCGGGCGGATACCTGTGCAAAGAACGTCCCCGCAGATCCCGTTGCCGTTCCCGCGCACCACCTGCCCAGGGAACGTCCCCCAGGTCCCGGCCCGTGCCGCTCGGCAGGCCATAACCGGGTGGAACGGCCAGGATGGGGAGGTAGTGGATCCAAGGAGATGTTCTATGGCCCAGCACCTGAGCCCCACGGCCGCGGCCCCGGCCACCGGTGAGTACCGCTCCACGCGGTCGGTCATGGTGGCCATAGGTGCGCTGCTGCTCGGCATGCTCCTGGCGGCGCTCGACCAGACCATCGTCTCCACCGCGCTGCCGACCATCGTCAGCGACCTCGGCGGCCTGGAACACCTCTCCTGGGTCGTGACGGCCTACCTGCTCGCCTCGACCGCCGCGACCCCGCTCTGGGGCAAACTCGGCGATCAGTACGGACGCAAGAAGCTCTTCCAGGCCGCCATCGTCATCTTCCTCATCGGTTCGGCACTCTGCGGCATCGCCCAGAACATGCCGCAGCTCATCGGCTTCCGCGCCCTCCAGGGCCTCGGTGGCGGCGGTCTCATCGTGCTCTCGATGGCGATCGTCGGCGATCTCGTCGCGCCGCGCGAACGCGGCAAGTACCAAGGTCTGTTCGGTGCGGTCTTCGGTACGACGAGCGTCCTCGGACCGCTCCTCGGCGGCTTCTTCACCGAACACCTCAGCTGGCGCTGGGTCTTCTACATCAACCTGCCGATCGGCGTCGTCGCCCTCCTCGTGATCGCCTCCGTGCTGCACATCCCGGTCCGCCGTACGCCGCACACCATCGACTACCTCGGCACCTTCCTCATCGCGTCCGTCGCCACCTGTCTGGTCCTCGTCGCCTCGCTCGGCGGCACCACCTGGGCCTGGGGCTCGGCGCAGATCATCGGCCTCGCGGTCCTGAGCGTGCTCCTGCTGATCGCCTTCGTGCACGTGGAGCGCCGCGCCGCGGAGCCCGTCCTACCGCTGAAGCTGTTCCGGCTCAGGACCTTCACGCTCGTCGCCGTCATCAGCTTCGTCGTCGGCTTCGCGATGTTCGGCGCGATGACGTATCTGCCGACCTTCCTGCAGGTGGTGCACGGCACCACGCCGACGATGTCCGGTGTGCACATGCTCCCGATGGTGTTCGGTCTGCTCCTCACCTCGACCGTGTCCGGGCAGATCGTCAGCCGTACCGGCCGCTGGAAGGTCTTCCCGATCGCGGGCACCGCCATCACCGCGATCGGACTGCAGCTCCTGCACCGGCTCACCGAGACCAGCAGCACACTGGAGATGAGCGTCTACTTCTTCGTCTTCGGCGCCGGGCTCGGCCTGGTGATGCAGGTCCTGGTGCTGGTCGTGCAGAACGCCGTCACGTACGAGGATCTCGGCGTCGCCACGTCCGGGGCCACGTTCTTCCGCTCCATCGGCGCCTCGTTCGGCGTCGCGGTCTTCGGCACGATCTTCACGAACCGGCTCATCACCGAACTGGGCGCGGCGCTCACCGGCCGGACTCTGCCGCCCGGAGTCAGCGCGGGGAAGCTGGCTGCCGACCCGCGCGCCATCGGCCAGTTGCCACCCGCGCTGCGCCCGTCGGTGCTCCACGCGTACGCGACCTCGATCACCGACGTGTTCCTGTACGCGGCGCCCGTCGTCCTGCTGGCCTTCGCCTTCGCGTGGTTCCTCAAGGAGGACAGGCTGCGCGGCTCGGTGACCGCCCCGGAGCCCACCCAGACCCTGGCGACGAATCCGGTCGAACGTTCCTCGTACGACGAATGCGCCCGAGCCCTCTCGGTGCTCGCCACCCGCGCCGGGCGCCGCCAGGTCTACGAGAAGATCACCAAGAAGGCGGGGTACGACCTGCTGCCCGCGGCGAGCTGGATGCTGCTGCGCATAAGACGGCACGGCACGGTCGAACCGGCCAAGCTCGCCGAGGTCGCCCCGGTGCCGCTACGGGTCGTCAGCGAGGCGGCGCGGCAACTGGAGGAGCGCGGACTGGTCCGGCGCGAAGGTGTTCAGATGGTGCTCACCGACGCCGGCGAGGACGTGGCGGTGAAGCTCGCGGAGGCACGCGAGGAGTCGATGGCCGAACTCCTGGGCGACTGGTGGGGACCGCAGCGGCCGACGGACCTCGTCGGACTCGTGGTGGAGCTGACCGCCGAGACGAACGGGTCGAGCAGGGAGCGGCCCCACAGCCCCGAGCCGAGACGGGACCACGCCGCCGGAAGGGGGCGAGCCGGGACCGCCGGAACGGGATGAGGCGGGATCTCCTGGCCCGGCGTGAACCCCGACCTAGAGCTCCTTGGCGAACCAGTGCTCCGCGTACGGCCCCCGGTGGAACGCCGGAACCTCCCGATAGCCGTGCTTGGCGTACAGACCCCGCGCCTCGACCAGGTCATGGCGGGTGTCGAGCCTGACCGTGCGTATACCGAGGGAGCGCGCCGCGCCTTCGACGGCCGCCAGGAGCAGCCCGCCGCCGCCCGTGCCGCGGTGCTCCGGGCGTACGTACACCCGGGTCAGCTCCGCGATGTCCGCGTCCACCACCAGCAACCCCGCGCAGGCCGCCGGCTTCCCCCCGAACCGGCCGACGACGAACCGGCCGGTGGGCGGGGCGAGCCGGTCGGCGCCGTCGTCGGTCAGCCCGTCGTCGATCTCCTCGGCGGTCGCGGGCCGCCCCCAGTAGCGGCCGGCGACCTCGTCGTAGTAGTCGCGACGCAGCAGTGCGGAGTCGGGGGAGTCGAAGGGTTCGGGGGCCACGGTCCAGGTCATGCGCGTCATTCTGACGCGGCCGTGATCAGCGGAGCGAACGGATTTTCCGGGTCGGTCGCAGCGGTCGGCGGCGGGCCCCGCCGCTCATCGCAGCGGCGGCGGAACCGTGACCGGCGGCGGGGGCACCGCCTGCCGGAGACGTCGTGTCCGCCACACCAGCAGCACCGCCGCCGCGGCCACCAGCACGGCCCCGAGCAGCGACAGCACCCAGACGGGGACGCCGCCCACGGTCAGCAGCCGGTCGGCGTACACCGTGGTCCGGTACGGGGTGTCCGCCTCGGTCGCGCGCAGCTCGTGATCGTCGTCGATCCGCTCCGGGTACGGGAACGACTGCTTGATCGCGGTGAGGAACACCGGCTTCCTGCCCGCCACCTCCTCCAGTGCCACGGTGTCGTCCAGCACCGACCGGGGGTCGATCCTGCCCGCGTACGTCACCTGCGGGGCATTGCCGCCGATCGCGTCGCGCGGCTCCATCCGGTGCGCCGCCAGGACGTACAGGTCCAGCTGCTGCGGCGTCGAGGCGAGCTTCGACAGGCGCATCGGGTAGACCGGCCGGTCGCTGGCGAAGCGCAGCCGCAGCGGATCGAGACTGCCGCGCAGAGGACTGTTCCCGTCCTCGGGGGCGAGGCGGATCGCGACGTACTCCCACTTCTGGTCGACGTAGGGCTTCAGCGCCGTCGCCAGCCGGTCGGGCAGATCGAAGCCGTTGTCCCGCAGCCACTTCTGCAGTGCCTCGGGATCGGTCGCGGCCAGTCGTGCCACATCGAACGGGCCGAGCCGTTCCCGGCCGACCACCTGGACCGGGGCAGCGCCGGGCAAGGGCGCCCCGTCCGAGATCGCGCCGTCGCCCGAACCGCCGAACGGCCAGTCGTGGGAGCGCGGCCAGAAGTAGTGCCTGGTCTCGTGGACCGGCGCGGTGAGCTCGGCCAGCTGGGAGAAGAGCGACGGGTCACCGAGCTCCACGGACGCCCGGTGCGGCACCGGCATGATCCAGGCCGCCTCGGGAGCGTCCCCGCGGACCGTGAGCCGCATCACGATCTGCTCGGTACGGCCGTCCCAGTTCACCACCGACGTCTCCCGGTCGACCGAGACCGTGGTCGCCCTGCTCGGAACCATCGCTCCGCAGCCACAGGCGTACGCCGGGCTGATCAGCGATCCGAGCTGCAACGACGCCAGGATCAGCAGCAGCGACAGCGCGCGCGTCCCCCACGTGCGCCCCGCACCCCGCGACGGCACCGTCCACGCACGCCCCGCCCCCCGCACCCGCGGCTTCCCACCTGCGCACCCCATGCCCGGTTTCCTCCCCCGTGACCGATGAACACGGGAGAGGACGTGGGGACCACCCGTCCGGTTCCGGTTGCGGCCCCGCTTCCGGCCCCGGCTCCGGTTCCGATTCCATTTCCGGTTCTGGTTCCGATTCCGGTTCTGGTCTTCGTCTTCTTCGGCGTCGTCGTTTTCGTTTTCGTTTTGGTCCCGGCTCCGCGCGCGGGCTGCGCGCCGCCTCAACCGGCCCTTCGGTCAATCTTTCGGAAAAAAGGATGATGACAGCCAGGCGAAGAGGGGGTTGATTGTGTCTACCTCATAGCGCAATGCGAAGGTTTCACAGCACGCCCAGATCGAGGGACGGGCACGAAACGGCGGGAGGGGCGGCGCAGCGTGGCGAATGCGGAGCACAGTGTGCGCGGAGATGCGGCGACGGGGGCGAGGACCGGGGCGGCCCGGGCTCTGCTCTGGCTGGTGGTGGCCGCACTGGCCGTACGGCAGATGGCGGTGGTGCTGCGGCAGCCGCCAGGCGAACGGCTCGCCGATCTGGAGACGTGGATCGGTGAGAACGGCGTTCTGCACGTGACGGGCTCGCTGTACGCCGGCGACCGGTTCACCGGCACCCCGTTCGCCGGACTGGTGCTGAAGCCGCTGACCCGGACCGCCGAGCAGAGCCTGGGGGTCGCCTGGACCTCCGGTTCGCTGCTGCTCGTCGTCGCCCTCGGTATCGTCGCCTCCCGGGCGTTGCCCGGCCCCGTCAGCCGTCGTACCGCCCTGCTGGCGGCCCCGGTCGCGATCAGCGTGCTGATGCTCTCCCTGCCGGTCCGTAACGCATTCCACCTGGGGCAGACCAGCATCCTGCCGGTGCTCCTGGTGCTGCTGGCCTGTTTCGCCGTCCGGGGTGAACGGGCCTCGGGCCTCCTGATCGGGCTCGCCGCCGCGCTCCAGCCGACCGTGCTGCTCTTCGCGGTCCTGCTCCGGCTCACCGGCCGCAGGCGTGCGGCGGTGACCGGCGGTGTCGCGTTCGCGGTCTGCACCGCGCTGGCCTGGGCCGCGATGCCGCACGACTCGTGGACCTACTGGGTGCACCACGTCGCGGGTGCCGGACTCGGTGACAACGCCGACAGCCTGGCCAACCAGTCCCTGCACGGAGCGCTGCTCCGGTTCGGTCTGGCGGGCCCGCTCGAAATCGCGCTGTTCGTGGTGCTGGCGGCTGCCGTCTGCTTCCTCGGACTGCGCCGCGCCGTACGGTACGCCCGCGACGGACAGCTGCTGCTCGCGGTCGCCGTGACCGGCTGCGTCGCTGTCGCCGTCTCACCGACCGCCTGGCAGCACCAGTTGCTGTGGGTGCTGCTCGCCGTGGTCGGCCGGGTCGGCAAGCGGGCCTCCGACCGGCTGGTGTGGCCCGCGGTCGTGGTGCTCGTGCTCACGCTGCCGGGGAAGATGCTGCTGCCGAACATGGCGGCGCTCTACCCCGTACGTGACAACGTGCTGCTGATCGCGGCGATCGGCGCGGCCTGCGTCGCACCGTTCCTGCTGCGCACCTCGCCGTACTGGCAGCAGCCGATCCCCACGGACTACGCGGCCCCGGTGGCGGGCCGCTGGAGCCGTGTCCCCCTGCTGCCGTTCTGGCGGAGGGTGCTCAGCCGGCCCAATCTGCTGCTGGAACTGCTCCTGATCAGGGTCGTGTACTCCGCGTACGCCCATGTCAGGCTCGCGGCGACGGCCGGCCGAGCCACGGCCGAACACCACGGCCGTCAGATCCACTCCCTCGAACAGTGGCTGCACATCGACATCGAGCACTGGGCCAACCACGCGGTCGTCGAGGTCACCTGGCTGCGGGACTTCTTCGACTACTACTACTCGACGTTCCACTTCATCGTGCCGCTGACGATCCTCGGTGTGCTGTACGTACGACGCCCGGCGGACTACCGCTGGGTCCGCAGCTCCATCGGCTTCGCCACGATCCTCGCGCTGGTCGGCTTCTGGCTCTACCCGCTGGCCCCGCCGCGGCTGATGCCGGGGCTCGGCTTCATCGACACGGTCCACGGCGTCCAGGACTTCGCGAAGCCGGACTACGGAACGCTGACCTCGATGACCAATCAGTACGCGGCGATGCCTTCGCTGCACTTCGGCTGGTCGCTCTGGTGCGGCGTGGTCATCGTCATGCTGGCCCCGAAGCTGTGGATGAAGGCGCTCGGGCTGCTGCACCCGCTGTTCACGGTCTCCGCGATCGTGGCCACAGGCAATCACTGGGTGCTGGACGCGGTGGGCGGTGCGGTCGTCGTCACGCTCGGCTTCGGGCTGACGTACGTACTGTCGGGGCCGCGGAGGCTGCGGACGCCGACCGTGCCCGCGCCGGCGAGGCCGCAGGACGAGGTCGCGGCTGTGGTGCCACAGGAAGGGGTCGCGGCGGCGAAGCCGCAGGAAGGGGTTACGGCGGTGGTGCCGGTCCCGAGATCGACCGACGACGCGGTGGGCAGCAAGCAACCCCAGTAGCCCGGCCGCCATCCGGAGCACGAGGTGCCGAAGGGGTGCCGGGACGAACACCTCGTCCCGGCACCCCTTCGGCGTGGATCGCCGCCCGACCAGCATCCGCCCATCGGTGTGACTCCGCCACTCGAACAGGTCAGGAGCGGGCCGTGCTGACCTGGAGCTGCTTGATCCCGTTGAGCCAGGCCGAGCGCAGCCGCCGCGGGTCGCCGACCAGCCGAAGGTCCGGCAGCGTGTCCGCGATCGCGTGGAAGATCAGGTCGATCTCCATCACGGCGAGGGACTTGCCGAGGCAGAAGTGCGGACCGCCGCCGCCGAAGCCGAGGTGCGGGTTGGGATCGCGGGAGATGTCGAAGGACTCCGGATTCTCGAAGACCTCCGGGTCGTTGTTGGCCGAGGAGTAGAACAGCCCGACCCGGTCCCCCTTCCTGATCTGCTGCCCGCCCAGTTCCGTGTCCTGGACGGCGGTCCGCTGGAAGGAGACCACGGGGGTGGCCCAGCGGACGATCTCCTCGGCCGTCGTCGCCGGCCGCTCGCGCTTGTAGAGCTCCCACTGGTCGGGGTGGGTGAGGAAGGCGTGCATGCCGTGGCTGATGGCGTTGCGGGTGGTCTCGTTCCCGGCGACGGCGAGAAGGATCACGAAGAAGCCGAACTCGTCGGAGGAGAGGTTCCCTTCACCCTCCGCGGCGACCAGCTGGGACACGATGTCCTTGGCCGGGCACTCCTTGCGGGCGGCGGCGAGGTTCATCGCGTACGAGACGAGCTCCATGGCCGCCTCGGTGCCGACCTCCTCGGTGATCGCGTACTCGGGATCGTCGTAGGCCGCCATCTTGTTGGACCAGTCGAAGATCCTGGACCGGTCCTCCTGCGCCACGCCGATGAGTTCCGCGATGGCCTGGAGCGGCAGTTCGACGGCGATCCGGTTGACGAAGTCGAACGAACCGTCCTCGTCGGCGGAGGCGAGAGCGGTCTCGACGATCCGGCGGGCGCGGTCGCGGAGGGCCTGCTCCAGTGAGCGTATCGCCCGTGGCGTGAAGCCCCGTTGGACGATCTGGCGGACCCGGGTGTGCTCCGGCGGGTCCATGTTCAGCATGATCAGCTTCTGGACCTCGATCTGGTCGTGGCTGATCGACTCGTTGAACCGGATCACCGCGGTGTTGGTGTGGGAGGAGAACAGTTCGGGATGGGTGGAGACGTACTTGACGTCCGCGTGCCGGGTGACGGCCCAGTAGCCCTCGTCGTCGAAACCGGAGATGCCCGCAGGCTGGGTGCACCACCAGACCGGTGCGGTCTGCCGCATCTGCGCGAACTCCGGGTGCGGAATGCGGGCTTGGAGCAGATCGGGATCGGTGAAGTCGAACCCACCGGGCAGATGGGGGCAGGACATCGGCAACTCCAGGGTCGGGCCGGGAGCCGTCCGAACAATGTCTGACGACCCATCAGAAGTTGCCCGAAAGGTAGTAACGAGTTCTACAACTGGCAAGGGTCGTGGCCCGATTTGTTGCGTGAAGAGTGGGTGAGGCAGGTATGAAGCGGACGGAAGGTGCGTGCAGGACTCTTGCGTACCGGGGGTAAGCCTCATAAGACTGCATGCAGAACTAGAACGCGTACTAGTGCCCTTCCCGGCAGTGTTCGCCCCGCCCCGTCGCACCGCCCGGCACGCACGCTCGCCGCGTCGGCCACAACCCTGGTAGCTCCGCTACGAGGGCTTCCGGCCGCCTTGCGATCGCACGCACCGGACGACGCTCCCCGCGGGGCGAACCCTTGCCGGTCACGGCACCGGTCCACTCCGCGGGCGCCGGGACGCCCCTGCGGAAGCGCGAGGAGAGGACGAGCTCATGGCCGCGGAACCCGTCATCGTCGAAGCTGTACGCACCCCCATCGGCAAGCGCAAGGGCGCACTCGCCAATCTGCACCCCGCCTATCTGCTGGGTGAGACCTACCGGGAACTTCTTGCCCGCACCGGCATTCACGCCGACTGCGTCGAACAGATCGTCGGCGGCACGGTCACCCACGCCGGCGAGCAATCCATGAATCCGGCCCGCAACGCCTGGCTCGCCGTGGGCCTTCCCTACGAGACCGCCGCCACCACCGTGGACTGCCAGTGCGGTTCCTCGCAGCAGGCCTCCCACATGGTCGCCAACATGGTCGCGGCCGGAGTGATCGACATCGGCATCAGCTGCGGCGTCGAGGCCATGTCGCGGGTGCCGCTGGGCAGCGGTTCCAGGAACGGGCCGGGCAAACCCTGGCCCGACGAGTGGAACGTCGACCTGCCCAACCAGTTCGAGGCCGCCGAACGCATCGCCCGCAACCGCGGACTGACCAGGGAGAACGTCGACCGGCTCGGGCTCCTCTCGCAGGAACGAGCGGCCGTCGCCTGGGCCGAGGAACGGTTCAAACGGGAGACCTACGCGGTCCAGGTGCCGACCACCGAGGAGGAGCAGGCGGCCGGGCAGGGCATGTGGCGTCTGGTCGACCGGGACGAAGGACTGCGGGACACCACGATGGAGGGACTCGGCCGGCTCAAGCCCGTCATGCCCACCGCCGTCCACACCGCGGGGAATTCCTCGCAGATATCCGACGGCGCCGCCGCGATCATGTGGGCGTCCAAGCGGATGGCGCGCGCCCTCAAGCTCAGGCCGCGGGCCCGGATCGTCGCACAGGCGCTGGTCGGCTCCGACCCGCACTTCCACCTCGACGGTCCGATCGACGCGACCCGTGCGGTGCTCGGCAAGGCCGGGATGTCGCTCAAGGACATCGACATCGTCGAGATCAACGAGGCGTTCGCGTCCGTGGTGCTGAGCTGGGCCCAGGTCTTCGAGCAGGACCTGGAGAAGGTCAACGTCAACGGCGGAGCCATCGCGCTCGGCCACCCGGTCGGTGCCACCGGCGCCCGTCTGATCATCACGGCCCTGCACGAGCTGGAGCGCCGGGACAAGGAGTTCGCACTGATCGCGATGTGCGCGGGCGGTGCGCTGGCGACCGGAACCATCATCCAGCGGCTGTGACCCCACGTCCGCACGGCGGTTGAGGGCGCGCCGCGCCCCTCGTCGGCGCGGCGAGGGGCGCGGGTCGGCGCGGCGGCGTGCCGGGGCGCACCCCTCCCTCACCGCGCACGAAGGCGGAGGGGCGCGTTTGCTCAGTACGGCACGTGGGTGGGGAAGGTGGCGGTCGGGCTGAACAGTGCGGCGTATCCCTCTTCGTGCTGGCGGCGGTGGCGCCCGGACCTGACCACATCCGCGACCGGGGCCGCGAGCGTGAGCAGCCCGTCGTTGGCGAGTTCCTGCACGCGCAGCAGGAGTGCCCGTACGTCCAGACCGAGTTCGGCGGCGACCGTCTGCACGTCGAGGCCGGACTCCCAGCTCCACAGCAGTACGGAGTCCATGCTGGGCGACCAGGCGACGGTGGTGTCCACCTCGGCGGGCGCCACCGGGGGAGGGGGCGGCGCCTGCGGTGGCGTCTCCAGTGACGGATCGGCCACCTCCTCGCGCGGGTGCGGCAGGGGGATCTCGGGCGCGGCAAGCGGTGCGGCCACCACCTCCGCCACCACCTCCGGCACCGGCTGCGCGGGCGGGTTCAGGAGTTCCTGGGCGAGGGTCCGCGCGTCACTGCGGCCGACCGTGCGTCGCGCCAGCCGCACTTCGCGCTCGTTCAGGCCCAACAGGTCCGCGATGGTGCCGTCGTCGCCGATCGTCACGGCGAAGGCCGCAAGTGTTCTGCTCCGTGCCGCCTGCGCCTCGTCCAGCGCCGCCTGCGCCCGCCGCATACGTTCGTCGCTGGCGCAGAATGCTTCTGCCAGTAAGGCGTTCCGATCCCAGAATTCTCTTGGTTCCACGTACGGGACAACGCTCCGGCGGCTGACGGGAACGGATGCACCGGCAAAATGCGCCTAAATGGACCAACGAGTAATTATGGTGGCCAAGTTATATGAAGGGGTGGTATCCGTATGGTTCCGGGTTGTTTCGGGTGTGGCGAAGGCCCCGACCGGTGGTCGGGGCCTTCGTGCGCGCTCACGGGGTGACGGCTCAGTACCAGTGGTTGGACTGCCAGAACGACCAGGCGGCGCACGGGCTGCCGTAGCGGGAGTTCATGTAGTCCATGCCCCACTTGATCTGGGTCGTGGGGTTGGTCCTCCAGTCGGCGCCGGCGGAGGCCATCTTCGAGCCGGGCAGAGCCTGGACGAGGCCGTAGGCGCCGGACGAGGCGTTGGTCGCGCTGTGGTTCCAGCCGCTCTCGTGCTGGACGATGTTGCTGAAGCACTGGAACTGCGCGGCGTCGCCGATCATCGACCTCGCCGTGTCCTGCGCGCCCGCCGTGACGCCGGTCGGCGCGGCGGCCGGAGCGGCCGTCGCCGGGGTGACGCCGAGGGCCAGGCCGGTGGTGCCGAGGAGTACGGCGGTTCCGGCGACGGCGGTCTTGCGGCGGGCGGTGCGGGGCAGGGCGAGGAGGGTGCGGGCGAACGACATGGAAGTCCTGACGTCGGGTACGGGGGAGTCGCGGACCGGTCCGGATCGTGCGGTGATGCGGGTGGACCGATCCCGTGCGACCGCGGTCCGTTGTGGTGGACCGGGCGGTGCTCGGCGACGTGCTCCAGTCTTAGCGGCGCCGTTCGGCCGTGGCAACGACCCCCGATACGAGCACGCTTCGCACCCGGCGTCGAAGATCCCATAGCGGTCGAATCGCCCCAAAGGCGTCGTAGCAGGTCAAGAGAGATATGGGGTGCTTCGGTCGGGTTCTGGGCGGCTACGATCCCGGATCGTGGAGGACCGAGGTCCTGTGGGGGGCCTCACTCGCCGGGGGCCTCGAATGTGACCTGGGCCTCGAAGGCGGCGCGGCGGGTGGCCCGGCGCAGCGCCTTCAGCAGCGTCGCGCCGACGGTGAGCGTCAGCACCACGGTGAGCGCGGCCCGGCCCAGGTCCCAGCCGAGCGACGTGGCCGCGCAGTAGGCGAAGAAGCGCACCAGGTTCTCCGACAGCGGGTCACCCGGCTGGAAGGAGATCCCCGAGCCGAGCGGGGGCACGATCGTCCAGCCGAACAGGTTCATCACCGTGCCGTACGCGAACGCCGCCACGCACCCGTACGCCGCGAGCATCAGCAGCTCCGCGCGCCCGCGCAGCCGGTCCGGGCCCGGCAGCAGGCCCGCACCCATCGTGAACCAGCTCATCGCCAGCATCTGGAACGGCATCCACGGACCCACTCCACCGGTGAGCAGCGCCGACGCGAACATCGTCACGGAGCCGAGCACGAAGCCGAAGCCGGGGCCGAGCACCCGGCCGCTCAGCACCATCAGGAAGAACATCGGTTCCAGCCCCGCCGTGCCCGCGCCCAGCGGGCGCAGCGCGGCGCCGACCGCGGCCAGCACCCCCAGCATCGCCACCGCCTTCGCGTCGAGACCGGAGTCCGCGATCATCGCGACGACCACACCGACCAGCAGCGGCAGCAGGGCGGCGAACAGCCACGGCGCGTCCTGGGAGTGCGCCGAACCCGACTGCGCACCGGCCAGCAGGGGCCAGCCGAACGCGAGGACACCGATCGCGCTGATGAGGACGAGTGCGGCGATCGCGCGCGGCCCGAGGCGCACCGGCCGTGCCTCGCGCCCCTTCCGGTTCCCTCCGCTCATGACGTCGCTTCCAGCGCGCCGCGCACCTGCGTCACGGTCAGCCACTCCTGCGGCGCGAGGATCTTCGCGGTCTGCGGGGCGAACGCCGGGGAGGAGACCACCACCTGCCGGGTCTCCCCGTCCGCGACGGTCTCCCCGTCGGCGAGGATCACCACCCGCTGCGCCAGCTCCGCGGCCAGTTCCACGTCGTGCGTGGCCAGGACGATCGCGTGGCCCTCCGCCGCGAGACCGCGCAACACCCCGACCAGCCGGGCCTTCGCCGCGTAGTCCAGTCCGCGGGTCGGCTCGTCCAGGAGCAGCAGCGGGGGCCTCGCGGTGAGCACGACGGCCAGGGCCAGCGCGAGGCGCTGCCCCTCGGAGAGATCACGGGGATGTGTGTCGTCCGGCACACCGGGCAGCAGCTCGGCGACCAGGGCCCGGCAGCCGCCCGCGGCGGCGCCCGCGTCCGCGTCGGCCGCGGCGCACTCGGCGGCGACCGTGTCCGCGTACAGCAGATCGCGCGGTTCCTGCGGTACCAGGCCGACCCGGCGCATCATCTCGCGCGGCGGCGTACGGTGCGGGGCCCGGCCGCCGACGAGGACGGTGCCCGCGGTGGGCTCGACCATGCCGACGAGCGCGGCCAGCAGGGTGGACTTGCCCGCACCGTTGCGTCCCATCAGCGCGACCGTCTCGCCCGGGGCGACGGAGAGCGTCACCCGGCGCAGCGCCTCGACGCGCCCGCGCCGTACCCCGAGACGCTCGACCCGGGCCGTGGCATCGGTGACGGGCTCGGGAGCCGCCGCGGTCCGCGCGCCGCGGCCCAGCAGCCGGGCGAGCGCACCACGCCGCACGGGAGCGGGTATGGGAGCGGTGGGCGGCAGGGGCACGGCCGCCCCGGCCGGCACCGGCGACGGGGCGGGCCGTGCCTGTGCCAGCCGCTCCCGCAGGCCGGTCGCCCGGCGCCGGGCGTCGCGGACCGAGAGCGGCAGCGGATCCCACCCCGCCAGCCGGCCCAGCGCCACGACCGGCGGGTGGACCGGCGAGACGGCCATGATGTCCGCGGGGGCGCCCATGAGCGGAGCGGCCCCCGGCGACGGCAGCAGGACGACCTGGTCCGCGTACTGCACCACCCGCTCCAGCCGGTGCTCCGCCATCAGGACCGTCGTGCCGAGGTCGTGCACCAGCCGCTGGAGCACGGCGAGGACCTCCTCGGCCGCGGCCGGGTCGAGCGCGGACGTCGGCTCGTCGAGGACCAGGACCTTCGGGTGCGGGGTGAGGACCGAGCCGATCGCGACGCGCTGCTGCTGGCCACCGGAGAGCGTGGCGATCGGCCGGTCGCGCAGCCCGGCGAGCCCCAGCAGGTCCAGGGTCTCCTCGACCCGCCGCCGCATCACGTCGGGGGCGAGGCCCAGCGACTCCATTCCGTACGCCAGCTCGTCCTCGACCGTGTCGGTCACGAAGTGGGAGAGCGGGTCCTGCCCCACCGTGCCGACCAGATCGGCGAGTTCACGCGGCTTGTGGGTGCGGGTGTCGCGCCCGTCGACCGTGACCCGGCCGCTCAGCGTGCCACCGGTGAAGTGCGGAACGAGACCAGAAACGGCCCCCAGCAGCGTCGACTTGCCGACCCCGGACGGGCCCACGAGCAGCACCAACTCGCCCTCGGGGACGGTCAGATCGACCCCGGAGAGGGTGGGGTGCGGTGCGCCCTCGTACCGCACGGAGACGTGCTCGAAGCGGATCACTTGCTCTCCTCGGGATTCGGGGTGCCCACCGGGGGCGGCACGGGCGCCACCACCGCGGGCAGCAGCCCGACCAGCACCGCCGCCGCGGGCCACAGCGGGAGCACCGGTGCGACGAGCGGTACGACGCCGGGGCGCAGCGCCTCCCCGTCGACACTGCCCGCCCAGATCATCGCCGCCGCCACCACGACCCCCGAGACGGCCACCAGCCAGGCCCGCACACCCCACCGGTCGGGCCGGTAGCGGGTACGGACCGAGCGGGCACCACCGAGCCGCAGCCCGGCCGTCGCGGCGACCAGCCCGGCGATCAGCAGCGGCATTCCGTACACGGCGCCCTGCGCGGCCAGCAGACCGTACGTGCCCGCGCACACCCCGAGCAGTCCGCCCAGCGTGAGGACGTTCGTGGTGTGCCGGACGGCGGGCGGAACCTGGGCGGTACGCCCGTACCCCCGCGCGTCCATCGAGGCCGCCACCGCGACCGATCGCTCCAACGCGCCCTCCAGGACCGGCAGTCCGATCTGGAGGACCGCCGTGACGCCGCCGGTCGGACGGCCCCGCAGCCGCCGCGCGGTGCGCAGCCGCACCACATCGGCGACCATGTTCGGCGCGAACGTCATCGCGACGACGACGGCGACCCCCACCTCGTACAGCGCACCCGGCAGCGACTTCAGCAGCCGGGCCGGGTTGGCGAGCGAGTTCGCCGCGCCGACGCAGATCAGCAGCGCGGCCAGCTTCGCCCCGTCGTACAGGGCGAAGACCAGCTGCTCGGCGGTGACCCGGCCGCCGATCCTGACACCCTTCGCCCAGTCGGGCAGCGGCACTTCGGGGAGGGTGAACACCGGGTGCGTCCCGGGGATCGGCGAACCGAGGAAGACGGAGAAGAGCAGCCGCACACCGATGACGAAGAGCCCGATCCTGATGAACGCCCCGTACGAACGGGCCCACGGCGCGTCCGTCCGGCGCGCCGCGACCACATAGCCCGCCACCCCCACCAGCAGCCCGAGCAGCAGTGGGTTGGTGGTCCGGGACGCCGCGGTGGCGAGGCCGAGGGCCCACAGCCACCAGGCCCCGGCGGGCAGGGCGTTGCTCCGGGTCGCCCCGGGGGCGCGCAGCGGGCGGCGCGACCGCGCGGTGCCGGTGACGCCCGTGGCCGGGGCGGTCATCCGCGGCGGCGGCGGGCCTGCGCGACGGCGGCGATGCCGAGGAGGAGAACGGCGCCGACCCCGACCAGCACTCCGGCGGACGGTCCGCCGCCCGAGCTGTCCGAGCTGTCCGAGGCGGCGGAGGCGTCCGAGGAGTCCGAGGCTGCCGGGGGCGCGGACGCGGCGGGCGCCTGCCCGCCGTCCCCCGAGACCTGCTCGCCGCAGCCCGAGGCCGGGTAGCCGGATATGGCGCAGAGGAGGGCGTCGCTGCTGTAGCGCAGCGGCTTGGCCACCGACGCGAGCGCTTCCGCGGTGCTCGCGTCCGGGGCGACCCGCGCGCACGCGGTGCGCAGCGCGGGCGGAGTCTCGCCGGCCGGGGCGTCCGCCGCGGTGCCCGGGTCGATGACCAGCGCGACCCGCTTGGTGCCGTCCTCGGCCGGGGTGTCCGCGCAGATCTCCGCGAAGTCCGGGGAGCTGCGCGGATTCGCGGAATCCTGGGAGTCCTCGCTCACCGAGAACCGGAAGCCCTGCACCGCGCCGTCGTCCGGCCGGACCAGGGACGGGCCCTGCGTGGCGTACGTCCAGTCCGTGCCGGAGCCCTCCCAGAACGACCAGTACCGGTACCCGGCCGCCTGGGCCGTCCCCGTGCCGAGCACGGCCAGGACGGCGCCGAGGACCACCAGGAGAGCGGCGGCCCTTCCTGCCCGCCTCACAGCTGCTGGCTCTTCCGGCGGCCGCTGATCAGGAAACCGGCGCCCGCGCCGACGACGAGGCCGATACCGACGTACCACCACACGCCGCCGATCACATCGTCCCCGCTGTGGACCTGGTCCTTCTCGGTGGGCACGTAGCCGGTGTCGGCGGACGGGTCGGGTGTGGTGACGGCCGCGGGGACGGGACCGGTCGCGTTCAGCCGGTCGACGAGGTTCACGCCACCGAAGTCGCGGGCGTCGGCACCGGCCGCGTGTGCGGCCAGGACCAGTTGCGCGTAGGCG
The DNA here is from genome assembly GCF_042885475.1 of Streptomyces sp. NPDC058051. Classification (NCBI taxonomy): domain Bacteria; kingdom Bacillati; phylum Actinomycetota; class Actinomycetes; order Kitasatosporales; family Streptomycetaceae; genus Streptomyces; species Streptomyces sp. NPDC058051. The sequence continues at coordinate 117,375 of NZ_JBHVRW010000018.1, forward strand.
GCGGGACCGTTCTCCTCCGCCCAGGACCCGGAGTTCTTCTTCAGCCAGGCCACGGCCCCGGCGGCCTTGTCCTGGTGGCCCGCCGCGGACAGGGCGACGACCGCGTCCGCGGTGTTGCCGAAGTCGGGCTGCGGGGTGGAGTCGTCGGCGCCGGGCATCGGTGCCAGGTCCAGATGGCCGTTCGCGGCGAGGGCGTTCGCGAGGTAGTGGGCGCCGTTCTGGGCGGCCTGCTCGGGCGTGAGGCCGGTGCCCGGGTGGCAGGTGGGCGCCTTGGTCGCGGCGTTGTCCCCGACGGCCAGGGCCTTGCCCATGGTGCCGAGCACGGCGGCGGCGGTGGCGTCCGCGTTGGCCGCGAGCTTGCCGGCCTTGTCGGGCTGGTAGGCGAAGGCGCCGCCGTCCTTGCCGCCGCACGGGATCGCGAGCGCGAGCAGCGGGGCGTAGGGCGTCTTGCCGCCGTGCGTCGTGATGTCCCCGAGCCGCTGCCCCTGCCGGGCGAGGGCGCCGATCACCAGCGAGGTGGAGTTGGCGTCACTGGGCGCGCCCGCGGTGTAGCCCCAGCCGCCGTCCTCGTTCTGTACGGCCTTCAGCCGGCGCACCGAGTCGTTCACGGTCTCCCGGTGGCCGCCCACCTCGACGAGCGCCTGGACGGCGACCGCGGTGGCATTGGTGTCCAGCACCGTCTTCCCGGTGCACGGCTGGGAGACGTCCGGCCGGTACGAGGCGTACGCGCCGTCGGCGCACTGCTGGGCGATCAGCCAGTCCACCGACTTCGTCGCGGGCGTGACGCCCTCGATCCGCTGGGCGAGGAGGGCCAGTGACTGCCGCCAGACGCCGTCGTACGTGGGGTCCTTCGTGCCGTACAGCCCGGAGGGCGACGCGGCGGACGGCGAGGGCGACGGGGACGGTGCCGCGACCGCGGCCGGAGCAGTGGCCGCACAGAGCACGGTGGCGGTGGCGGCGAGCGCTGCTGCGCTGCGGCGTACGGTCATGGCGGGCGGGGCCTCTCCTGCGCGGGGAACCGGGCACAGGCACGCTCACGCACCAGGCTCCGGCTCCGTATACCTCGACGGTGCCGACCACCGGGGTTCCGGTGGTGCGAGCCGGTCACAACCGCAGGCAGGGCATTCCGACTCACCGTCTGCGACGACGGCTCACGGCTGCGTGGTCAGTGCCGGATTCGCACCGGCTTCCCCCTGGACGGGCATGATGACGACCCGCACACTCTACCGGTCGGGGCCGGAGCGCCCGGGTGGAGGCGGTCACACCCCCGACCCCGGTGCCCCGCCGGTGGTCCGTCACGCCGCGATGTACGTCACCGGGTCGTTCGGTGGTCCGTCACGCCGCGATGTACGTCACCGGGTCGCTCCCCGCCACCGCCTCCGCGCGGCCCAGCTTCACCAGCCGCCGCAGATGCGCCTCGGCCTCCGAGACGGCGATGTTCCGCGAGCCGTGCGGGATCTGCGCCCAGGGCCGGTTCCACTCCATCCGCTCGGCCAGCTCCCACGGCGTCAGGGGGGTGACCAGCAGTCCGAGCAGCCCGGTCAGCCGCTCCTCGTGGTGGTGCAGCAGTTCCCGCACGCGCCCCGCGGCATCCGTGAACGCGTACTGGTGGGCGGGCAGCACCTCGGCGGCCCCGAGCCGCCCGACGCGCTCCAGGGAATCGAGGTAGTCGCCGAGCGGATCGGTGACCGTGGCGTCGTCGGGGTCTTCGTAGAGACCGATGTGCGGGCTGATTCCGGGCAGCAGGTGATCGCCGGAGAAGAGCCGGCCCCGGCCGGGAAGATCTCCCGGATGCTCCTCCTCCAGGTGGAGGCAGACGTGGCCGGGCGTGTGCCCCGGCGTCCAGACGGCCCGCAGCGCGCGCCCCGCCAGATCGAGCAGCTCACCGGGGACGATCTCCCGGTCCGGAACCGCGGCCCGCAGCCCGGGCAGGGTGCGCATCCGGCCGCCGGCCATGGCCGCCCGCAACGGCGCGAGATGCTCCTCGGGCGCACCGACCGCGGTGAGCTTCGCCGCGAGGTACGCCGACCAGGTGTCCGGCCGGGACTCGTGGGTCCGGCGCACGATCGCGGTGTCGGCGGCGTGCATGGCGATCCAGGCCCCGGACGCCTCGCGCACCTGCCCGGACAGGCCGTGGTGGTCGGGGTGGTGGTGGGTGATGACCACACCGTGGATGTCGCCGACCCCCGTACCGACGGCGGTGAGCCCGGCGGTGAGCGTGTCCCACGCCTCCGGATCGTCCCAGCCCGTGTCGATCAGGACCGGGCCGCGACCGGTGTCGAGTACGTGCACCAGGGTGTGCCCGAGCGGGTTGTCCGGGATGGGGACCTTGATGCTGTGCACGCCCCCGCCGTGATCGGTCACCTGCGTCATGGGCTCCCCCTCTCTCCGCGCGGCATCGCTCCGCACGACATCGCTCCGCGCGACCTGGTCGGCGTACCGGACGTACGGCTGTGCGGTGCACCGCGCCCACTGTAACGAGAACTTGTTCCAGTTGACCCCCCGGTCGGCCAACTGTTCGGCCCCGATGCCCTCGTGGCCGTCCGGCGGGTGGAACCGGTGTGTCGTCGGCGCGGGCGGGCCCGTCGCGGCCGTGGACTCCTGGAACTGGAACTGGTATCAGTTCTGACACGGAGTCAGGTAACGTGCCGGGTCGCGGGAGGCAGCAGCCATGACCGAGCTTGTCGAACACGGAAAACTGTTCATCGGCGGGGAGTTGGTCGATCCGCTGGGCCGGGACGTCATCGAGGTCGTGTCGCCCCACACCGAACAGGTGATCGGCCGGGTGCCGCACGCCTGCGCGGCGGACGTGGACCGGGCCGTCGCCGCCGCCCGGCGGGCCTTCGACGAGGGGCCCTGGCCACGGATGACCGTGGACGAGCGGATCGAGGTGATCACCCGGATCAAGGACGCGTTCGCCGTGCGGTACGAGGAGATCGCCCGGATCATCAGCTCGGAGAACGGCACCCCGTACACGTCCGGCGTGATGGTGCAGGCCCTCGCGGCGATGATGGTGTGGGACGCGGCGATCACCGTCGCCCGCGGTTTCCCGTACGAGGAGCGGCGCGACGGGGTGCTCGGGCCGCTGCTGGTGCGCCGGGAGCCCGTCGGGGTGGTCGCGGCCGTGGTGCCGTGGAACGTTCCGCAGTTCACCGCCGCCGCCAAGCTCGCGCCCGCGCTGCTGGCCGGCTGCTCCGCCGTCCTCAAGGTCTCGCCCGAATCCCCGCTCGACGCCTACGTCCTGGCGGAGATCGCCGCGGAGGCGGGGCTGCCGGAAGGGGTGTTGTCGATCCTGCCGGCCGACCGCGAGGTCAGCGAGTACCTGGTCGGGCATCCCGGCGTCGACAAGGTGTCGTTCACCGGGTCCGTCGCCGCGGGGCGACGGGTGATGGAGGTCGCCTCCCGCAACCTCACCCGGGTCACGCTGGAGCTGGGCGGCAAGTCCGCCGCCGTGATCCTCCCGGACGCCGATCTGGACACGGCCGTCGCGGGCATCGTCCCCTTCGCCTGGATGATCAACGGCCAGGCCTGCGTCGCCCAGACCCGCATCCTCGTGCCGCGCTCCCGCTACGACGAGATGGCCGAGGCGTTCGCCGCCGCCGCGGGTGCGCTGAAGGTCGGCGACCCGCTCGACCCCGCCACCGAACTCGGCCCGCTCGTCGCGCGGCGCCAGCAGCAGCGGTCGCTCGACTACATCCGGATCGGCCAGGACGAAGGCGCCAAGATCCTGACCGGCGGCGGCCGTCCGGCCTCCCAGGAACGGGGCTGGTACGTCGAGCCGACCCTCTTCGGTGACGTCGACAACTCCATGCGCATCGCCCGCGAGGAGATCTTCGGCCCCGTCATCTGCCTCCTGCCGTACGGCGACGAGGACGAGGCGGTACGCATCGCCAACGACTCCGACTACGGCCTCAGCGGCAGCGTCTGGACCGCCGACACCGCGCACGGCGTCGACATCGCCCGCCGGGTCAGGACGGGCACGTACAGCGTGAACACCTTCAGCCTCGACATGCTCGGCCCGTTCGGCGGCTACAAGAACTCGGGCCTGGGACGGGAGTTCGGCCCCGAGGGATACGCCGAGTACTTCGAGCACAAGATGATCCATCTGCCGGCCGGATACGAGGGGGCGTGATGGGGGACCGCTGGGCAGTGGAGGTCGACCGCCGCGTCTGCATCGGCTCCGGGATGTGCGTGAACCACGCACCGGGCGGATTCGCGCTGGACTCCGCCCGGCAGTCCCACCCGGCAGCCCCCGAGACCGACGCCAACGAGAAGGTCCTCGCCGCGGCCGAAGGGTGCCCCGTCGAGGCGATCACGATCACACTGACCGGCTCCGGGGAGGTCGTCTTCCCACCGGAGGAATAGGAGCGGGACCGGCGCGCGGACTGCGGCGCGTCCATCCGGGCACGCCCTGATTCTGCCGGATCCGGGGACGGGACGGGCTCCGGAAGGCGGCCGGGCGCGGTGTGCCCGGCCGCCTTCCGGGACGAGTGTGCTCAGGCCGCGCACCCCGTGTCGGCGAGCACGAAGTACCCCGTCGGCGACTCCTTCAGCGTGTGCGTGACGAAGACGTTGTACAGGCCCATGTTCTCGTCCGAGCCGTTGGCGTACACGTAGCCGCCCGTGGTGTGTGCCCGGCCCGCCGCCACGTGCGCGTAGTTCGTCGCCGTGAAGCACCGCGCGGGTGTGCCGCCGGACGTGGTCGCCGTCACCGGGGACGAGGCGGTGCCGGGCGTGCCCGATCCGTCGACCGCCGCCACCGTGTACCGGTAGGCACTGCCGGCGGTGAGGCCCGTGTCCGTGTACGTCGTGGAGGCGGGGGAGGCGACCTTCGTACCGTCGCGGTAGACGGCGTACGAGGCGGCGTCGGCGACCGCGTTCCACGACAGTGCGGCGCTGCTCGCCGTGACGCCCGTGACCTGAAGGCCGGAGGGGGCCGGGAGTTGCTCGCCCCCACCACCGGGTGCGCCCTGGTCCAGGCCCCAGAAGACGCCGGTGTAGTACGTCGAGCAGAGGGCGTTCAGGAAGTAGGCGGCCGTCGAGCCGCACTGCCCGGTGCCCGAGCCGGGGCTCACCGCCAGGCCGTGCCCCATGCCGGAGACCGAGTACGTCTGGACGGCCGGATTCCCGGAGGCGTCGTTGTACGTGCTGCGCGTCGTGCTGCCGGGCAGGGTGTCCGTGGCCGACGGCGTCTGGCCGATGCCCCAGACATCCGTCCACTGGTCGCGCAGGGCCGTGGCGTTGGCCGGGTACACCGTGTAGTCGGACGTGCCCTGCCAGATCGCCACCCGTGGCCAGGGGCCCGTGTAACCGGGGTAGGAGGCGCGGACCTTGTCGCCCCACTGCGCGGGCGTCAGCTTCTGCGGGCCCGTCTGGCAGCCGGACGCGGCCGCCTGGCTCGTCGCGCACTGGGCGGGCAGCCCCGAGGCCACGGAGCCGCCCGCGAACACGTCCGGATACGCGGCCAGCAGGTCGGCGGTCATGCCGCCGCCCGCCGAGAGCCCGGTGACGTACACCCTGCGGGAGTCCGAACCGTACTGCTGCTTCGCGTAGTCCACCATCTGCACGACCGAGGCGGCCTCGCCCCTGCCCCTGCTGTCCTCGGCCGGGTCGAACCAGCCGAAGCAGGACAACGCGTTGTTGGCGGACGTGGTCTGCGGGAAGACCACGGCGAAGCCCCACAGATCGGCGTACTCGGGCCAGCCCGAGTGGCTGTAGTAGTCGGTGGCCGTCTGCGTGCACCCGTGCAGGGCGACCACCAGAGGGGCGTTCGCCGGCAGAACGGCGGGAGTGTACGCGTACATCTGGAGGTTGCCGGGGTTCGTGCCGAAGCCGGTGACCTGTTGCAGTCCACCGGCCGCGGCGGCGGGCTGGGCGGCGGTCGCGGTGCTCAGTATCGCGGCGACGAGGGCGAGAGCGGCCGTGGAGGCGACGCGCCTGAGCAGGCGTCGCAGGATCGGTGGGCGCACGGGGGCCTCCCTGTACGGAACGGTGCGGACAGTGCGGGACGGGTGCGTTCCTGACGAGTGCGGGGCGGACGCTATGAGGCGGGGTCCGCCGCGCCCATGGGGCCGGCGGACACTCCCCGGCCCCGACTGTGTGCGGTGCCGCTCTTGCGCGCCTTGACATGGAGCGCACTCCAGCACGCAGACTCACGCGGGACGCCAACGCCCGTACGGATACGGGCTGCTGGGAAAGGACCCCTATGCGCTACCGGACCATCGGCACCGACCCGGCCACTCGCCGCGAGGTGAGTGTGCTCAGCCTCGGCGCCATGCTGATGGGCACGATCACCGACGAGGCGACGTCGTTCGCGATCCTCGACCGCTACGTCGAGGCCGGCGGAACGTTCATCGACACGTCGAACAACTACGCGTTCTGGGTCGACGGCACCCAGGGCGGGGAGAGCGAGAAGCTGCTCGGCCGCTGGCGCCGCAGCCGGGGCGTCGGCGGTGAGATCGTCATCGCGACCAAGCTCGGAGGCCGGCCCAACGTCGCCTCCACCGCGTTCTCCCACGACATCGAAGGGCTCTCGGCCGAGGTCATCAGGGAGTCCGCGCGGCGGAGCCGGGAGAACCTCGGTGTGGACAAGCTGGATCTGCTGTACGCGCACGTCCAGGACCGTCGCGTACCGATGGCGGAGACCGTCGAGACCTTCGGGGAACTGGTCGCCGAAGGCACGGTCGGCCTGCTCGGGGTGAGCAACCACTGGGCGTGGCAGGTGGAACGGGCCCGTACGCTCGCCGCGTCCGCCGGCCTGCCGGGCTACGAGGTCCTGCAGTACCACCACAGCTACCTGCGGCAGCGCACGGACCCGCCGAGCCGGCGCTCCCCGGACGGCCAGGAGGGCGTGGCCGACGGGGCCCTGCTCAGCTATCTGCGGGCCGAACCCGGTCTCGTGCCGGTCGCGTACTCGCCCCTGCTGGCCGGTGCCTACGTCCGTGCGGACAAGCCGCTGGGCCCCGGGTTCGACCACCCGGGCACCCCCGCGCGCCAGGCGGCGCTCCGGAAGGTGGCCGAGGAGACCGGGGCGAGCGTCATCCAGGTGGTCCTGGCCTGGCTCCTCGGCGGAGACGTCCCGTTCGTCCCGCTGGTCGGTGCCTCCTCGGTCGCGCAACTGGACGAGAGCCTGGCCGCGGTGGACCTGGAGCTGACCGCGGAGCAGCGGGCGACGCTGGACGGCGCGTACTGAGGGACGGGGCGCGGCGAGGGGGCGGTGCGGGGCGCGGGGACGGGGAAGGGTGCGCTGAGGGGGCGGTGCTGGGCGCGGCCAGGGGGCGGGGAAGGGTGCGCTGAGGGGGCGGGGCGCGGGGGCTGGGGGAAGGGTGCGCCGAGGCAGCGGGACGGGGCGTTGCGCGCGGTGGCGGGCAGGGCGCGGTGACGGACCCTGCCCGGACCCGCACCATGTACGCCGCCACCATGCCGACACGCCGCGGTATGTGCACCGACTCCGTGTGACGTGGCCTTCGGCCTCCTTACGGTGACGAGCATGGAGACTCCCCAGAGCCCGGCCCCCGGGACCGCCCCGCATGCCACGTCGCATGCCGCCCCGCTCACCGTCCCGCCGCCCGGCACCGCCCTCCCGCCGTCGCCCGCGGACCGGATCCTTGCCGGGCGCACCGCCCTGGTGACCGGTGCCGCGAGCGGTATCGGGCGGGCCTGCGCACAGGCCCTGGCCGCGGCGGGTGCCCACGTCCATGTGGTCGACAAGGCCGCCGACGCCGCCCAGGCCCTGGCGGCGGCGATCGGCGGCACGGCGTGGGTGGTCGATCTCTCCGACCCCGACGCGGTGGACACACTGCCCGCCGACGCGGACATCGTCGTCAACAACGCCGGACTCCAGCACGTCGCCCCCGTGCACGAGTTTCCGCCGGACCGCTTCGCGCTGATCCAGCGCGTCATGGTGGAGGCCCCGTTCCGCATCTTGCGCCGGACCCTGCCGGGCATGTACGAACGCGGCTGGGGGCGCGTGGTCAACATCTCGTCCGTGCACGGCCTGCGGGCCAGCCCCTACAAGTCGGCCTATGTGGCGGCGAAGCACGCATTGGAGGGACTCAGCAAGGTGGTCGCGCTCGAAGCGGCGGAGCACGGGGTGACGAGCAACTGCGTCAGCCCCGGCTACGTCCGCACGCCCCTGGTCGAGAACCAGATCGCGGACCAGGCCCGTGCGCACGGAATCTCGGAGGAGGAGGTGGTGGGGCGCGTCATGCTGGAACGCAGTGCGATCAAGAGCCTGATCGAACCCCGCGACGTCGCCGAGGCCGTGCTGTGGCTCTGCGGGCCGCGCACCGGGCACATCACCGGCACCTCGCTCTCCATGGACGGCGGCTGGACCGCCAACTGACCCCCGACGGAAGGCGGCTGGGCCGCCGACCGCCCCCGACCCCCACGAACGATGGCCGCTCATGTCTGAACCGTCCGCCTCCGCCGCGCCGCATCTGCGGCGCCTCCTCGACCTGCTGGCCGACGACGCCCCCGCCGAGGCGCTGGGCGCCGTCTCCTCGCAGGCGCGGGCCGCCGGTGTGCCCGCGGGCGACCTGGCGGAGGTGGAACGGGCCACCGCCACCGCCCTGCGGATCAGGGGTGCCCTGCGGCAGCACCGGCGCCGCGAACTCCAGCTCACCGCGCTCTTCGACACCGCGGGCGACCTGGCCGCCTCCCGCGATCTGGACGAGGTCCTGAAGGCGATCGTGCGCCGGGCCAGGATGCTGCTCGGCACGGACACGGCCTATCTCACGCTCCCCGACGAGGAGGCGGGGGACACCTACATGCGGGTCACCGACGGGTCGGTGTCCCTGCTCTTCCAGCGGCTGCGGCTGGAGCTCGGCCACGGGCTCGGCGGTCTGGTGGCGCAGACCGCGAGCCCGTACGCGACCCCCGACTACCGCACCGACGACCGCTTCCACCACACACGCAACATCAACGCGGGGGTGCTGGACGAGGGGCTCGTCGCCATCCTGGGCGTGCCCCTGCTCCTCGGCTCCAGCCGCGGCGGCACGGGCAAGGTCATCGGCGTACTCTTCGCGGCCGACCGCGCGGCCCGCGTCTTCAGCCCCGACGAGGTCGCGCTGCTCTGCTCGCTCGCCGCGCACGCCGCGATCGCCATCGACACCGCCCGCGCGCTCGACGACACCCGGTCCGCGCTGGACGAACTGGCGGAGGCAAACGCCGAGTTGGCCGAGGCCAACGCGGCCGTACGGGCCCACTCGGCGGCCATGGGGCGGGCCGAGGAGTCCCACGACCGGCTGACCGACCTGGTGCTTCGCGGCCGGGACGTCAAAGACGTCGCCGCGGCGGTCGCGGGGCTGCTGGACTCCCCGCTCACCATTCACGACCCCGGCGGACGCCCCCTGGCGGCCGTCCGGCCCGACGGCGCGGACTTCGCCGCCGACAGCATGGACGCCGGCTGGCTGGCCGAGACCGCCGAGGAGTCCCGTTCGGGTGCCCGTGCCGTGCACCGCGACGGCCGGTGGATCTGCGCGGTCCTCGCCGGACAGGAACTGCTGGCCGGTCTGGTCCTGCACCGGCGCGCACCGCTCGACGACTCCGACCGGCGGCTGTTCGAGCGCGCCTCGGTGGTCACCGGACTCCTTCTGCTGCTGCGGCGCACGGTCGCCGAGACCGAGAACCGGATCCGGGGGGAGCTGATCACCGATCTGCTGACCGAGGCGGACCGCGACCCGGCCGGACTCGCCGAACGCGGGCGCCGGCTCGGCTTCGACCTCGACCGCCCGCATCTGCTGCTGGTCGCCGAGGGCGGTGCGCGCGAGCGGCTGGCCCCCGCGGCGATGCGCTATCTGTTCGGCGGGGACATCCATGGAGTGAGCGCCGAACACGCGGGAAACGTCGTGCTGTTGATCGGTACCGACGGCCCCGCCGCAGACGCCGGCGACGCGGCGCGCGCGGCGGCGGCCCAGCTCGGTCAGCTCACCCAGGCCCCCGTCACCGTCGCCGCCACCGGACCGGCCCGCGGCGCCCGCGAACTGGCCTCCGCATACGGGGAGGCCGCTCGCTGCCTGCGCGCCATGCGGGTCCTCGGCCGCACGGGCGAGGGTGCGTGCGTCGACGAACTCGGCTTCCTCGGAGTGGTCCTGGGCAACGGCCAGGATGTCGAAGGTTTCGTCGACGCGACGCTGGGACCGCTGCTGGAGTACGACGCGCGGCGCGGCACACATCTCGTGCGTACGCTCAGCGCCTACTTCGGCGCCGGGGGCAGCCTCATCCGCGCCAAGGACGAACTCCACGTGCACGTCAACACGGTGGTGCAGCGGCTGGACCGGGTGCAGGCGCTGCTGGGCCGCGACTGGAACGATCCCGGCCGGGCGCTGGAACTCCAACTGGCCCTGCGCCTGCATCTGCTGACGGGCGGACGGGAGCGGTAAGGGCACCCCCGGCCGCCCGTGGGGCGCCGTCGCGTCCGTCGTGCGCGCGCGGCCCGCCCGTGGGGCGTGTCGCGTCCGTCGCGCGCGCCCTCAGGAGCCGGACGGTCCGGGGGCACCGGACGGGCTGTGGGCGTCGGACGGTCCGTGGACGCCGGACAGGGCCAGCAGACGGCGCGCGACCTCCGCACCGCCCGCGTCACCGGTCAGCAGCGTGTAGTGGTTGACGTCCCGTACCGCCACGGGCGTCACCTCCGTGCCCGCGAGATCGGCGGCGGTCAGGCGGGACTCGTCGTAGAGGCCCTGCTCCTCGTTCATCAGGCCCCGCTGCGCCCACAGCAGCGTCGCCGGGGCCGGCAGCTTCCGTACCGCGGTCAGCACCTCCTCGTCGAAGAGGCCGGTGCCGTCGGTGCGGACCGCCTCGATCCGGCAGGTGGAGCGCAGGGCGGGCTCCTCCCCGGTCAGATCGCGCTGGATGTACGCGTCCACCTCGTCCGACCACGCGCCGGCGAACGCCGGGTGCGCCCGCCAGAAGTCGCGGTAGGCGGCCCGGTCGGGAAAGGTCATCGACAGCCGGTCCATGGCCGGACCGATCACGGCGGTCATCAGCTCGTCCGGGGAGAGGTGCGTGGGGGCGGGGAAGCCGATGCCGCCGTCGACCAGCAGCAGCGGCCCGAACCGCTTCGGGTGCCGCACGGCGGCCAGCGCCGTCACGAACGCGCCCATCGAATGCCCGGCCAGCACCACCCGGCCCAGACCCAGGGCCTCGGTCAGGGCGGCGACGTCGTCGGCGTGGACGGCGATGCCGTACGGCCCCGGCAGGGCCGAACTCCCGGCCCTGCCCCGCAGATCCGGGGCGATCAGGGTGATGCGGCCGTCCAGCAGCCGCGCCACCGTGCCCCAGGACAGCGCGTTGGCCGTGATGCCGTGCAGCGCGACGACGACCGGTGCGTCCGGCTCGCGGGCCGGCCACCTCAGGACCGCCAACGCGCCGCCGGGCACGGGGACCTGCACCTCTTCGTACGGAATCACGGGCGTCCGTTCTCCTTCCGGGCCTTGTCGGTCGGGGGCGTCGCGGTGGCGGCCGGCCCGCGGCGCGCCGCGGCCAGCCGGGACGGCAGCCGGGCCAGGCCGCCCGGCAGCAGGTGTACCACGGCCACGAACAGCACACCGAGCAGGAACAGCGGCTGGGAGAGCGGCACCCGCAGCACCGCCGGCAGATCGGCGACCGCGCCCGACCCGGCCAGATCTCCGAGCCGGTGATCGGCCCAGGTGTAGAGGATGCCGCCGGCCATCGGACCCCAGCGGGTGCCCGATCCGCCCAGGACCACCATCACCAGCAGGGAGAGCGTGAAGTCGGAGGTCGTCGTCTGCGGGGTGGAACCGCCGGTGAGCAGCAGGTGCACGAGGCCGCCGAGCGCGGCCAGCGCGCCCGCCAGGACGAAGGCTGTCAGCTTGAAGCCGTACGGCTTCAAGCCCAGTACCTCCACCCGGCGTTCGTTCTCCTTGATGCCCTCCCAGACCCGTCCGGTGGGGGACCGGACCGCCCAGTGGACGACGGCGAGGGTGAGGACCAGATAGCCGAGCGCCACCCAGTAGAGGTTCGCGGTGTTCTCGATGCCCACGAGCCCGGACGGCAGCAGGTCGGCTGGTGCGGCCCTGCCCTCCTCGCCGCCGGTGAGTCCGCCGGGGTTGCGGGAGACCAGGATCGAGCCCGCCTGGGCGAAGGCCAGCGTCACCATGGAGAAGCCGATGCCGGTGACCCGCAGGCTCACCGAGCCCAGGACCAGCGCCAGCGCGATGCCGGAGCAGAGGCCGAGCAGCGCGGACACGGCGAACGGGAGACCGGCCTCCAGCAGGAACACGTTGGTGGCGTAGCTGCCCGCGGCGAAGTAGAGCGCATGCCCGAAGGAGAGCAGCCCCGTGCGGCCGAGCAGCAGGTCGTAACCGGTCGCCAGTGCTCCGAACAGCAGGCAGGTGGCGAGGAGTTGAAGACTTCCGGGGCTGCCGAGGGGGCCGTCCAGGAGGCCGGGCAGCGGCAGCGCGCTGTACGGCGCGATGAAGAGGACCACCAGTGCGGCGGCGGGCCACCAGCGGCGCAGCAGCCGGGCCGTGTTCCCGCGGGCCGGTTCGGCCGTGTGCTGCTCGCCGGTGCGGTCGTGTGTCTCGGTGGCGGTGCTCACGCGAGCCTCCCGGTCAGCCCGCGCGGCCGTACGAGCAGCAGCGCGGCGAGCAGGACGACGACGGCCAGGTCGCCGAGGCCCGCTGCGGTGTAGTAGTTGGCGAACTGCTGGACCAGGCCGATGACGACGGACGCCACGGCGGCACCGGTCACCGAACCCATGCCGCCGGTGACCACCACGACGAACGCGAAGATCAGCAGCGAGGTGCCCTGACGGGGGTCGACCGAGCCGAAGTACAGGCCGCCGAGTGCCCCGCCGAGCGCGGCGGCGCAGCCGCCGATCGCGAAGACGAGCGTGAACGCCTTGCGGACGTCGATCCCCAGGGCGGTGACCATCGCCCGGTCCTCGACCCCGGCCCGCACCACCAGGCCGTGCCGGGTGCGGCCGAGGAAGAGCCGCAGCGCCACGAGCACGACGACCGCCGCCGCGACCAGGACCAGCCGGTTGACCGGAACTTCGGCACCGAGCAGCCCGAAGGTTCCGGACAGCGCCTTCGGCCCGGGGAAGGTCCGGGCGTCCGCACCCCAGATCCCCGACAGCAGGGCCGGGACGGCGAGCCCCACCCCGACCGTCGCGAGGACCTGCTCGCGCGGCCGGGTGTAGAGCGGGCGGACGACGGCGAGTTCCAGCAGCACGGCGGCCGCGGTGCCCACCGCCGTACCGAACAGGACCGCGAGGACGAAGCCCGCTCCGCCCGGACCGGCGCCGGGCAGATGGCCGGACGCCGCCCACCAGGTGCCGTACGCGCCGATGGAGAGCAGGGCGCCGTGGGCGAAGTTGAGCACGTCCATCAGGCCGAAGATCAGTGAGAGCCCCGATGCGATCAGGAAGTAGAGCGCCCCCAGACCGAGTCCGGTCATGGTGAGCAGCACGACGGTGGACATCAGGAATCCGCCTCCACGGTTGAGGAAGGCACGGTGGGAGTGGGCCCGTTCGAGGAAGACACGGCCGAGGTAGGTCCGGTCGAGGTAGGCGCTGAGGGGGAGTCGGCGGACGAGGAGGGTGCCGATGGGGAATCGGCGGACGAAGAGGGCGTTGACGTGGAACCGGCGGACGGGGAAGTGCCGGTCGCCGTCGCCGTGGCCCCCGGGCCGTGTCCCACACCCAGCAGGCGCCGGGCCGCCTCCGCGTCGCCCAGCAGTTCGGCGGCCGGTCCCTGGTGAGCCGTACGGCCGTCGGCGAGCACCGCGCAGTGTTCGGCCAGGCGGCGCACGACGGCGAGGTTCTGCTCCACGAGCAGCACCGGCACCGCCTCGGCGGCCCGTTCCAGCACCTGGGCGACCTCGGTGACCACCTTCGGCGCCAGGCCCTTGGTGGGTTCGTCGGCGATGATCAGCCGGTTGCCGTTGAGAAGAGTGCGGCCGATGGCCACCATCTGCTGCTGCCCGCCCGACAGCGTCCCGGCCAACTGCCTTTCCCGGTGCTTCAGTTCGGGGAAAAGCTCATGGACGAGCGAGTAGGCGGGCTCGCCCGCACCGCGCCGTTCGGCCAGGCGCAGGTTCTCCGCCACGGTCAGCCCGGCGAAGACGCCCCGGTCCTCGGGGGCGTAACCGATGCCCAGCCGCACGACGGTGTGGGTGGCCATCGACACGGTCTCCTCTCCGTCCAGCCGCACACTGCCGGTGCGTGGGACGAGCCCGAGGACGCCGCGTACGGTCGTGGTCTTCCCGGCACCGTTGCGGCCGAGGAGCGCGGTCACTCCGTGCCGGGCGACGTCGAGGTCGACGCCGTGCAGAATGTGCCGGCCGCCGATCAGGACCCGCAGGTCCCGGACGACGAGCAGGGGTTCGTGTGTCACAGCCCCTCCCCGAGGTAGGCCTGCTGAACGGTCGGATCGGCGGTCACGGCCTCGGGGGTGTCCAGTGCCAGCAGCCGGCCGTGGTGCATCACGGCGAGCCGGTCGGCCAGTCCCAGCAGGACGTCCATGTGGTGCTCGACCATCAGGACGGTGCGGCCCTCGTCCCGGTGCAGCGTGCGGATCAGCTCGGTCAGAGCGGGGACCTCCTCCGCGCTCACCCCGGCCATCGGTTCGTCCAGCAGCATCAGTCGCGGCTCGCCCACCAGCAGCACCGCCAGCTCCAGCTTCCGCTTCTCGCCGTGCGACAGCTCGGACGCCATGGCCCGCGCCCGGTGGCCGAGGCCGGTGCGCTCCAGGACGCCGGCCACCTCGGCGGTGTACGGGGCGGCGCGCCGCCACAGCCGGTACGAGCCGCCCCGGGCCGCCTGGGCGGCCAGCCGGACATGATCGGCCACGCTCATCCCCGGCCAGAGGCTGGATGTCTGGAACGTGCGGCCGATACCGCGCCGCGCCCGCGCGTGCGCGGGGCGGTCCGTCATGTCCGCCCCGTCCAGCGCGATCGTGCCCGACGTGGCCGTGGTCAGCCCGCTGATCAGGTTGAACAGCGAAGTCTTGCCGGCCCCGTTGGGGCCGATGAAGGCGAGGAACTCGCCCTCGTGGACGCTCAGCGTGACGTCCTCGACGATCGTCGCCCCGCCGACGCCCCAGCCGAGCCCGTCCAGCCGGAGCACCGGCGCGGTGGTCCGCTCCCCGTCCCGGTGCCGTGCGGCGCTGTCCGATACGGTCACCGGTCAGCCCGCCGAGGGCTTCACGGGCGGCGCCACCTTGTCCATCGGTTCGGTGTCCACCAGCTCCGGCCGGGCAGCGGCCCCCTTCCCCACGAGCTTCGCGACGAACATCGGCTGCACCAGCGCGTGGTCCTCCGCACGGATCTGCTCCTTGCCCTTCACCCCGTCGAAGCTCCAGCCCTCCAGGGCCTTGACCATGGCTGCGGAGTCGGTGGCTCCGCCCTCCTCGACGGCGCGCACGACCATCTGCGCCGCGGTGAAGCCGTCGGGGGTGAACAGGTCCGGGGTGCCGCCGGCCCCGGTGACCGAGTCGAGCATGGCCTTCTCCACGGCGTTGCCGCCGCCCGCGCCGGGGAAGTAGTGCGCCAGGAACGACACCTTGGCCCCGGCGTTCCCGAAGATCGGGTACGAGGCCGTTCCGGCGAGGCCCGTGACGACCTTGCTCGCGCCCAGCACGCCCTGCTGGTCCAGCGCGGTCCACAGCGCCGGTGCGGTGGAGCCGGCCCAGGCGACGAAGACCAGATCGGGCCCGCCCGCCTTCACCTGCCGGGCGAACGGCGTCAGGTCCGTGGCACTGGGCGGAGCCAGCACGGAGCCCACCTTCGCGCCCTCGGCGCCGAGGACGGCCTTCACGGCGGCGACGTTGGCCTGGCCGAAGGTGGAGTCCTGGGCCAGCACCGTGACCTTCTTGCCCTTGGCCTCGCCGAGCATCGCCCCGGCGGTGAGGATGTCCTGGTAGGACTGCCGGCCCGAGCGGAACGTGTAGTCGTTGAGGCCGGTCACGGCATCGGTGGCGGCCGGGCCGCTGATGTACAGCACCTTGTTCTGGGCGGCGAGCGGTGCCATCTGGAGGGCCACGCCGGAATCGGTGGTGCCGGCCAGCACCCGGTAGCCCTTGCCGATCAGGTTCTTGGCCGCGGAGACCGCCTTGCCCGGGTCGCCCGCGTCGTCCTGCTCGGTGACCTGGATGCGGTGCCCGCCGGCCTTGCCGGTGCCCTTCGTCGCGTAGTCCAGGCCGGCCATGAACCCGTCGCGGTACTGCTTCCCGTAGTCCGCGAGCAGCCCCGTACGGGAGTAGACCAGGCCCACCTTGACGGTCTGGTCCTTGGCGTCCTTCCCGGACGCGGAATCGGCCTCGCCCGCCTTCCCGGCGGCGGTGCACCCGGCCAGGAGGAGACCGGCCGAGGCCAGTGTGACGACGGCGGAGAGGGATCTGTGATGACGGACGGTGCCCGTGGCTCTGCGACGCATGATGACCGGCTCCTCGGCGTGTGCAGGTGATGTCGCCGAACCGTAGGGACACCGTGCCGCCGTCGACATGGCGCGGGACACCCCACCTGGCGGGGTGCGCATGTGGGGGCCGCACATGAGGGGTGGCCGGGGCGCGCCGGGGGCCGGTGGTACGGCCGCCGGGCGTCCGGCGCGGCACCGGGCACCGGAGCCGCGCGTGAGGGGCCGTCAGGCGCCGCCGATCGCCTGGACCGTGGCCGCGATCATGCCGAGGGCGGCGAACGCGACGCCCACGATGCCCAGCACCATTCCGGCGGTCGCCTGGCCGTGACCGCCTCCCTCGCCCCGGGCGGCCATGCGCCGGGCCGAGACGCCCAGGCACAGCGCGATGATCGGCAGGATGATCGGGACGAGTACCAGCCCGAGGATGCCGATCACCATCGAGGCCGTCGCTTTGCCGCTGGGCAGCGGGGCGCCACCCGGGTACCCGTAGCCGCCCGGCATCGGGGCGCCACCGGGGTAGCCGTGGCCGGCCGGCGGCGGGGTGCCGTGGACCGGCGCGCCTTCCGGGCTCGCGCCCGGGGCCTGCGCCCCCGTCGCGCCGCCTGTACTGCCTGACTGGTCAGCCATGTCTTCCTCTCCGTCGATGATGGTCATGATCATGATAAGGAGAGCTCTGTGGCCGTTCCTGCCGGAGGGGTGTGTGACGAAGGACCACCGACCACCCGGATCGATCCACCTGCGGGACGGACGCGCACGGGACGGACGCGCGCGGGGCAGCGGACCGGTCGTCCCGCGCGGACCGGGCGGACCGGGCAGATATGCGGGGCGGCTTCCCGGGGTGGTGCCGTCACTCGTCCCGGGGCGGTGCCGTCACGTCGATCAGCCGGCACACCGTCTCGATGTCAATCTTCACCTGGGCGATCGATGCCCGCCCCGACAGCCAGGTGATCAGCGCCGAGTGCCAGGTGTGCTCAATGACCCGGACCGCGGACAGCTGCTCCGGCGTCGGATGTTCCAGGCCCATCGCGTCCAGGATGATCGCCGTCGTGATCCGCGAGACGGTGTCCACCTCCGGGCTGACGCTGCGGTCCGCGAAGGTCAGCGCCCGCACCATCGCATCCGCCAGATGGGGTTCGCGCTGGAGGGCGCGGAAGGCGCGCATCAGGGTGCCGGCGACCCGCTGTGCGGCGTCGTCCCCGGTCGGCGGGCGCTTGTGCAGCGTCGTGTGCATGTGCTGGAGCTGGTCCTGCATGGTGGCGACCAGCAGATGGATCTTGGACGGGAAATAGCGGTACAGCGTGCCCAGGGCGACCTCGGCCGCCTCCGCGACCTCACGCATCTGCACCGCCTCGAAGCCACCCCTGCTGGCGAGCTGGGCGCTGGCGTGCAGGATGCGGCGACGGCGGGCCTCCTGCCGCTCCGTCAGGGGCGGCGATGCCGGCTTGGCTTCCGCTGTCATGTGTCCCCATCCATGGCTTCTGTCCGCAACCGGAGGGAGGCGTTCGGTCTCCCGGCGGCGCATAGCATGCCAGGGCGGCCGGTCGTGGCGCGAATCACCTGATCCGGCCGTTGCGCCGACGCTACCTGCCGGTAGATTCGTAGCTCATTGAATGATCCAGTCTGAAACTTGTTCTAGATTAGCGTGAGCGGTTACGCTCCGGCGAACACGCAGTGAGAAGGGGGCCGAGTGTGACCGCTGAGGCCACAGAGACAGGCCCCCGCACGGGCAGGGACGAGTCGGGCACCGTCGACGACCGTCCGTTGCGCATCGCACTCCTCACCTACAAGGGCAACCCCTTCTGCGGCGGCCAGGGCGTCTACGTGCGCCACCTCGGCCGTGAACTCGCCCGCCTCGGGCACACCGTCGAAGTGATCGGCGCCCAGCCCTACCCGGTGCTCGACGAGGGCGTCCCGCTCACCGAGCTGCCCAGCCTGGACCTCTACCGTCAGCCCGACCCGTTCCGCACTCCGAAGCGGGCCGAGTACCGGGACTGGATCGACGCCGCCGAGGTCGCGGCCATGTGGACCGGCGGCTTCCCCGAGCCGCTCACGTTCAGCCTGCGCGCGCGGCGCCATCTCGCCGCCCGACGTGGCGAGTTCGACGTCATTCACGACAACCAGACCCTCGGATACGGTCTGTTGGCGGACCTCGGCGCCCCGCTCGTCACCACGATCCACCACCCCATCACGGTCGACCGGCAGTTGGACCTGGACGCCGCCGAGACCCGCCGCCGACGCCTCTCCGTGCGCCGCTGGTACGGCTTCACCCGCATGCAGAAGCGGGTCGCGCGCCGACTGCCCTCGGTACTCACCGTCTCCGGCACCTCCCAGCAGGAGATCGTCGAGCACCTCGGGGTGCGGCAGGACCGTATCCACGTCGTCCACATCGGCGCGGACACCGACCTGTGGTCGCCGGACCCGTCCGTCGCCGAGATCCCCGGCCGGATCGTCACCACCTCCAGCGCCGACGTCCCGCTGAAGGGCCTCGTTCACCTCGTCGAGGCGCTCGCCAAGCTGCGTACCGGGAACCCGGCGGCGCACCTCGTGGTCGTCGGCAACCGGGCCGAGGACGGACCGGTCGCGCAGGCCATCGAACGGCACGGGCTCCAGGACGCCGTCGAGTTCGTCAAGGGAATAAGCGACGCCGAACTCGTCGACCTGGTGCGCAGCGCCCAGATCGCCTGCGTCCCCTCCCTGTACGAAGGCTTCTCGCTGCCCGCCGCCGAGGCCATGGCCACCGGCACGCCCCTCGTCGCCACCACCGGCGGCGCGATCCCCGAGGTCGCGGGCCCGGACGGTGAGACCTGCCTGGCCGTGCCGCCCGCCGACGCCGGGGCGCTGGCCGACGCCCTCGCCCGGCTGCTCGGCGACCCGGAACTGCGGGCCGCCCTGGGCGCCGCGGGCCGTGCCCGGGTGCTGTCCCGGTTCACCTGGAAGCAGGCCGCCCTCGGCACCGTCGCCCTGTACCGCGAGGCGATCGCCGCCCGCGCGGGCACCACCCGCACCGGCGGCCGGCGGTGACGTGGCCGTCCGCCCCGCACTCTCCGCCCCCTGACCCCCTCGACCGCGAAAGCAGGCATTCGTGCTGACCGTGGACTTCACCCGCTTCCCGCTCGCCGCCGGCGACCGTGTGCTCGACCTGGGCTGCGGCGCCGGACGCCACGCCTTCGAGTGCTACCGGCGTGGCGCCCAGGTCGTGGCCCTCGACCAGAACGGCGAGGAGATCCGCGAGGTCGCGAAGTGGTTCGCGGCGATGAAGGAGGCCAAGGAGGCCCCCGAGGGCGCCACCGCCACCGCGATGGAGGGCGACGCGCTCAATCTGCCGTTCCCCGACGAGTCCTTCGACGTCGTGATCATCTCCGAGGTGATGGAGCACATCCCCGACGACAAGGGCGTGCTCGCCGAGATGGTCCGGGTCCTCAAGCCCGGCGGCCGGATAGCGATCACCGTGCCGCGCTACGGTCCCGAGAAGGTCTGCTGGACGCTGTCCGACGCGTACCACGAGGTCGAGGGCGGCCACATCCGCATCTACAAGGCCGACGAACTGCTCGGCAAGATCCGTGCCGCCGGCCTCAAGCCGTACGGCACCCACCACGCCCACGCGCTGCACGCGCCGTACTGGTGGCTGAAGTGCGCCTTCGGCGTCGACAACGACAAGGCGCTCCCGGTGCGCGCGTACCACAAGCTGCTGGTCTGGGACATCATGAAGAAGCCCGCCGTCACCCGGGTCGCCGAGCAGCTGCTCAACCCGGTCGTCGGCAAGAGCTTCGTGGCGTACGCGACCAAGCCGCACCTGCCCGTGGCCGCTGCCGCGGACCTCTCCAAGGCCGAGGCGTGACCACTCCCGAGCAGACCGAACACCTCGTACTGCCCGGAGTCCTCACCGCCGAGCAGGCCGCGGAGACCGTTGCCGCCCTCCTGGCGGCGCAGTGCGAGGACGGTGCGCTGCCCTGGTTCCGCGGCCACCACCTCGACCCGTGGGACCACACCGAGGCCGCGATGGCCCTCGACGCGGCGGGCGAGCACGCCGCCGCGGAACGCGCGTACGACTGGCTGGCCCGCCACCAGAACGCGGACGGCTCCTGGTACGCCGCGTACCACGACGGCGATCCGGAGCAGCCGACCGACCGCGGTCTGGAGACCAACTTCTGCGCGTACGTGGCCGTCGGTGTCTGGCACCACTACCTCGCCACCGGCGACGACGCGTTCGTCGACCGGATGTGGCCGACCGTCTACGCCGCCGTCGAGTTCGTGCTCCGGCTCCAACAGCCCGGCGGCCAGATCGGCTGGAAGCGCCAGGCCGACGGCATCCCCGTCGACGACGCGCTGCTGACCGGCTGCTCCTCCATCCACCAGGCGCTGCGCTGCGCCCTCGCCCTCGCCGAACGGCGCGAGGAGCCGCAGCCCGAATGGGAGCTGGCGACCGGTGCGCTGGCCCACGCGATCAGCAACCACCCGGAACGCTTCCTGGACAAGAGCCGCTACTCGATGGACTGGTACTACCCGATCCTCGGCGGCGCGGTGACCGGAACGGCCGCCAAGGACCGGGTGGAAGAGGGCTGGGACCGCTTCGTCGTCCCCGGCCTCGGGGTGCGCTGCGTGCTGCCCAACCCATGGGTGACCGGCGGCGAGAGCTGCGAACTCGCCCTGGCGCTCTGGGTGATGGGCGAGTCCGACCGCGCGCTGGAGATCCTTCAGTCCATCCAGCATCTGCGCGCCGACGGCGGCCTGTACTGGACGGGATACGTCTTCGAGGGCAACCGCGCGTTCTGGCCCGAGGAACTCACCACCTGGACCGCCGGTTCCCTGCTGCTCGCGGTGGCCGCGCTCGGCGGCGACGAGGCGACCACGGCGGTCTTCGGCGGCGAACGCCTGCCGCGCGGGCTGGATCCCGACTGCTGCCGCTGAGGGCTGCCGACGTGCGTCCTCAGCCCCCGACGGGCAGCTCCCGCGCCGCGTAGTAGGCGCGCGGCGCAGCCTCACTCACCGGGGAATCTGCGTACGCGGCGAGTCGCCCCACCACACGCCTGGTGGTGACGAGTTGCCCGGTGCCGACCAGGCGGCGGGCAACGACGAGCCCGGCGTCGTGGACGCCGGTGTCACTCGTGGAGGCAAGCCGGTTTTCGCGTTGCGGGTCGCAAGGCATCCGACGTTGATACCGGTGCGCAGTCGGCTAGCTCCGGAGGCGGCCGGCCACCGCGTGGCCCACGAAGAGGTAGACGACGGCGGCCAGCCCGTATCCGGAGACCACCCGCGCCCACGCCTCGTCGAAGGTGAACAGGTCGTACGACCAGCTCGCCAGCCAGCGCGCGGTGTGCTGGACGACGTTCACCAGGTCGTTGTTCCGGTTGGCGTCCAGCAGGTACATCAGGATCCACAAGCCGATGACGAAGGCCATGACGTCGGCCACGACGGCTATGACACGTGCGGCGGTGGTGCTTCTCGTTCCTGTGCGAGGAGACATGGATTCCGGGTTGCCGCTTTCCGGCGCGTGAAACCCGGACGGCGGTCCCGAGTGGCACACCGCCCCGGGCCGGGCGAACCTTACGGAGGGTGACCGGAGGTGTCACTCTCCGTAGAGGTTGCCGGGGTGTTGCCCGGCCAGGGAGGCCCGCCGTGCCCAGTTCTGCCGTGAACCGTTCCGTATCGCTGCGCCGGCTGCTCGTTTCGCTGCTGCTGTCCTGCACCGTGCTGGTGGGGGCCACCGGGTGCGGCGGGAGCAAGGACGGCAACAGCGCCAGCAGCTCCGCGTCCCCGAGCGGCACGTCCTCGGCCGAGGCGCAGAAGTTCGCCAAGACGAGGTTCGTCACCAACGCGGGGCTCGCGGCCGGTGCGACGTATCAGTGGATCGTGAAGCCGTACCGTGCGGGCACGTTCAAGAAGGGGGCGGACGGGCGGACGTTCGCTCTGGTCAAGGCCGGGCTCGCGGGCGGCTTCGCCTACAACCGGCTGAAGGCCGCGGTGGCCAATGCCAAGGGCGACCCCCTGCTGTCGAAGGCGGTCGCGCCCCTGTCGGCGGGTATCGAATCACTCAAGGGGCTCGGCACCAAGCTCCGCAAGGGCCAGGCGGGCGAGAGCGACATCGGGGCCTTCGAGAGCGTGATCACCGGCGTCAAGGACGCCGGCAGGAGCGCGGGCGCCGAGGTGAAGGACAAGGTGCCCACCACCTCTCAGCTCGGCGGATAACGACGTGCGTGACGGTGGCGCGGCGCCTTACGGTGCGGGGCGTGAGCTCACTCCCGCACGACCTCTACTGTGACGAAATCATCAGCCGCACCGACGCGTTGAGAGCGGCGATCAAGGGTGCCGACCTCGACGCGACCGTCCCGACCTGTCCCGACTGGACCCTGCGCGACCTCGCCGTCCATCTCGGCGGCGCACACCGCTGGGTGGGCGAGATCGTCCGTACCCGGGCCGTCGCGGAGGTCGCGGACGACCAGGTGCCCGAGTTCAGGCCCGGGAGCGACGATCCCGCCGTGCTCGACGCCTGGCTGGCGGACGGCGCGGCGAAGACCGCCGAGGCCCTGCGAGCGGCCGGTCCGGACCAGCGGGTCTGGTCCTGGATGGGGGAGGGGAGACAGCACACGGGCTTCTGGGCGCGCCGCATGGCGCACGAGACGATCGTCCACCAGGCCGACGCCGCGCTCACCGCGAAGACCGATTACCGGGTGGCTCCGGAGCTGGCCGCCGACACCATCGAGGAGTGGCTGGAGATCGTCGCCTTCGCCCAGGCCGCGGGCGACAAGGAGGCCGCCGGACTGCGCGGCGGCGGGCGCTCGATCCATCTGCACGCCACGGACGTGCCGGGTGCCGAGTGGCTGATCGCGTTCGATGAGGACGGCTTCACCTGGCGGCGCGTCCACGAGAGGGCGACCGTGGCGCTGCGGGGCCCGCTCACCGACGTCATGCTCGTCTTCAACCGGCGTCTGGCGGCCGGCAGCGACCGCGTCGAGGTGCTGGGCGAGCGGGAGCTGCTGGACTTCTGGCTGGAGCGCGCGGCGTTCGGCTGAGCCCCGGCCGCCGTCCGCGCGTGGGCACGGCCCCGTGCGTCCTGTGCGGTCGCCGTCCGCGGTGCGGGCCCGGCGGTGCTGCGCGAAGCTGGAGGGGACAGCCCGTCGGGCCCGGCGGCCCCATGGAGGTGCCGATGGGTCCGGGTGCCCCGTGGAGGTGCCGATGGAGCCGGTACGCGCCCTGCAACGGATCGCCTTTCTCCTGGAACGCGGCAGGGCCGACACCTACCGCGTGCGAGCCTTCCGCACGGCCGCCGACGCGCTGGCGGCGATGCCGGACGGCGAGGCCGCACAGCGGGTGGCGGAGGGCTCGCTGGAGTCGGTCGGGGGCATCGGGCCGAAGACCGCACAGGTGATCCGCGAGGCGGTGGCCGGGAAGGTGCCCGGCTACCTGGAGCGGCTGGAGGAGGAGGCCGCCGCGGTGCCGCTCCCCGAGAGCGGCGCGCAGTTGCGCGCCCTCCAGCGCGGCGACTGCCACCTGCACTCCGACTGGTCGGACGGCGGCAGCCCGATCGAGGAGATGGGCCGCACAGCGGCGGAGCTGGGCCATGAGTGGGCGGTTCTCACCGACCACTCGCCCCGGCTCACCGTCGCGAACGGCCTCTCCCCGGACCGGCTGCGCCGGCAACTGGACGTGATCGCCGAGCTGAACACGCGGTGGGCGCCGTTCCGGCTGCTCACCGGCATCGAGTGCGACATCCTGCCCGACGGCTCCCTCGACCAGGAGGAGGAGCTGCTGGAACGGCTGGACGTCGTCGTGGTCTCCGTGCACTCCAGCCTCCGCATGGACGCGGCCCCGATGACGAGGCGCCTGCTCGCGGCTGTCCGGCATCCCCGGGCGAACGTCCTCGGGCACTGCACCGGGCGGCTGATCAGCGGCCGGGGCCGTCCGGAGTCCCGGTTCGACGCGGACGAGGTCTTCGCCGCGTGCGCGCGGGCGGGCACGGCGGTGGAGATCAACAGCCGGCCCGAACGGCTCGACCCGCCCCGCCGGCTGCTGCGGCGCGCCGTCGACGCGGGCGCCCTGTTCTCCATCGACACCGACGCGCACGCGCCAGGGCAGCTGGACTGGCAGATCCTGGGCTGCGCCCGCGCCGAGGAGTGCCGCGTCCCGGCGGAACGCGTCATCACCACGTGGCCGGCCGACGCCCTGCTGGCCTGGTCGCGCGGGGGCACGACCCCGGAGCGGGCCCGCTCCGGGGCGGACGGGGCGGTCTGTGCGGCCCCGGGACAGGAGCGGTGAACCCATGACGGCCACAAGCGTGCGAGGCATCGACCACATCGGGGTCACGGTCCCCGACCTGGAGACCGCCACTCTCTTCCTCGTCCGGGCGTTCGGTGCGGAGGTGCTGTACGACGCCCTGCGACGCCAGGAAGGCCCGCACGGCGGACCGGACGTCGAACGACGCCTCGGCGTCCCGGCGGGCACCCAGCAGTTGGCGATCAGGATGCTGGCCCTTCCCTGCGACGGTCCGGGCATCGAGCTGTTCGAGTTCGAGGGCCCGCGCCGCGAACCCCCGGTGCTGCCCTGCGACTTCGGCTGGCAGCACCTGGCGCTCTACGCCGACGACCTGGACGCAGCGGTGCGGGACTGTGTGGCCGCCGGGGCCTCCCTGCTCGCCGAGGCACAGCCGCTGCCGGGCCCCGAAGCGGGGGAGCGCAACCGGTTCGCGTACTTGCGTACCCCGTGGGGCAGCACCCTGGAACTCCTGACGTACCCCGACCTCCAGCCCTGGGAACGCACCGCGTCACGACGGCGCGTACGGCCCGCACCGGTCGGCACCGGCGCCTGGCCGACGGACCCGGACCGGCCGCGACACCAGGTGTGCTGTCCGGCGGATCCTGCTGCGGTCGCGCCGGGCCGTGGATGCGGGACGGCCAGTAGCGCCCCTACCGGCACTGGTTGAGCTCCGCGAGCACCCGCAGGGTGTGCGGGTCCGGTGCTGTCACCAGCAGGTCGGTCACCGGTCCCTTGCGCCACAACTCCAGCCGTTCCGCGACCCGTTGCCGCGGGCCGACGAGCGAGATCTCATCGGCGAACGCGTCCGGAACGGCCATCACCGCCTCCTCCTTGCGCCCTTCGAGGAACAGCCGCTGGATCCGCCGCGCCTCCTCCTCGAACCCCATCCGCGCCATCAGATCGGCATGGAAGTTACGGGCCGCGTGCCCCATTCCCCCGATGTAGAAGCCGAGCATCGCCTTCACCGGCAGCAGCCCCTCGGCGACATCGTCACAGATCCGCGCACGGGCCATCGGCGCGATCATGAAACCGTCCGGCAGGTCCGTGAGCGACGCCTCGTACACATCCGTGCGCAGGGGTGACCAGTACAGCGGCAGCCAGCCGTCGGCGATCCTCGTCGTCTGCGCGATGTTCTTCGGCCCCTCCGCCCCGAGCAGCACGGGCAGCCGGGAGCGCAGCGGATGGGTGATCGGCTTCAGCGGTTTGCCCAGGCCGGTGGCGTCCGGACCGCGGTACGGGTGGGAGTGGAAGCGCCCGTCCAGCTCGACGGGGGACTCGCGGCGGAGCACCTGACGGATGACGTCGACGTACTCGCGGGTCGCGGTCAGCGGACTGCCCGGGAACGGCCGCCCGTACCAGCCCTCCACCACCTGCGGGCCCGACAGCCCCAGGCCGAGCATCATCCGGCCGCCGGAGAGATGGTCCAGGGTCAGGGCGTGCATGGCGGTCGCCGTCGGGGTGCGCGCCGCCATCTGCGCGATGCCGGTGCCCAGCCGGATACGAGAGGTGTGCGCGGCGATCCAGGTCAGCGGGGTGAACGCGTCGGAGCCCCAGGCCTCCGCCGTCCACACCGATGCGTACCCGAGACGCTCCGCCTCCCGGGCCAGCTCCAGATGGGCGGGGTTCGGGCCGCGGCCCCAGTAACCGAGTGCGAGTCCGAGCCGCATTCCGTTGCCTCCCCAGCATTCTGACGAAACGTCAGATCATTGGCGCACGGACGGAGAGTACGGCAGCGGCCCCCCGCCCGGAAGGGGCGGGGGGCCGCTGTTCGTGCTGCGGAAGCGTGGGCTCAGCCGCGCTGGATGCCCGTGGTGTCCTGGAGCACACCGCGACGGCCGTCCTGCGTCTGGGCGATGAGGCCCTGACCGCGCTGCTCCACCGCGAGGTACCAGGTGCCGGGCGCCAGCTCGGCGATCGGCGACGGCGAACCGTCCTCCCCGTACAGCGGGCGGGCCACCGGCACCGCGAACCAGAACGGTGTGAAGTCACCGGACGGCGCACCGGCCGCCGCCTGGGCCGTCTGCGGATCCGGCTGACCGGGCTGCGGCTGACCGGGCTGGGGCTGACCGGGCTGGGGCTGCGCACCGTACGGCTGCGGCTGACCCGGCTGTGCGCCGTACGGCTGCTGCTGGGCGCCGGGGTAGCCGTAACCCTGGCCCGGCTGCTGCTGGCCGCCGTACGGCGACTGCACGGCCTGCGGACGCGGGGCGCCCGCCAGCGGGGCCTTGAGCGCGGGAACCAGCGGAGTGGCGACCGCGCCACCCGCGAGCACGATGGTGGCGAGCATGCCGAGGATCATTCCGGCGCCCGCGTCGCTGGCGTCGATGGTCGTCCAGAAGGCCGTCCACAGGGCGAAGACGCAGAAGGCGGCCCCGAACTGGCCGAGGTCGAGGCCCAGGACCTTGCGGCTCGGCATGGCGCGGCCCACAACGACCAGCGCCGCGCCGATGATGCCGGCCAGGAACACGCTCATGAGGATCCCGAGCGCGTCCCAGGCGTTCGGGGCGTTGTAGCTGGAGCAGTTGAGACCCGCAGGGCAGTCGAAGCCGGAGAGGTCGAGGAAAGAGGCGATGAACAGCACCACCGCTGCTCCGATCACCACGCCGTCGCCTCGAGTGAGGGAGCGGATATTCACGTGAAAGTCCTTCGTCGATCGTTTCGTCGGGGCGGTCGTCGCTGCCACCGGTAGGGCGGGCACGGCGTGAAGCTCGGGGGCGGCTCCCCATCGTAAGGATGAATCTATCGTCTGCCCGGACTACGCGTGTCCCCGCCCGGGTTCTGGACGTACTTCCCCCCAATTTCGCCTCAGAACCACCTCTTGCTACCCCTTGAGGTAGCTGCTGATGCCGTCGGCAATGCCCTGTGCCGCCTTCTGGCGCCAGTTGGCGCTGGTGAGCAGGGCAGCGTCCTTCGGATCACGCATATTGCCGCATTCGATGAACACTTTGGGCACGGTCGACAAATTCAGTCCGCCCAGATCCTTGCGGATGTCCAATCCGGAGTTGCCGCCTACATAATTGGAAGGAGCACTTCCGGTATTGCGGACGAAGAGACCGGCGATCCGGGTGCCGAGATCGCGCGACGGTTCGACGATCTTCGAGGTGTCCGCCGCTCCTCCCTTCACCAGCGCGGGCAGGATCACATGGAAGCCGCGGTTGCCGACGGCGGAACCGTCCGCGTGCACCGAGACCACCGCATCGGCCTTGGCCTCGTTGCCGATCCGGGCCCGCTCGTCCACGCACGGCCCGTACGCGCGGTCGTTGTCGTACGTCAGCACGACCTTCGCGCCCTGCGCCTTCAGGAGTTCTCGCAGCCGGTGCGACACGTCCAGGGTGAACCGGGCTTCCGCGTAACCGGAGTTGGTCGAGGTGCCGGTGGTGTCGCACTCCTTGTGCGCGGTGCCGATGTCCACCTGGCGGTTGATCTCGCGGGTGTGCAGACGGTTGTTCGGGTTGTGGCCGGGATCGATGACGACGGTCTTCCCGGACAGAGGCCCCGAGCCCCGGCCGCTCGCGGACTCCGTGGGCCTCGCGGGCGCGGTGGGGGACGCGGACGTCTTCTCCGGTGCCGCGGCGCTCGTCGACGGCGAGGCCGGGGGCGGCGCGGCGGAGGTGGCGTCGCCGCCCTGCCGGGGCACAGCCAGCGGCCCGCCGCCGTCGTCCGCGCCGCAGCCCGCGGCACTCAGACACACGGCTGCGAGCGCGGCGGTGGCGAGCAGGAGCCGGCGGCGCGGGGTGGGGGGAACGCTCTCGTCGTACGGCACCCCGCGATGCTATCGGGGCGCTCGGACCACCCGGCCCGAACGCCCGTACCCGCCGCGGACCGGCTTCCTCCGCACCCGGCGCCCGCTCAGATCCCCGTCCCCGTGCGCCGCAGCACTCTGAGCGAATCCGTCACCGAGACCTCGGTGAACGCGCCCGAGGCCAGTGCCCGCAGGTAGACGCGGTACGGGGCCTGGCCGCCGTGCGCGGGGTCCGGGAACACATCGTGGATCACCAGCAGGCCGCCCTCGGCCACATGCGGCGCCCACCCCTCGTAGTCACCGTTCGCGTGCTCGTCGGTGTGTCCGCCGTCGATGAAGACGAAGCCGAGCTTCCCGCCCCACACGGCCGCGACCTGCGGAGACCGTCCGACCAGTGCCACGACGTGGTCTTCGAGACCCGCCGCGTGCAGGGTCCTGCGGAACGTCGGCAGCGTGTCCATCCGGCCGACCTCCGGATCCACCACGGTCGGGTCGTGGTACTCCCAGCCGGGCTGCTGCTCCTCGCTGCCGCGGTGGTGGTCGACGGTCAGAGCCGTCACCCCGGCCGTCCGGGCGACCTCGGCGAGCAGGAGGGTGGAGCGCCCGCAGTACGTCCCGACCTCAAGGAGCGGCAGCCCCAGCGAGGCGGCCTCGACCGCGGCCCGGTACAGCGCGAGCCCTTCGACCACCGGCATGAAGCCCTTGGCGGCCTGGAAGGCGGCGAGAATCTCGGGCTTGGGCTCGGCGGGCACGGGTTCCTCCTGGTGGGGGCGGTATTTACGGGGTACGCGTTCGACGGCGCCCCATCGTGCCGTACGCCCCGGCCGAGGGCGTCGGCGGGGCAGGAGTGATTCACCGGCCCTGTGACAGCGGCGCCTCCACACACCGTTGGCGAATGCGGTCCACGGGATGCGTTCGCCGGCAATAGCCTGCCTCCATGGTTACAAGCGGGGTGGGTGACGGCATCGGCGCGGATCATGAAGGTCAGGGCTGGGGAGCCACGCGCTCCTGGGTGGAGAAGCGGCTGTCCGAGGCGGAGCACGTCGACAAGGTTGTGCGGCTGCGTGGCGGCTGGACGTCGGAGATGCTTCGGCTGGACATCTGCGGTCCGGGCGGCCGGCGCTCGCTCGTCCTGCGGTCCTTCGTCAAGCCGTTCTTCGTTCGGCATGCGGACGGCCTGCTGAAACGTGAGGCGACCATCCTGCGCATGCTCGGTGACACGGATGTGCCCGCGCCCACGTTGGCGGCAGTGGACGCGACGGCCCAGTACTGCGACCACCCGTCCTTGCTGATGTCCCTGCTGCCAGGGGCCGTGTGCCTGAGCGATCAGGGGGCTGACGACCGTGCCGAACTGCTGGCCCGGCAGCTGGTGTACATCCATCAGCTGCCGGTGACCGCAGAACAACGGCCTCGTACGTATCAGGCGTGGGCTTCTCCCGAGCGCGTGACTCCGCCCGAAGACACCGAGCGGCGCGCACTCTGGGATCGGGCTGTTGATGTGATTCGCCGCAAGCCTCCGGACTACCAAGGCTGCTTCCTGCACCGGGACTTCCATCCCGGAAACGTCCTCTACGAAGGCACCGGAGATGCTCTTCGGATCAGCGGTGTCGTCGACTGGGTGGAGACCTCCTGGGGGCCCGCCGACCTGGACGTGGCCCACTGCTCGACGGCCCTCGCCCTCCTGCACGGTGTTCCCGCAGGCATGCGGTTCGCCGACCGCTACGTCGCCGCGGGAGGGACCTTGGCCGACGTTCGCGCCGCCCATCTCCATTGGCGACTGCTGGACGCGTTGGGATTCGCCCCGGATGCGGAGAAGGTCGCTGTCCCCTGGCGCGATCTGGGCCGCGTCGATCTGACAGCCGGTGTGCTGACCCAGAGGCTGGAGGGATACATCCAGGCTCTTTTTGACCGCTATGCCTGAAACTCCATCGCTGGGGCACACGCTTACGAGCAGGAGTTCCGCTCGGTGGGCCGGAGAGCTGCCAGGTGAGCAAGGCGCGTACGGACCCGGGCGGTTTCGATCCACCAAGCGTTGAGGCGAGGAAAGTTCATGGCAGTCATCGCCTCGTCCGCCTCTTGAACCCCTACGGGCTCTCACAGTCGATGTGCCGGTAAATCGTGGTTGGGCCTCTGGACGCCCGCTCGATTTCACCGCGGTGGCAACGCTCAAGCGTCGCGATCGGTTTCAGGCACGCAGGGCACGTTTCTCCTGGGGGAGCGAACGTTGTGTATTCCCACTGCCGCGCGTCCGTGCGGGGCTCTTCCATGTGCCTGCGGCCCTTCCTCTCGGCCGGTGCCGGCCGGCGGCCCTTGCCGGGCTCATGTCCGGGGGCGGTGGTTAGTGCGCCTACCAGGTCGTGAACTTCGGGCACTGGTTGATGTGTCACCGCGACACCGCCGCGACCAGCGAGCCGTCGAGGACGGTGAGGCAGATGATGTACGCGAGCTGTCGGGGGAGTTCGGTCACGTCCCCATCCCGTCATCGGTGGGCATCGCCTTGGGTTCCGCTGCGGAGCCGACGAGGGACGGACGGGCCCTGCCCTGTTCGTCGCTATCGGCTGTCTCCGTCCGTTTGTGGTGCTCCGTGACCAGCCAGCGCAGCATCCGGGCGAGGTCGCGCAGGTGCTGGTAGGCGTTGAAAACGAGGGTGTCGTCCCCCGGTGCGGAGGCGAGGAGTTGGTCAACCTCCCATTGAGCGGCGCGTGTTGCTGGGGTCTGTACGAGGTTAATGACCTCTTCGGCGAAGAGGCTGACGCGTCCTCGTAGTTCGGCCGTCCACGCATCGATCTCCCGACGTGTGACGGTGCCGAGTCGGATTCGGAGGGCGTCATCAGCGGCTTGACCCGCAGTTTCGATGTCCAAGGGGAGGTCGGCGACGTGGGGGACGTCGGCCGTTTTGGTCGGTTCCGACGGCCGAATCGGCGTGGGGTCTGTCATGGAGGACTCCTGACCCTGTGGGGGTGTGGGGCTCGGGGCGCACACGCGTGGCGTTCTCAGGCCGATCGGTCGCCTGGTGCGCTCATCTGGCAACTGACAGTAAGAGTTGCATCGAAACGGCTACGGTTGGAACCGATACAGCAGAATTCTGCTGACAAGTTTTCGCGTGAACTTCCACGACCGGCATGCGAGTTTGCGCGGGAATCCGCCCCTTCTGCTGTGGCGCAGAACGTTTCTTGCCGAGTCGGGACTTTCTCCGTCACACTGGGTTACGTGCAGTGAAAGGACGTCGCATGACGCTGGACATAGAGTCGGCAACGCCAGCTCTCTGCCGCCTTCAACTGGGCAGCGAACTCCGTCAGTTACGCCTCACCACCGGCTTGAAATCCACTCAGGTGGTCAAGCAACTCATCTGGAGTCCGTCCAAACTCACCCGGCTGGAGTCAGGAGAGAACGCCTCCGTCGAGACGAGTGACGTGATGGCTCTGTGCGAGATCTACGGCGCCGACCGGGAGAAGCGCGCATTGCTCGTGGGGTATGCGGCAGTCACCAAGACCAAGCAGGACTGGTGGCAGTCGCCGGAGTATCGACCAGTCATCGGGCCCCAGTTCAAGGCGTTCCTCGGTCTGGAAGCGACAGCGAGCGTGCTTCAGACGTACGAGTCGGAGTTCGTGCCCGGACTGCTCCAGACCGAGGCATACGTCCGAGTCATCCACCAGCGGGCTCATCAAGGTCTTGGCGCGGATGAGGTGGACAAGCTCGTCGCGGTGCGCGTGACGCGGCAGGAGGTGCTGCGCCGGGACGTGGCCCCGCTCAAATTCTCGGCCATCGTCAACGAGGCCGTCCTGCGCAGGCAGGTGGGTTCACGGACCGTCATGCGCGATCAGCTCCGCCATATCGCCGAGTTGGCGGACTCGATGCCGAACGTACGAGTGCAGGTCATTCCCTTCAAGCTGGGTGCGCACTCCGGGATGAACGGGCCATTCGTCGTCCTGCACTTCCCGGACCGAGCGGTCCTCAAGCCGATCGTCTACTTGGAGAACTTGGCAGACGCGTGGGTCACAAGGCGCGAGGACAGCGTTGAGCGCTACGACGAGGCGTTCACCGACCTATCCGCACTTGCTCCTGGACCACAGGAGTCCTTGAGTATGATCCAGACGGCAATCAAGGAGCTATGAACATCCATGAGCATCACGGCTGAGACCCCACGTGGAGCCGACTGGTTCAAGTCGAGCTACAGCAATGACCAGGGCGGCAACTGTGTCGAGGGTGCCCGGCTCGGCGGGCGCCGGATGGCTGTCCGGGACTCCAAGGATCCGGAGCAGGGCGTCTGTGTCTTCCCTGCCGCCGCCTGGCTCGCGTTCGTTGATGAGGTCAAGGCCGGCGACGCGGCTGCCTGAGGACTCTTGAACGAAGGTCCCTGCCAGGAGTGGGCGGGGACCTTCGTCACTTCGGCGGCCCGGTCCGTACGCGCCGCGGGTGGTGCACCGAAAGGCCGTACGCCCCGGCCGAGGGCGTCGGCGGGGGCGTACGAGGGGCGTGCCCGGGTCGGGCTTTCGGGTGGGGCTGTGAGGGGGAGGTCAGCAGCTCTGCCAGAGGCGGGTCATGACGCGGACGCCGAAGCGCAGGCCCTCCAGCGGGACGCGTTCGTCCACGCCGTGGAAGAGGCGGCCGTAGTCCAGGTCGTGCGGGAGCTTGAGGCCCTTGAAGCCGAAGCAGCGGATGCCGAGGTGGGTGAACGCCTTGGCGTCGGTGCCGCCGGGGTTGCAGTACGGGACGGGGTGGCCGTCCGGGTCCTCGGCGCGTACGGCCGCGCACATGGCGTCGACCAGCGGGCCGTCGAACGTCGTCTCCAGCGCGATGTCGTGGTTGACCCACTCGCGGGTGACCGAGGGGAGGAGAAGCCGGTCGATGGTGTCGATCAGCTCCTGCTCGTGGCCGGGCAGGAAGCGGCCGTCCACCCGGGCGGTCGCCTTCCCCGGGATGACGTTGGTCTGGTAGCCGGCGCTGAACATGGTGGGGTTCGCCGAGTTGCGGAGCACCACCTGCATGAAGTCGGAGACCGGGCCCAGCCGGGCGAGGCTGCCCTCGATGTCGTTCTCGTCGAACTCGACACCGTAGAGGCGGGCGGCCTCTTCGAGCAGGGCGCGCACCGGTTCGATCAGACGGATCGGGAAGGTCTCGCGGCCGATCCGGGTCAGCGACTCGGCGAGGTCGGTGACGGCGTTCTCGTCGTTGGGGGACGAGCCGTGGCCGGCCCGGCCGGTGGCGGTGAGCTCCATCCAGGCCATGCCGCGCTGGGCGTTCTCGATCGGGTACAGGCGGCGGGTGTCGTCCAGCGCGAAGGAGAAGCCGCCCCCCTCGCCGATCGCCTCGGTGACCCCGGCGAAGAGCTCCGGCCGGTGCTCGACCAGCCAGTGGGCGCCGAACTTCCCGCCCGCCTCCTCGTCGGCGAGGAAGGCGAGGACCAGGTCGCGCGACGGCTTGGTGCCGGTGCGGGCGTAGTGGCGGGCGGTGGCCAGCATGACGGCCACCGTGTCCTTCATGTCGATCGCGCCGCGGCCCCACAGATAGCCGTCGCGGATCTCGCCGGAGAACGGCGGGACCTGCCACTCGGAGGCGTCGGCGGGCACCACGTCCAGATGGCCGTGGACCAGGAGGGCCCCGCGTCCGGGGTCGCTGCCCGCGATGCGGGCGATGACATTGGCGCGGCCCGGGGCGGACTCGACCAGTTCGGAGCCGATGCCCACCTCGGCGAGGCGGCCCACCACCCAGTCGGCGCACGCGCGCTCGTCACTGGTGGGGTTGGAGGTGTCGAACCTGATGAGTTCGGCGCAGAGCTCGATGACCTCGTCCTGGGCCAGGTCGGAGGCCGGGGCGAGCGGGGCGGTGGGGTCGGGGGTCGTCATGCTGCTCCCACAGGGGTTGTCGCGCGGGCGGCGGGGGCGGCGGTGTCCTCGTCGTCCAGGGTGGAGGTGCCGTACGGCTTCACCCAGCCCAGCAGGCCGAGGACGCAGTACAGGACGAAGGCGGTGCCCAGCGAGTTCAGGGCCGGAATGCCCCCGTCGAAGAACTTGCCGACACAGAACGCCGCGATCCAGATGGCTATGGACATCGGCACCCAGGTGGGCGAGGACGTCGGCAGGCTCTCGGACTCCCGGGTCTCGTCCAGCGGCTTGCGCATCCGCTTCACGACCCAGTACTCGGCCACGATGATGCCGCCGATCGGCGGGATCGCGACGCCCAGGATGGAGAGGAACTCGGTGAAGTGGGTCATGATCCCGACCGCCGACAGGACCGTGCCCGCGATGCCGAGGGCGATCGTGACCGCGCCGCGGTGCAGCCGCTTGCCGAAGACGACCTGGAAGAAGTTGACGACGCCGAGCGAGGAGCCGTACAGGTTCCAGTCGTTGATCTTCGCGGTGGACATCAGGACCACGATCACGCCGAAGGCGCCGGAGGTGGAGAGCACGATGTGCGACACCTCGCTGCTCTTCACCAGGTGGCCGAGCAGTACACCGGTCAGGCCGACGATGTACTCGGAGAGGATCATCGACGAGGCGCTCTGCAGGAAGACGTGCGAGCCCTTCCGGTTGTACCGGGTCATCTCCGGGGACACGATCGCGCCGGTCATGTAGCCGCCCGCGATGGCGGTGGCGGCGACGGCGAGCGGGATCGTCTGACCGGGAGGCGGCGAGTGGATCAGCTCGCTGAGCGAGTGGTCCTTCAGCGTGGAGACGACCGACCAGGCGACCATCGCGAAGAAGAGCGGCGTGACGATCTTGGCGAAGACGGCCATGTACCTGAAGCCGAAGATCACCAGGGCGGTGATGGCGATGCCCGCCAGCACGCACCACATCCAGGACGGGCCGCCGACCAGCGCCGAGACGCTGTTGCCGAAGATCGTGTTCTGGACACCGAACCAGCCGACCAGGCTGACCGCGATGACGAAGCTGACGAGTGCCGATCCGTTGCGGCCGAAGCCGACCCAGCGGGTCAGCATCGGCGTCGCCAGACCCTCGCGCATCCCGGCCAGGCCGATCGCGAAGATCACGATCTCCAGGATCACCGCGCCGAGCGTGAAGGCGAGAAAGGCATTCCCGAAGGTCATGCCGACACCGATGGTGGCGCCGAGGGTGAACTGCGAGATCGAGCCGGACTGGGCCAGCCACTGGAGCAGCATCGACCAGAAGCCGAACCGCTTGTCGCGCGGGACACGGGAGAGCGCGTAGTCGTCGCTGCCGATGCTCTTCGCCTCGGGGGCCACGGCTTCGGCCTGCGGGGTGGCTGCCATCAGGACTCCTGGGGTGTACGGCCGAAGGTCTGCAGGTGAGCCAGCGACCCGTAGCGGTTGACGAGGTTGTCGAACTCCACCGCGTCGTGGAAGTCCAGGTGGCCGCTGCCGTAGGCCTTGGCGACCTCCACGGCGTAGCGGGCGGCGGACGCGATGTCGCTCTCGTGACTCGCGCCCGTACCGCAGCCCGGCACCGCGGCGGCCGAGGTGATGGCCAGGCCGACGACCGGGGCGGCCGTGGCGGTGGAGGGCTGCAGGATCGAATTGATGTGATGTGCACCGTTACCGTACGGCGTGATGTCCTGCGTGGTCACCGGGTACGTGACCAACGGCTCACCGGTCACCACGGCCAGCAGCTCGCCGAGCTGCTCGGCGACCCGGAGCACCCAGCCCTCCTTGACGGTGGGCGAAAGGGCGAGGCCCTTGTGGTTGATGATCCGGTTGCCCTTGGTGGTGTCGATGGAGAGCACGGCCTCCATCTCACCCGTCACCTCGTGGCGGTTCATGGTGGCGATGTCCACGGGGGAGCCCATGAACGGCACCGGGTCGTGCGGCTCGGTCGGCGCGTTCGGGCAGATGTGGGTGGCGACGATCACATCGCCGGGCAGCACGTCGCCGCGGCGGCGCATGTCGAGCAGCTTGGCCGCGGTGGCGATCGCGGCGACCGCCCCGTCGGCGTCGGAGACCATGCCGGTGACCTCCGGCCGGGCACCGATGCCGCCGAGCCGGCCCACCACGCCCAGCGTGCGCGCGGCGCCCCCGGACGTACGCCCTTGCGCACCCGGGATGCGGACCATCACGAAGTCCGTCGAGCCCCGCTCGCCGGCGACCGTGGTGACCTGCGCCGACGCACCCTCGGCCCCGCTCACGGAGTCGAGGTACTCGGCGACCGTCTTGCCATTGACCTGGGGATCGTCCAGAAGATCGACGACATCCAGTACGTACTTCAACATGGGGGGCCTTTCTCGCTCATCCGGCCACCCGGGCCGGCGCTCGACCAGGGGAAGCGCGGGGCGGGGTGGTGAGGCAACATTCGGGATCGGATAGCGTTGAGCGCAACTGTTTCCCGTTATTTGCAATTCAGGTCTGAATGGTGAGATGACGATGGCGGACTTCGATCTGGACCGGCGCACGCCCGCCGGGGCGCTGCAAACCGTCGACCGGGCACTCCTCGTGCTGCTCGCCTTCGAGCGGACCCGGCCCGACTGGGGTGTCACCGAAGTCGCCGAGGAGTTCGGCTGGGACACCTCGGTGGCCCAACGACTGCTCGCCACCCTCGCCGGCCGGGGCTTCCTGGTCTCCGACCCGGCCACCCGCCGCTACCGCATCGGCCCCGCCGTGCTGCGCCTGGGCAGGCTCTGGGAGCGTTCCGGATCGCTGGAGCTGCTGGCCGGGCCGGTCCTGGAGGAGTTGCGCCGGGTCACCGGCGACACCGTCCTGTTCTGTCTGCCGGACAGCTTCCACATGCGGTGTGTCGCCGCGGAGGAAGGGGTGGCCGGGCCGCTGCGGTACTACCCGCTGGTCGGCGAGCTGTACCCGGCGCATGCCGGGGCGACCAGCAAGTCGTACTACGCGTATCTGCCCGACGAGCAGCGCCACCGGCTCTTCCGGGGCCGCCCGATGGCCCGGTTCACCGACCGGACCGTCACCGACCCGGACCGTCTGGAGGAGGAGTTCCTGAAGGTCCGCGCCCAGGGGTACGCCTGGACGGTCGGCGAGTACGACACCGGTGTCGCGACCGTCGCCGTACCGGTCTTCCTCGGGCGCGAACCGTACGGGAGCCTCAGCCTCGGCGGCGCCGAGGAACTGTTCCGCGGGGCGCCCGAGGACCGGCTCGACGCCCTGCGCCACGCGGCCCAACTGCTGGAGCGGCGGCTCACCCAGCCTCCGCAGCGCCCGAAACCCCGCGCCCGTCGGCCCCGTACCGACCAGTGATCGTGAAGAGAACCGACCGGCAATGAGTGATCCGGAAGAGAACGGTCCGGCCAAGAGCGTTCCGGAAGAGAACACCGATGCCCCGGAAGGGGAACAC
Organism: Streptomyces sp. NPDC058051; assembly: GCF_042885475.1. Classification (NCBI taxonomy): domain Bacteria; kingdom Bacillati; phylum Actinomycetota; class Actinomycetes; order Kitasatosporales; family Streptomycetaceae; genus Streptomyces; species Streptomyces sp. NPDC058051. The sequence goes on from NZ_JBHVRW010000018.1 coordinate 155,011, forward strand.
CGATGACCCGGAAGAGAACCAAGAGGAACCTGTGAATCTGCTGCTGCTCTCCAACTCCACCCAGTACGGCCGCGGTTATCTGGAACACGCGCTCGACACCGTCACCGGCTTCCTGCCCTCCGGCGCCCGGCTGGCCTTCGTCCCCTACGCGCTCGCCGACTACACCGGGTACACCGCACGCGTCCGCGACGCCCTCGCGCCGTGCGGCATCGACGTCCGCGGAGTCCATGAGAACGCCGACCCGGTCGCCGAACTCGGCGCCTCCGACGCCGTGTTCATCGGCGGCGGCAACTCCTTCCGGCTGCTGAGCGCCCTGTACCGGACCGGTCTGCGGGACGCCGTGACCGAGGCGGTACGCGGCGGGCTGCCGTACATGGGGGCCAGCGCCGGGACGAACATGGCGGCGCCCACCCTCCGGACCACCAACGACATGCCCATCGTGCAGCCGCCGTCCTTCGAGACGCTCGGCCTCGTCCCGTTCCAGATCAACCCGCACTATCTGGACCCGGACCCGCAGAGCACGCACAAGGGCGAGACCCGCGAGGAGCGGCTCACCGAATTCCTGGAGGAGAACGACGTGCCGGTGCTCGGCCTGCGCGAGGGTTCGTGGCTGCGGGTCAAGGGGCGCCAGGCCCGGGTGCGGGGCGCCCGCCCCGCACGGCTGTTCACCCGCGGCGCGCTGCCGCAGGAACTGCCGGCGGGGTCGGACGTCTCTCATCTGCTCACGACGGCACCGCGGTTCGACGCTCCGGTGCGCTGACCGTCAGGACCAGATCGGTTTCGACCGGCAGCCCGCCTCCCGGGTAGGCCGCCGGGTAGGCGCGCGGCGCGTACCCGGCGGCCGATCCGGCCAGCACGTAGGTGCCGCCGGACGGGGCGGCCAGCATGTAGCGGCCGTCCTCGTCCGCGACGGTGAGACCGGCCTGCCGGCCCCGGCGGTCGATCAGTGTGACGTTGGCGCGGGCCACCGGCGTACCGTCCGCGTCCAGCACCCGGCCGCGGAAGCCGCCCGAGCCGGTGACGGGCCGGGACGCGGAGAGCGCGGGGGGCGCCACGCCGTCGCTGCTCGCCAGCAGCGTCGGACGCATCGCGGCGCGCTGCGACGGCAGGAACGCGGCCAGCACCAGCCCGACCACCACCGCGCCCGTCGCGATCAGGAACGAGGTGCGGAACCCTTCCATCGAGGGCACGGCCACCCCGCCCGTCCGCACCGCGGTGTTCGCCAGCACCATGCCGATCACGGCACTCGACACCGAGGTGCCGATCGACCGCATCAGGGTGTTCAGACCGTTGGCCGCGCCCGTCTCGGACGGGTCGACGGCCCCGATGATCAGTGCGGGCAGCGAGGAGTACGCGAGCCCGATACCGGCCCCGAGCACCACCGCGATCACGATCGTCTGCCAGGCGGCGCTCATCAGCCCGAGCCCGGCCCCGTATCCGACCGCGATGATCAGCATGCCGAGCATCAGCGACACCTTGGGGCCGCGGCGGGCGGACAGCCGGGCGTACAGCGGGGCGACGAACATCATCGTCAGGCCGAGCGGCGCCACGCACAGTCCGGCGACCACCATCGACTGCCCGAGGCCGTATCCCGTGGACGCCGGCAGCTGGAGCAGCTGCGGCAGGACCAGGGAGACGGCGTAGAAGGCGACCCCGACCATGATCGAGGTGAGGTTGGTGAGCAGCACCTCGCGCCGGGCCGTGGTCCGCAGATCGACCAGCGGTGCGGCACTGCGCAGCTCGAAGAGGCCCCAGAGGACGAGAATCGCCAGGGCCGCGGCGATCAGACCGAGCGTGGTGCCCGAGGTCCAGCCCCAGTCACTGCCCTTGGTGATGGGCAGCAGCAGGCAGACCAGTCCGAGCGAGAGTCCGAGCGCGCCGATGAGGTCGAACCGTCCGGGGGCGCGCAGCGTGGTCTCCGGTACGACGCGGACGGTGAGTGCCATCGACAGCACACCGAGACCGGCCGCCCCGAAGAACAGGGTGTGCCAGTCGGAGTGCTGGGCGATCAGCGCGGAGGCGGGCAGCGCGAGCCCGCCGCCCACTCCGATCGACGAACTCATCAGCGCCATCGCCGAGCCGAGCCGCTCGCGCGGCAGCTCGTCGCGCATGATGCCGATGCCCAGCGGAATGGCGCCCATGGCGAAGCCCTGGAGCGCACGCCCCGCGATCATGACGACGAGAGCGTCGGTGAAGGCGCATATCAGGGAACCGACCACCATCACGGCGAGGCTGGCGAGCAGCATCTTCCGCTTGCCGTAGAGATCGCCGAGGCGCCCCATGATCGGGGTGGCCACGGCACCCGCGAGCAGGGTCGAGGTCATCACCCAGGTCGCGTTGGACGGATCGGTGTGGAGAAGGGCGGGCAGATCCTTGATGACGGGGACGAGCAGGGTCTGCATCACCGCGACGGTGATGCCCGCGAAGGCGAGTACGGGGACGACCCCGCCGGCCGCCTTGCGCGGGTGCGGATCGGGGAGATCGGGGAGTTCGCCGGCGTGCTGTTCGTTCGTCGTCTGTGGCATACGTGCGGCCTCCGGGCGGCGTGATCGAGGGTCTGAAGAGGCGTGCGGTTCCTGGTGCGGGCAGCACCGACCGCCAAGTGTGTGCAGGGTGAACCTTCCGCATGCCCGGGGTATTCCGGTGAACGCGGTGCGAACAGGACGCGGCCGTACGCCGGTGCCGGGAATGTGCCGTCATCCGACCGTCAACCGACCTTCCATCAGAATGAAACGTGTTCTACTCTTGCGCCGTTCCAGTGGCTGCGACCGGCGAGGATCCGCATGGGCATCGGAATCACCGAAGAACAGAGGGAGTTGGCGCAGGCTGTACGGGGCAGTCTGGCGCGCGCCGTGCCGCCGGAGGAAGTGCGCAAACTGCTCGACGGGGAAGCCCTTGGTGCCCCCGGCGTGCGCCCCGGCTACTGGGACGGGCTCGCGCACCAAGGTCTCCTCTCCCTCCATCTGCCCGAGGAGTACGGAGGCGGGGGCGGCCGGCTCCTCGATCTGGCCGTGGTCCTGGAGGAGGCGGGACGGGCCGCGTTCCCCGGCCCGTATCTCGCGAGCGCTCTCGCCTCCGCCGTCCTGCATGCGTCCGGGGCCGGCGAAGCGGTACGCGACCTCGCGGCCGGCACGCGCATCGGCGCCGTCGCCCTCGGCCCCGGCACCCTCACCGCCGTGGAACACGGGGACGGCCATCTGCTCGACGGCACGGCCCCGCCCGTCCTCTCCGGCGCCGTTGCCGACCTCTTTCTGCTCCCCGCCGAATCGGCCGCCGGCACCCTCTGGTTCGCCGTCGACGCCGCCGCCGAGGGGCTGACCGTCCGCCCGCACCGCAGCGTCGACCCGACGCGCCCCACGGCCGGGATCCGCGCCGAGGGCGTACACGTCCCGGCGGAACGCGTACTGCGGACCGACAGCACACACGTCCGCGACCTCGCCGCCGTCCTCTTCTCCGCCGAGGCATGCGGAACCGCGGCCCGGACCCTGGAGATCGCCGCCCGGCACGCCAAGGTCCGCGAGCAGTTCGGCCGCCCCATCGGACAGTTCCAGGCCATCAAGCACCTCTGCGCCGACATGCTCGTACGGGTCGAGCGGGCCCGCGCGCTGGTGTGGGACGCGGCCCGTGCCGCCGACGAGGAGCAGGACCCGGACGTACGGTCCCTGGCCGCCGCACTCGCCGCGTCCACCGCCCTCGACGCCGCGTACGACTGCGCCAAGGACTGCGTCCAGATCCTCGGCGGCATCGGCTTCACCTGGGAGCACGACGCGCACCTGTACCTGCGCCGGGCCCTGGTGGCACGGCAGTTGATGGGGGCCGGTGACGCCCACCGGCTGCGGGCCGTCCGGCTGGCCGGCGGCGGCGCGCGTCGCGAACTCGTCCTCGAACTCCCCGCCGAGGCCGCCGCCCACCGCGCCGAGGCGCGCACGGCCGCGGCCGCCGCACGAGACCTCGGCCCGAAGGCCGCCCGCCGCGCCCTCGCACCGACCGGCTACGCCGCTCCGCACCTCCCCGCCCCCTACGGACTCGGCGCGGGGCCCGTCCAACAGCTGGCTGTACAGCAGGAGTTGAAGGACCAGGGGGTGAAGCTGAGCGACCTGGGGATCGCCACCTGGGTGATCCCCTCGCTCCTCGCCCACGGGACGGCCGAGCAGCAGGACCGCTACCTGCTGCCGACGCTGCGCGGTGACCTCCTCTGGTGCCAGCTGTTCTCCGAACCCGGAGCGGGCTCCGACCTCGCCTCGCTGCGGACGAGGGCGGAGCGGACCGGCGAGGGCTGGCGGATCAACGGGCAGAAGGTGTGGACGAGCGCCGCCCGGACGGCCGACCACGGGATCCTGCTGGCCAGGACCGATCCCGACGCCCCCAAGCACCAGGGGATCGGCTACTTCCTCGTCGACATGAAGCACACCGAGGGCATCGACATCCGCCCGCTGAAGGAGATCACCGGCGACTCCCTCTTCAACGAGGTGTACTTCGACGACGTCCTGCTGCCCGCCGACGCCCTCGTCGGGAAGGCCGAAGACGGCTGGCGGGTCGCCCGCCACACGCTGGGCAACGAACGCGTCCACATGGCCGACCAGATGACCTTCGACACCGGTCTGGAGGCCCTGATCGCCCGCGCCGGCGCACTCGACGCCACGTACCGGGCCCGCATCGGGGCACTCGCCGCCGAGGCCCACGCACTCGCCTGCATCGGGCTGCGGACCACCCTGCGGCAGGTGTCCGGACTCGAACCGGGCGCGGGCGCCTCCGTCCGCAAACTCGTCCAGACCGCCCACCAGCAGAAGGTCGCCGAACTGGCCCTCGAACTCCTCGGCCCGGCCGGCGCGGTCGCCGAAGGGGCGGGAGAGCGGGCCGTGCACGGATTCCTGATGTCCCGCTGCCTGACCATCGCGGGCGGCACCACCCAGGTTCAGCTCAATGTCGTCGCCGAGCGCATCCTCGGCCTCCCGCGCGACTGAAGGGACTCTTCATGAAGCCCGCGAAACCCACGCAGCCCGCGAAACCCACGCAGCCCCCGCAGCCTCCGCAGTCGATGAGGCCCACGAGGCCGATGACGTCCCTGACATCCATGAAGCCCATGAAGCCGTTGAAGCTCATGAGGGCGTACATCGTCGGTGTCGGAATGACGAAGTTCGAGAAACCCGAGACACGCGACTGGCAGTACTGGGACATGGCGAAGGAGGCCGGGACAGCGGCGCTCACCGATGCCTCCGTCACGTACGAGCAGATCCAGCAGGCTGCCGTCGGCTACTGCTTCCAGGCGTCCACCGCGGGTCAGCGCGCCGTCTACGGACTCGGCCTGACCGGCGTACCGGTCTACAACGTCAACAACAACTGCGCCACCGGCTCCACCGCGCTGATGATGGCCCGGCAGTTCGTCGAGGGCGGCGGCAGCGACTGCGTCCTCGCGCTCGGCTTCGAGAAGATGACGCGCGGCGCGCTCGGTGGCACGGGCGGGGACGGCGGCGCGGCGGACTTCGCGACCTCGCCCGTCGCCCGGCACTACGGAATCATGGCCGCCGCCCACGGCTTCGAGATGAGCCCGCCCACCGCCCAGATCTTCGGCAACGCGGCCCGTGAACACATGGAGCGGTACGGGACGACCGAGGCACAACTCGCCGCGGTCGGCGCCAAGAACCACCGGCACTCGGTGAACAACCCGTACGCCCAGTTCCAGGACCCGTACACGGTCGAGGAGATCCTGGCCGCGAAGACCATCCACCGCCCGCTGACCAAGCTCCAGTGCTCACCCACCTCCGACGGCTCGGCCGCCGCCGTCGTCGCGTCGGAACGCTTCGTCGAGCGTCACGGTCTGGGCGACCGGGCGGTCGAGATCGTCGCCCAGGCCATGACCACCGACACCGAGGACTCCTTCGCCTCCGGGACCTGTATCGACGCCGTGGGACAGCCGATGTCGCGGGCCGCCGCACACCAGGTGTACGCGGCCTCGGGACTCTCGGCCGCCGACCTCGACGTCATCGAACTGCACGACTGCTTCTCCATCAACGAACTCCTCACCTACGAGGCGCTCGGGCTGTGCGGCGAGGGAGAGTCCGGGAAGCTCGTCGAGTCCGGGGCGACCACGTACGGCGGCAGGTGGGTGGTCAACCCGTCCGGCGGGCTGATCTCCAAGGGACACCCCCTCGGTGCCACCGGAATCGCCCAGGCCGCCGAACTCACCTGGCAGCTCCGGGGAGAGGCGCGGGGCAGGCAGGTGGAGGGCGCCCGGGTCGGCCTGGCGCACAACATCGGGCTCGGCGGGGCGGCGGTGGTGACCCTGCTGCGGCGTTGACACTTCGGCGTTCTGCCTGGTCCACGGGGCCGGGTCGACGGGGCCGGACCGAGTAGTCCGTCGGCTTACGACGCAGCCGTGAGGGCCCCGTTCGTAAGCGGATCAGTCACGGGGCTCATGTTCGTCCGAGCGCGCCCGCCGCCTGTGCCCCTTGTAGTCGGGACGGCCGCTGTCGCCCTTCCGCTCCGTGCCGCCCAGCCACAGTTCGGGCGCCCACTTCCCGCAGGCCGCCGCCACGAGATGCTGCCCGGAGCCCGGCGCCAGGTCGACGCGGTACACCAGGCGGGACAGCGCCGAATCCACCGGCTGCCCGGGTTCCGCCGACTCCGCCGACTCCGCCGACTCCGCCGACTCCGGCGGTGCCACCTCCCGGACGTACGGCCAGAGCATCCACGCGTCCCGGTCGACGGGTTCGCGGGGCGTGAGTTCGAGGGTCCAGCCGGGCGGGTAGTGGTACAGCCCCACGCCGGCGAGCGATGACCAGGGCACCAGGGCGCTGTCCGAGCGCAGGCCATCGGCGAACCGGACCCCGGCCCGCTCGACGGACACCACGCGCCTGCGCTTGCGCCACACCCTCGGGAACAGACGCCCGATGGCTGTGACGGCGGCTGTCGCGACGAGTGCCGCGGTCGCCGTCCGCACCGCGTCCTGCACTCCGCTCACCTCGTCGGGCAGCAGCACGTACGCGATCCCTGCTGCGGCCGGCCCCAAGCCGCACAGAATGCCCAGACCGGGCACGAAGTGCCGCCGTCCCCGGAACGCGACGACCCGGTCCGGGGCGTCCACCGGCAGGAACGTGACCAGCTCGGCCACGTGGTCGGGCGGTGGCTTGTGCGCATAGCCGTCCGGTTGCTTCTCGTGGCCGCACCACAGCCCCGGTGCCCAGCGCAGCACCGCCTGCTCGTACAGGGCGACGTTGCCGACGATCTCGAAGCGGTAGCGCAGCCGGGGCGCACCGGGCCGGAGCGGATCGTGGTCCCGGACCAGCCGCCCGAGGACGGGGCTGCCCGGGACGATCTCGTCCGACGGGCAGAGTTCGATGGTGCTGGTGCGTCCGCCCTCGCTGCTCTCCGACCAGTAGACACCGACGCCCGCCAGCGACCCCCACGGCACCACCGCCACCTCGTCGTCACGCAGCAGCCAGAAGCCGGTGGCGTCGAAGGCGGCGCCGAAGCGGCGCTTGCGCCACGACGAGGCGAACACCATCGGCGCGCAGACGAGCAACAGCGCTCCGGTGAGGACCAGGAACCACCGGGGTCCTTCGGGTGTGATGACGACAACCGAGAACAGGGTTCCGGCGGTGACCAGCATGGCTGTCATCACCATGAGCATGGAGAACATTTTCCGTCGCCCGTACCGGATCACCGTGGAGTCCTGGGACGGGCCGGACGCGTCGGACATCACCGCAGGATCCTAACCAGCTTCCCGTTCAGCGGGGGGCGGGTCGACGATCCGGCATCGAGCGACCGACCGAACGTGCCTCAACCACCCCGAGCGGCGGAGCGGGAACGCCACCCGGTGCGACAGAACGGTGCTGCCCCGCGACGCAGCCATCACCCCTGCCTCACTTCTGATGCGGGCGTGACACCTCGGCGACGGTTCCTACGGCCTTGGACCGAGCAGGGATCGGCCCGAATACCGATGTACCGGGCGCAGGGGGACTGCGAGTATGGCCGACATGGTTGACGTCACGGCACCCGCATCTCTGCGACAGAAGCCCAGGATCCGCACCTGGGCTGCGGTGCTCGCCGCCTGTGTCGGTCAGTTCCTCGTCGTGCTCGACGTGTCCGTCGTCAACGTCGCCCTGCCGTCCATGCGTTCCGACCTCGGGATGAGCGCCGCCGGGCTGCAATGGGTGCTCAACGCCTACGCGATCGCCTTCGCCGGATTCATGCTGCTCGGCGGGCGCGCCGCCGACATCTACGGACGCAAGCGGATGTTCCTCATCGGTCTCGGTGTGTTCACCGCGGCCTCCCTGGCCGCCGGCCTCGCGCAGGAGGGCTGGCAACTGCTGGCCGCCCGCGCCGCACAGGGGATCGGTGCCGCCGTGCTCGCCCCCGCCACCCTCACCCTGCTCACCACCACCGTCCCCGAGGGCCCGGCCAGGACGAAGGCGATCGGCACCTGGATGGCCGTCGGCGCGGGCGGTGGCGCGGCCGGTGGGCTGGTCGGCGGGGTGCTCACCGATCTGCTCTCCTGGCGCTGGGTCCTCCTGATCAATGTGCCGGTCGGTGTAGTCGTCCTGGCCGGTGCCGCGGTCTGGCTCGCCGAGGGCCGGGCGGGCGAGCGGCGGCGGATCGACTTCCTGGGCGCGGTTCTCGTCACGTCGGGCCTCGCCTCGGTCTCGTACGGTGTCGTACAGACCGAGGCGTCGGGCTGGACCGCTGCCGCGACCCTGGTGCCGCTGCTCGGCGGGGTGGCTCTGCTGAGCGCCTTCGTGGTGGTGGAGTCCCGGACCGCGGAGCCGCTGATGCCGCTCAGGGTGCTCGGGGCGCGGGCGGTGACATCGGCGAACGCGGCCATGTTCGTGATCGGATCCGCGACGTTCTCCATGTGGTACTTCATGACCGTGTACGCCCAGACAGTGCTGGGGTACACCCCGCTGGAGGCCGGACTCGCCCTGCTGCCCACGTCGTTGGCTGTCGTCCTCGGCTCGAAGTGCGCACCCCGGGCCATGGCCCGGGTCGGCGCGAAGAACCTGGCACTCATCGGTACGGCCGTCGCTGCCGCGGGCTTCGGCTGGCAGTCCACGATGGGCGTCGACGGCTCGTACCTCACCTCGGTCTGTCTGCCCGGCGTCCTGATGATGGCGGGTGCGGGGCTGGCCTCCACACCGCTGGCCTCCCTCGCCGTCACCGGCGCGGCCCCCGGCGAGGCCGGTCTCGTCTCCGGTCTCGTCAACACCTCCCGCACGATGGGCGGTGCACTCGGTCTCGCCGTGCTCTCCACCGTCGCCGCCGCACGCACCGCGGGCGGCACCGGGCTCCAGGAACTCACCGCCGGGTACGCGCTGGCGTTCCGGACGGCCGGCGCGGTGCTGCTGGCCGGACTGCTGCTGATGGCGCTCTGGCTGCCGCGCCACCGGCCCGCCGGACAATCGCCGCCTGGAACACCGACCCGAAGCCCTACGTTTGGATGAAGACCGCCGACGAAATCCTTAAACGCCTCGCCGGCTATCTGAACAGAATTCCAGACTCAGAACACGAGGAGGAGTTCGACCTGCCGCCCGGTCACCACGTTCCCGGCGACCAGGCCGACCGCGGCGACCGCAACCTCATGATCGACGTACAGCAAGTTGCATCAGCTCATGATGCACTCCCGCTTCACCCGATAGAAGGGCAAGTGAGCGATTACCAGATTTCCGGCTCCTGCCACTGGGTGCACGTCGGACGCTGCCCTCCGGAAGAAAGGAATTCCTTTGCAGCCTGACGCACCAGAGCAAGGGGGATTTCTGCCGTGGCGGGAAACTCGGTCGGATTCTCTGCGACAAAGTAGGCAACCTCCCCTCCAGTATTTCCCGAAGAGTCGAGCGAGACGAAGTTCTTCTCGTCCATGAAGCTCAGAACCCCCACCTTTCGTTTCCCGTCGACGCCAACCCTGAACTCGTGATCTGGAAATCCTGACGGTAGAAGCTCACGCTCCGAACTATGCAGAACAGCCGAATTCTCGAACTCAGAGCCCGCAGTAAGGGCGTCGATCAGTGCATCGATATCCTCAGGGGTTCGAACTATCAACGGTTCATCCGCATGCTGTGCACAGTAGTACACCTGAACCCTATTGTGAGTCACTTTCCACCCATCCCTACTATTTCATTTCCACAGGTCCGCGACGTGTAGCCGCCTTGCCCATTCGGCCAGTGCGCCGCGAGTTCCCTGTTGTTCAGCATTTGATTAAGCATCTGACACTAAGAGCTCATAACACGATCTTGCTGAAACGTCCTGGTGGGCCGTAACCGGTGTGATGATTCGGCCGTTCGAGAAGGTGTGGGTACTCGACCGTGGA
>NZ_JBHVRW010000019.1:0-165241 GCF_042885475.1 Streptomyces sp. NPDC058051
CGGTCGAGTACCCACACCTTCTCGAACGGCCGAATCATCACACCGGTTACGGCCCACCAGGACGTTTCAGCAAGATCGTGTTATGAGCTCTAAGGCCAGCTGATACAGGCACTCACCTGTCGGCCCGTCTGCCCTCGCGGGCGGCGGGCTCAACCGCACCGCCTCTGGCGCAACTCCACCAAACACGTGCCACAGGCGAGAGCGAGCCTCACAACGACGCGGGCTCCGTATCCGATGCCAGACGGGCATGGAGTTCCACGTCGAAGCGGACGCCGTCGTATTCGAGTTTCTGCCGTTGCTGTCCTTCCACCGCGAAGCCAGCAGCGCGGGCCACTCGGCATGAGGCGGGATTGTTCACACGGTGTCCAAGCTCCAGCCGGAAGAGTTCCGCGTCGTCGAAAGCCCAGCGGGCCACGGCACGGCAGGCACAGGAAGCAATGCCCCGGCCACGAGCCGTTGCAGTCGTCCAATAGGACACCCATCCAGTGGCATGACGCCGATCCACTTGGCTGACACACACCTGGCCCAGAACGAGGTCATCGCCATCGACGACGGCGAAGGAATAGGCAGAGTCCGCAGCCCACTGGTCATCGCGAGCCGTTATCCACCGTTCGGCAGCCTGGACAGAATTGACTGGCTCGCTGGCCTGGCCACGCATGAGCGGATCCGCGAACGCGGCCACCACCCCCCAGGCATCCTCGGCCCTCCATCCCCGCAACACCAGGCCAGAGGAAGTATCCACACGATCGCGCACGGCGCGAGTCTTCCTCAGCAAACATCGCCTGTCACGTCGGTTTTCCCCAGCAGTTGAGTGAGTCGGCTTCCACCGCAGGGAGTGCCGTCATTTCTCGGTTCTGGCACAGATCTTGGGGAGTGGTCGCGGAGCGTCATCTCGGTGTTCGATTGTGAGATTCAGGCTTGATGCCCCATTTCATCGGAAGTGAGCTGTTGATGGCGCTGTGACCAGGGCGGTGCAGACTCGGTGAGATGAGCCGGGCTCAGAGCATGTCGGCGGTAGTGCTCCATTTCGCGCGGCGTCCCGTCGCCTTTCACTGGTCCTGCGCCGTATGCCCCTTCCTCTCGGACCGGGGAGGCCACTCAACGAGCGGTGGCGTCAATGAGGATTGCTCGAAGTCGTGCTTGGCACTCGGCAACGAAAGCGGGGAAGGTGTGTCGGTAGTAGGAGATGCCGCTGACGCCCACCGCGATCGCCCAGGCGCGGGCGCGGGCCCAGGTCGCATCGTCCAGGTTCAAGGTGTCCCAGTAGGCCTGTCGTGCTTGTGGCGGGAGGTCCCAGAGTGTGGAGTGCTCGGCGTCGGGAAAGCCGACCGAGAGTCCTCCGAAGTCGATGACTGCATGGAGCTTGCCTTCGCGGACCAAGAGGTTGGTCGGCTTGAGGTCGCCGTGGAGCCATACGTGGGGTCCGGAGGGCTCGGGCAGTGCGAGCGCGGCTCGCCACAACTGTTCTAGGGAGTCAACGTCGACCTCAGAACCCACAGTGGTTCGGCAATCGTTGAGACACCTGGCGATCCACTGGTCGCATGGCCCCAAGCTGCCTCCGCGGTACCAGCTGAGGTCATCTGCACGAGTCGCACCCATGAGGTCAATGTCGTGGAGTTCCCGCACGACCGCCGCCAGGTCGGCTCCGAAGGCGGCCCAGTCCTGGACGGTGGAAGGGCTGGCCTCGTCACCGTCAATCCAGCGGTAGACCGACCAGACTAGAGGGAAGACGTTGGTGGGCGTCCCGGCGTGGACGGGCTCGGGAATCGGAGATGCAAGTAGGGGCGCCAGGCGAGGAAGCCATTCCTGCTCCTTTCGCACGGACTGTCCCTTGTCGGCGGTTCGTGGGAGTCGCACGAGCAGGTCATTGCCCAGCCGATACATGGTGTTGTCCGTGCCCGCGCCGGCGGGCGACAACGGCAGGTCAGCCCACTCTGGGCGCTGGGCCTTCAGCAGCGACCGGACTAGCGTCTCGTCGACTGGGATCTCATCCTCGTGAAGCGTCACGTCGGAAGTCTCACCGCAAGAAGGAACGAGAAGCCAGTGACTTTCTGAGGTTCTGGTACAGAGAGTCGTCTCGGAGCGTTACTGGAGCAGGATCATCTTGCGGAGAAGTTCGAATCCGGCTCGGCCGTAGAGCTGCCTTTTGATCTTCTTGATGCGGTTCACGGCTCCCTCGATGCTGCCTGAGCTCCAGTCCAGGGTGAGCCCGGCGGTCACGGCGTCGAGGTCTCGGAGCAGGTGAAGTGCGAAACCGGTGAGCCCGGGTAGCCGGCTGTCGTCGACGGCGTCGATCCAGGCAGGGAGCGTGGCGCTGAGGCGGCCGCTGAGCATCTCGCCGAAATCGCGGACGTGTCCGGCGGCCGTGTCCAGTTCGGGGCAGCGGACCAAAACCTCCTTCAGACCGGCCCGGTCTTCCTCGGTCAGGGTCGCGGGGTGGCGGGTGAGCCAGCCGGTCACTTGCCGTACTGTCGGCGGCCGGGGCGGCGCCACGGACGGAGCCCCGCGCAATGTGGCTATGTGGGCGCGGACCATGCCATAGGTGACCGGTGCTTGCTCGTCGACCAGCTCGCTGTGCAGTCGGGTGACGCTGGTGCATCCCTCGGCGAATCGTCGTTCCAGGTAGGGCTTGTAGGGGTCCAGCCTGCTGGGCCGGGGCCGATTGTCGCGGATGGTGTCCTGCCAGCGGGCGGCGTTCGCGTATCGGAGCACGGTGTTGAGGCCCCAGCCCAGGTGCCGGGCGATCGCCCGGCGTGAGTGGCCCTGGGCGAGCATCTTGTGGACCAGGGCATGTGCTGCCTTCTTCCGCTCGGCCCGCCGGCCGGCGGGCACCGAGTCGTCCTGCGGCCGACCGGAAGCCAGTCGGGTAGCCTCCGGCAGCATGCCGCTGGGTGAAGGATTGTGTAGGCAGTCGCGATGGGCGGCGACGCAGGTCTCCACGGCTCGGCCGAGGCCCTGCCACAGATGGAACCGGTCTGCGACCTGCAGAGCGTCGGGGGCACCGCGCCGGGCGCCCTCGGCGTAGGCGCCCGCCCGATCCCGGCAGATGATCTCCACGCCGGGGTGACGGACCAGCCACGCGGCCAGTGGTCCGGCTTCACGCGTCGGGAGCACATCGACCACGCGATGGTCTTCGACGCTGGTCAAGACGGTGGAGTAGGTCTGGCCACGACGGATCGCAAAGTCGTCCACGCCCAGCACACGCGGCGTGCTGAACCGTGGATCGGGCAAGGCCATGACCCTGCGTAACAAGGTCATCCGTCCCGCGCCGAAGCCCAGCTGTGCCGCCAGCCGGGCGCCGGCCCGCCCGGCCAGCGCGAGCCCCACTCGCTCCAAGGCGTGGTTGAGCCGAGTTGTGAACCGTGCGTGCGGGGCGGCCAGCCGGGAGAACGGCTCGGCGAACGTCCGGCGCGGGCAGTCCGCCATTCCGCAGACGAAGCGCCGGACAGTCAGCCGGATCACAAAGCCCTGATCAGCGAGCGGAAGGTCTCAGCCTGCGCTGGTAACGGTCGTGGACTCGGTCCGAGAAGCGACCGCAGTCCGGACATGCAGCCTCGGTCACGCGGCCTCTCGCCACCACCTCGACGGTGCCGAACGCGGCCGTCACCGTTTCGACATCCACGTCGTCGACGCCGGCGAACACCAGCGAGTCCCAGAACGGTGCATCGGTCTGCATAACCAGCACCATCACCGCCCACAACCGACCGCAGCAGCGGCCAACAGACACCTGAGGGAGCGTCACTTCTGATCGACGGACAACAAGGCGTACGCGGTCTCAAGCGAACCCGGTCCTCGCAATCGAACATCGGGGTAACACTCCGCGACGACTCCCCAAGATCTGTGCCAGAACCCATTTCTCATCGACATCCAGGCGGCGAAAGATCACCAACCGCCTCCCAACCCCGTCCACATCTGCTGTTCCTAGACATGCACGAAGCCACCGCCCAGAGCGACTCCGAGCGCGACATCCAGCAGGATCTTGCCCGGATCATGCACCGCCCGCGGCTTGCGCCACGGCGCCAACGCCGTCGATATCGCGGTGTCCAGGCCCAACTTGCGGACACTCTCGACCAACAGCACCGCCCCGGCCTGCGAGACCGCCCCGCTGCCACCGCCCTCGACGCGAACACGCGGGTACAACCCGATACGCTTACTCACCTGGAGAGTGCTTCTTCCCGTGCAGCCAAAAGGACCCTAGACAAGTCCCATCGTTGCAGGTCAGGAGCACTCTCCGCTTATTTGATCAAGCATCGGACAACCCACCTCGCGAAAGCCCGAGGTTAGACACTCATGTCGAGTCTGGCGTAGTGGTGGTTCCTGGCCGGTCTGACATCCGTGGTGCGGCTGCTGCCATGAGCGCCCGACGAACCGCGCGCTGACCATGCTCCCCTTCCAAGCCGCTCTCCCAAGGTCTCACCGCCATGCCTCCACCGGCGCGGCTAGCTCCGGTCGACGGCATGGCAGCGTGGCTGAGGCTGGTGGGGGTGCAGCGAGGCACACACGTGCATGGTCGGTCGGCGCGCCCGCCGTCGTGGCTGACTGTCGTCGGCTGAGGCTCAGACACTCCGGGGGCCAGTCCGCCAAGGGACGTTCGAGGCGAAGGAACCGTGCCACTCGCGTGCCAGATCCTGCGGGGAACCACGGGGAGCAGCAGGAACTTGACTTGGATGCGACCAGGACGCCGACGCCACTTCGCCGCAGGTCAGCCCACTATCCGCCGCTAAGGACCCAAGCTTCCCAAGCTGAGGTTCTGGCCTCTAGCCTCCGCTCATGGTCGACATTCACCTTCCGCGGGCCTTGGTTGCTCTACACCTCGACGTGTACGCAGCTCGGTTGAGAGTGGTCGAGCATGTTCGTGCGCACGGGCCGGTAGGTGACTGGGAGCCCTGACGTCAACGCTGAAGCAGCCAGACTTCAGCAAGCCAGTGAAGCGCGTGAGACCGCCCTTCGGCAGGCAATCGAAGAGTGAGGGCCTCTTCGCCCCGAAGCAACTTGGTTGGTCGCTCGACCTTGGGCCGGCGTGGCTCTCACCTGCTGTGATGGTCCGCAGGTGTGTGCCGTTGTCCGCGGGCGTTGTCACGCAGTTACGTAGACATTCACGGCTATCGCTCAGGGGCGGACGTATTGGGCTGTGAGAGCGGGCAGGTCACAACCAGGCGGCAGGAGCCGCTCAGAGCATCGGCGCATCTCGGCCGCGGCGCCCCGTCGTTGACCGTGGTTGACCGCTCGGTGTGGCACGGTTGTGGCGCGCGGCCTCGATGTCCCGAAGCAACTTAATCAAGTAGTCCCATCGCCCCAAGCGCTTCCGCGCCGGAGCTTCCCATATCACGCAGATTCTTCGCCGCCTCGTCGGATTTTCGACTCAATTCATAAGCGTGCTGCCTGGTAAGAGGAAGTCCGTCTAATGCAAGGTGCAAGGCTACATATCGACGCTGCAGCTCCGTTAGTTCGATGGAATTGGAGCAGCTATAGTTTTTCGGTATCGTCAGGGCGAAATCAATTACATCTACAAGCGCTTGTCCCGGCATGTAATATATTTCTTCCATTGGGGCTCCTTCTGGGTTTTCTGTCGGTTGTACGCTTTCCACTAGCTCCGCCGGAATGTCTAGATAATGGTGGGCTACCCAGTGCATGTCCGGCTCCGACAGGGCATGAGATATTGCGGCGCGATCCCAAATGGCTAGCGTGCGCTCATTGAGGGATAGCTCATTGGCGAGTTTCATTCTCTTGCCGGATGGGATGGGCTGATTGGAGAAGAATATGATTCGGCTGAATTTGCGGTCCGAAGATGCAGCGATTCTTTCCACATCGTTTCTTATCTTCTTGGCATACTCTTTTTCGAGGCTGCAAGCTACGGCCACGGTCGCGGTGGTAGCCCGAAGTGAAAACCAGGTGGAGACTTCGTATGGAAGGGTGCTTTCGAAGCTTTCCGCGTCCCTCCCTCCGTCGCCACCTGAGCTCACCGGCCCAGTGGCTACCAGCAAATTCTTAGCTATGCGGCGTCGGGCAATTTCGGTACACAGTCGCTCGAATCGATGGTGTTCATTTCGTGAGCCTAGCTGGCTCAGGTAGTGATCAATCAGCTCGGCAAATTCTGCGGTGTTCATCTGGTGAACTCTCTCACTTTCGCTGGCTTTGTCAGAAATTCCTGATGAGTCGACTTTCGCGCTTTCTGCTCAGGCTTTGGTGTTCCTCATGGTTTAGCTGGTGTCGATGATTCTGCCAGTAGTGCGAGGCCGGCGGAACGGCTTTGGGTTGGAGCTGCTTTGGCGCGAGTAATCATGGCCCCGTAAGCTTCCTGCGAGTCGGGAAGTCTGTGGACCTGCCCGTTAAAGCATGACGTTGGGGCCATGATCTTTGAGGCTCGCGCCAAAGTGGCCGCCTAAAGCCGTGGAGCCGACCACCCCAGTCACGACGGCCCCTTCTCTCACACCAAGCGGCTGTGTGCTTTGAGCGCGGTACGGATGCCGGCCGGGCTGGAGCGGGGCGGAGACAGGAGCGCAGGCCCGGCCGGTGCCCGGGCCGCGCGCGGGGAGCGGAGCGAGCCGCCTTGATGAAGTAGAGAAAGTTCTATCGCACCGGCGTCAGGTGCTTGCCGTCATGGCTCCGCACGTGGGGCCCGTTCCCGTCGAGGGCATCCAGCAGCCGGATCGCGTAGACCTCGGACATCCACTCGGTGACCTCGTCCGGCGTGAGCCAGCCGACCGCGGTCGCTCGGTGCCAACGTCGCCACCGCCGGGTGCCTCGATCTTGCGCACCCTCAGGCCTGGTTGCGCTTCGGTATCGCCGGATGGCCCGCGCTCGCCTTTCTCGGCGGGACGCTCCTCGCCCACACCGAGACCCCGGTGGAGGACCGGATGTCCGTTCCTGCGGTGCCTGCGGCTGACTCTTTGGCGCTGGAGCTCGTCAACGAGGAACAGGCCCCGGGGCTGGAACCAGCGCCGATTCCTGCGGCTGATGAGTCTCCGGTCCCGCCTCCCGCCGACACATCTCCGCCCGTGCCGGCCGCGCTTGTTGCCCATGCCCGGAAGGTCGCCGACGACCACCGCGCCCGTACCGGCACACCGATCGACACCGACATCCTCCGCGCCCGCCTCGGAGTCCCGCCCCAACTCGCAGCCGCCATTGCCGCCCAGCTCGCCTAACCCGAGAGGAGACCCACCATGCCTGCCCGCGACCACTTCCACTCCGTGATGCGGATCGGACCGGTGCAGATCGGTACCCACCGCGATCGGCACGGCCGCACCCAGCACGCCGCCGTGTGCACCGCCGATCGCTGCGGTTGGTCGTCCGACTTCAGCAGCCAGTCCGCCGCGCAGCTCGCCGCCCGTACCCACCGCTGCAAGGTCCGCTGAAGGAGACCCGCCATGGAAGTACCGCTCTGGCTCGCCCTGATCGCCGTCGGCTGGCTCGGCGTGAAGCTGATCCGCCCGCCCTGGTGGCTCGTGCTCGTGCTGCTGCTCGGCGGCTACCTACTCGCCGGCAGCCTCCTGGCCCCGTGATTGACACCGCCGTCAAGTAACCCCGACCGAAGGGAGAACCGCCATGTTCCGCCCGAGGAACCCCACCAACCCGTTGCCGACCGGAACCGTCCGGAGCGACGTTCCCGCCGTGCCGCACCAGACCCCGGCCCCTACGGCTCCCGTACGTCCCACGGTTCAGCTCACGCCCGGTGCCGTCGTCGCCGTCATCGGTGGCGGTACGGCCGTGGTCCTGGTCGTCGGCGCGGTCCTGGTCTCCATGCTCCTCGCGGTCGCCGTCACCGCCGCGTCGCTCGCTATCAGCGCTCTGGTCATCCGGTCGCTCGTGGCGTCGCAGAACCACCGCTGACCGGCTTCCGGGCGGCCTCGATACCGCCAAGCATCCGCTGCCCGGAAGCCGTGCTCCTGCCCGAAACACAGATCCGGAAGGAAGCACCATCATGACCGACCGCACCGCCCGCCGCCGGGGGAGTGCACATGCCTGAGTCGCAGCTCGACCGGCTCACCCTCGGCGACCTGCTGAGGGCGGCCTCGGCCCCCGAGTTCCACCGCTGGGAGGACCAGATCCGCCGCACCGGTGGCTGCTCCGACCCAATTCACCTGACCGGTTGGACCCTCACCAAGGACAAGACCACCGGCGAGACCCTTCACCACTACTCGACCGAGACCGAGCCCGGCGGACGTCTCCGCCTCGCCTGCGGCAACCGCCGCGCTTCCCGCTGCCCCTCTTGCGCCTGGACGTACGCCGGAGACACCTACCACCTGATCCGCGCGGGCCTGGCCGGAGACGACCGCCGCGATGTCCCCGCCACCGTCCGGGAACACCCCCGCGTCTTCGCTACCCTGACCGCTCCGTCCTTCGGCCCGGTTCACAATCGGCCCGACAGTGGCACCTGCCGTTGCATGCATCCGAGCTCGGTACCGCCCTGAACCCCGAGACGTGCGACTACGCCGGATCGGTCCTGTTCAACAACCACGCCGGCGACCTCTGGATGCGGTTCACCACTCGCCTCCGACGGGAAATCGCGGCCCGCGCCGGACTCACGCAGGTGGAACTGAAGGAATCTGCCCGGCTCTCGTACGGCAAAGTCGCGGAGTTTCAGAAGCGTGGGGCGATCCACTTCCACACCGTGATGCGGATCGACGGGCCGAACGGGCCCGGCACCCTTCCTCCGTCCTGGGCCACCCTCGACCTGCTCACCGACTCAATACGCGCAGCCGCTCGACACAGTTACACCTCGGTGTCCGCTCCCGCCGCCGACGATCAGCCCGCTCGTACCTTCCGCTGGGGCACACAACTCGACGTCCGCCCGGTCGTTGCCTTTGGCGACGGCTCCGACGTCACCGAACAGGCTGTGGCGTCCCACGTCGCGAAGTACGCCACCAAAGCGGCGGAGAACACCGGCACTCTGGACCGCCGCATTGGTGAGCTCTCCGAACTCGATCGCCACAGCGTTCCCGACCACGCCCGCCGTCTCATTGCCGCATGCCACCTCCTCGATCCGCTCTACCCCGAACGTCGGTTGTGGGCCTGGGCGCACATGCTCGGGTTCCGCGGGCACTTCTCTTCGAAGTCCCGCCGCTACTCGACCACCCTCGGCGAGCTCCGCCAGGCCCGCGCCGACTTCCGTGCCGCGCAGGAATGGCAGTCCCTCGGCCTGGAGGACCGCATCCCGGACACCGTGCTCGTCCTGGCCGACTGGCAGTACGCCGGCCACGGTCACTCGCCCGGCGAATCCGTCCTCGCCGCGACCATCGCCCGTGGTCTCCAGCTCAACCGCGAGACCGCCCGTGCAGCCATGGCGGAGCTGGTCGACGAGGGTGAGTGGTGACCATGGCGCTTCCTCTGCCGCGTCGCTATCTGACGCCTGACGACCTGGTCGAGATGTTCGAGCTGCCCAGCGTCGAGACGGTCTACCAGTGGCGCCGGAAGCGGACCGGCCCCCGCGGCCTCCGTGTCGGCCGGCACCTACGCTTCGACCCCGACGACGTACGGGCCTGGGTCGACTCCCGCCGGAGCGAGGCGGCTGCCTGATGGCCGGACACATCCAGGACCGCTGGTTCGTGACCGTGACCGGCCCTGACGGTAAGCCGCGAAAGGTGAAGTCGGATCGCTACGGCTTGGGTTCCCGTTACCGTGCGCGCTACGTCGGGCCGGACGGCACGGAGAAGTCGAAGAGCTTCCCGGACCGACAGAAGCGGCTCGCTGATCAGTGGCTGGCCCATACCGAAGCGGACATGGCGCGGGGTCAGTACATCGATCCTCGCGCGGCCCGGACCACCTTCCAGCAGTACGCGGAGGGCTGGGTGTCCACGCAAGGGGACGACCCCAACACGCAAGCGTCGATGGAGTTGCAGCTCCGGTTGCATGCGTTTCCGTACCTCGGCACGCGTCCGCTCGGTTCGTTCCAGCCGGCGCACATCCGCGACTGGGTTCAGCAGCTTCAGGCGAAGGGCGTGCGTGGCTCGTACGCTCGGACGATCTACTCCAACGTGCGGGCGACACTGAGCGCGGCCGTGGACGACGGGCACCTTCCTCGGAACCCTTGCGCTGCCCGCTCGGTGCGGCCGCCGACCGTGGACACGAAGCGCGTCACGCCGTGGTCGACGGAACGGCTCTTCGCGGTGCGTGCGGGCATGCCGGAGCGGTATCAGGCGATGGTCGACCTGGGCGGCGGCTGCGGCCTGCGGCAAGGCGAGATCCTGGGCGTCGCGGTGGACTCGATCGACTTCCGGTCGGGCACGTTGCACGTCGTCCAGCAGCTCAAGCTGAGCCGCAGCAAGCCCGTCTTCGCTCCGCCCAAGGGCGGCAAGCTGCGGGATGTGCCGCTCCCCGGTCCTGTCGCTGACGCACTGCGGGCACACATGAGGCAGTTCCCGCCGGTCGAGATCACGTTGCCGTGGAAGGTCGCGGGCGGACCGCTGGTGACCAAGCGGCTCATCTTCATGGGACCGCGTGGGGGTCATGTCTGGCGTACCTCGTTGAACGAGGAAGCGTGGAAACCGGCCCTGGCTTCGGCTGGAGTCATCCCGACCTCGGCAGCCGGCGCTCCGCACGCCGAGTCACGCGAGAACGGCATGCACGCCATGCGGCACTTCTACGCGTCGGTGCTGCTGGACGCCGGGGAGAACATCAAGGCGCTTGCCGAGTACCTCGGCCACTCGGACCCTGGCTTGACGCTGCGGGTGTACGCGCACCTGCTGCCGTCGAGCCAGGAGCGTACTCGGAGTGCAGTTGCTGCAACGTACAAATCTGAGGCTTCGGCAATGTCTTCCGCTAGAGCAGCTGCTACAGGTGCTGGTACTCACGGGGGTGCCTAGTGTGCATCATGGCCTCGTATTGCAACCTCGTATTGCAACCTCGTATTGCAACCTCGTATTGGAACCTCGTATTGGAACCTCGTATTGGAACCTCGTATTGCAACCTCGTATTGGAACCTCGTATTGCACGCACGCTAGAGAACGGGGCGTCGGGGGCGTCGGGTGTAGGTACGCAAATGTCAGTGGGTCACCTGCGAGAGGGCTGGCCGTGGAACCAGCCCTGACCTGGTCAGGTCAACCTGAGCGGCCTCACCGCGTTGTCCACGTCCACGGGCGTGGACAATTCATCCATGGAGATAGACAGCCGCTACATCCTGCTAGATCCATCTACATTTCTACAGTCGATGTGGAAGTTGCGTCGGCCCTACCGCATTCACTCGGACCGTGCTGCAGATTTGGCTAAGGGGTGGCAGCTATGTCAAAGTCTCAGCGGCATAAGAATGCCGCCCGGCTAGGGGCGGCATTCGCCTCCGTGCCGCTTTTCAGTCATGACCTTGATCCGGTGTAACCAAAGCACAGCAGGAGAACTTCATGGTCCCACGTACGGGCATGAGCATCGACGTCCACCCACGTGATCTACCGATTGTTCTGATCGGCACGGGTGGCGGGGCACTCGCGCTGTGGGCAGACGCATCCCCTGAGATCGCCATCCCGGCGGCTCTACTGATCATGCTCGACATCCGCGTGCGCTTCTGGCGCGGTCAAGTCTGACGGCCCACAGACGGCCCAGCGCACCAAAAAGCCCCCCACCACGCGGAAAACCCGCAGGTGGGGGGCTTCTTCAGCTCTGCTTACTACTTCTTGCCCTGGTTCTTCACGGCCTCGATGGCGGCCTTCGCCGCGTCCGGGTCGAGGTACGTGCCGCCCGGCTTGACCGGGTGGAAGTCGGCGTCCAGCTCGTAGGCGAGCGGGATGCCGGTCGGGATGTTCAGGCCCGCGATGTCGGCGTCGGAGATGCCGTCGAGGTGCTTGACCAGGGCGCGCAGGCTGTTGCCGTGGGCGGCGATCAGGACCGTGCGGCCGGCCAGGAGGTCCGGGACGATGCCGTCGTACCAGTACGGCAGCATGCGGACGACGACGTCCTTGAGGCACTCGGTGCGCGGGCGCAGCTCCGGCGGGATCGACGCGTAGCGCGGGTCGCCGCTCTGGGAGAACTCGGTGCCGTCCTCAAGGGCGGGCGGCGGGGTGTCGTACGAGCGGCGCCACAGCATGAACTGCTCCTCGCCGAACTCGGCGAGCGTCTGCGCCTTGTCCTTGCCCTGCAGCGCGCCGTAGTGGCGCTCGTTCAGCCGCCAGGAGCGGTGGACGGGGATCCAGTGGCGGTCGGCGGACTCCAGCGCGAGCTGCGCGGTCCGGATGGCGCGCTTCTGGAGGGAGGTGTGCAGGACGTCGGGGAGCAGGCCGGCGTCCTTGAGCAGCTCACCGCCGCGGACTGCCTCCTTCTCGCCCTTCTCCGTGAGGTTGACGTCCACCCAACCGGTGAACAGGTTCTTCGCGTTCCATTCGCTCTCGCCGTGGCGGAGGAGGATCAGCTTGTACGGTGCGTCGGCCATGGGCCCGAGCGTAATCGAAGCCGTCCGGGCGCCGCGCGGCCGGTCACAGGGCGGACAGGCGGCGGCCTGGGGTGGGGGAAGGGTAGGGGAACGCGCGGGTGACGGGTGCGGGAACGCGCGGGTGACGGGTGGGGGAACGCGCGGGTGACGGGTGGGGTGCGCGGGCGTGACGGGTGGGGTGCGCGAGGGGTGCGGGGAGCCGGGGGTGTGGTGGATTGACGGTCGGCGTCAATTGACTGGCGCACCGGAAAGCAGCGTTCGTAATGTTCGTACAGCTGCCGGGCCTCTTACCGGTGGTGTCCGTTCCTTACGTCCCCGGGGGGATTCCGCATGTCTGTCGCCGGTCTCGGGCGGGCCGCACGGGAGTCCGTGTCCGGTCTCCCCAGGCAGTTCTGGTGGTTGTGGACCAGCACGCTGGTCAACCGTCTCGGGGCGTTCGTCGCCACCTTCATGGCGCTCTACCTGACCATGGACCGGGGGTACTCCGCCTCGTACGCAGGTCTGGTCGTCGCGCTGCACGGGCTCGGCGGGGTCGTCTCCTCACTCGGGGCCGGGGTGATGACCGACCGGCTGGGGCGCCGGCCCACGATGCTCATCGCGCAGACCTCGACCGCCGTGTCCGTGGCCGTGCTCGGGTTCATGGTCCATCCGGCGGCGATCGCGGCCGTCGCCTTCGTCGTCGGTATGGCGAGCAACGCCTCGCGGCCCGCGGTGCAGGCCATGATGGCCGACATCGTCCGGCCCGAGGACCGGGTGCGGGCCTTCTCGCTGAACTACTGGGCGATCAACCTCGGCTTCGCCGTCTCCTCGGCCGGGGCCGGGTTCATCGCCGAGTACAGCTACCTCGTCGGGTTCCTGGGCGAGGCCGCGATGACGCTGGCCTGCGCCTTCGTCGTCTTCATGAAGGTGCCCGAGTCGCGGCCCGACAAGCCGGCGGTGTCCGGGCGCGGGGCAGTCGACGAAGACGAGATCCGGCTCTCCACCGTGCTGCGCGACGGACGGTTCATGGGCGTCGTCGGGCTGTCCTTCGTCATTGCCCTGATCTTCCAGCAGGGGTACATGGGGCTGCCGGTGGCCATGGGGGCGGACGGGTTCTCCAGTTCCGACTTCGGTACCGCCATCGCCGTCAACGGTGTGCTGATCGTGGTGCTCCAGATCCCGGTCACGCGCTTCATCCAGCACCGCGATCCGCGCCGGCTGCTGATCGTGTCGTCGCTGCTGGCGGGGTACGGATTCGGGCTGACCGCGTTCGCCGGTTCGGTCGCCGTGTACGCGCTGACCATCTGCGTCTGGACGGTCGCCGAGATCGTCAACTCGCCCATCCAGAGCAGTCTCGTGGTGCGGCTCTCGCCCGCCCGGGGCCGGGGCCGCTACCAGGGCATGTACACGATGTCCTGGTCGGCGGCGGCGCTGGTCGCGCCGCTGATGTCGGGCCAGGTGATCGACCGGTTCGGGGCGCAGTGGCTGTGGGGGACGTGCGCCGTCCTGGGGACCGGGGCCGCCCTCGGGTACGGGATGCTGATGCGCAGGCTTCCCGCGGCGGAGGCGGAGTCGACGGTGGCGGCTTCGGCCCCGGCCCCGGCCCCGGCCCCGGCCCCGGCCCCGGAGCCGGAGGCGGTGCCCGGGGTGGTGCCGGAGGCGGTGCAGGCGACGGGCAGGGCAGGGCGGCCGAGCGGCTTCCCGGAGCCGGCCCGTCAGCCACGCAGGTAGGACAGGTCCTCGTCACTGAGGTCGAGATCGCCCGCCGCGAGGTTCTCCTCCAGGTGGTCGAGCACACCGGTGCCCGGAATCGCCAGCACCGACGGAGACGTCGCCAGCAGCGAGGCGAGCTGCACCTGAGCGGTGGTCGCGCCCAGGCGTGCCGCGACCTTGCCGAGCCGTTCGGTGTCGAGCGGGTTTCCGCCACCGCCGAGCAGGAAGTACGGCACGTAAGCGATGCCCGCCGCCTCGCACCCCGCGAGCAGCCCCGAGTCATCGGCGTACTCGTTCTGCACCGCCGTGACGGGCGCGATCGCCCGAGCCTCGGCGAACTGGGCGGCGTCGACATGGCTGACGCCCAGGTGCCGGATCAGCCCCTCCGCCCGGAGCTCGGCCAGCACCGCGAACCGTTCGGCGATCGACTCGCCACCCGGTTCGGCGAGCCCGCCCACCCGCAGGTAGACCAGGTCGAGCCGGTCCAGTCCGAGTGAGCGCAGATCCGCCTCGACCAGGCCGCGCAGTTCGTCGGGCGTCGCCTGCCTGCTCGGCACACCGTCCGGCCCGAGCAGCGGCCCGACCTTCGTCGCGATCACCAGGTCGTCACGGTAGGGGGTCAACGCGGTGCGGATCAGCTCGTTGGCCCACACCGATTCCCGGCCGTAGAAGCCGGCTGTGTCGATGTGGTTCACGCCCAGTTCCACGGCGCGCCGGAGCACCGCGACGCCGTTCTCCGAGGTGCGTGTCGGACCGTCGAAGGTACCCACGGCGAGGCGCATCGCGCCGAAGCCGAGCCGGTTGATGGTCAGGTCTCCACCGAGGGAGAAAGTCTTGATCGTCATGGGACTCATGGTGTCCGCGGCCACCGTTCCGGGCGAGTGCGTGGCAGTTTGCTGCCAGACTGGCGGGGTGCGGAATGAACAGGTGTTCTCGGTCCAGGGGGACGCGGAGCTGGTCGCGCGCGCCGGTCATCTCTTCGCGTCCGCGTGCACCGAGTTCCTGTGCGCCGCCCGGGATCTGAGGACCTGGTCCCAGCCGGAGGCCAGGGCATCGGTCCAGGAACGGATGCGTGCGGCGCCTGCCCCGGCCTTCACCACGCGCAAGCTGCTCAGCCCCGTGGCGCTCGTCGAGGAGGAGGCCCGCGCGCACCTGAGGGCGGTGCAGAGCAAGGGGGCCGAGGTTCGGATCAGCGGCTCGCCGCTGCCGTACGAGACCATCCTCATCGACCGGCGGGTCATGATCCTGGCCGACCGGGAGACCCCAGCCGGCCGTGAGTACACCGTGACGACGTCACAGATCCTGGTCGAAGGCGTCCACTCGCTGATCTCGGCGATCTGGGACAACTCCACCGATCTCGAAACCTATCTGCGCAGCGACGTCCCTCACCTCGACGCCGAGGGCCGCGCGATCCTCAAAGCTCTGAGTACGGGGCTCACCGACGCGTCGGCGGCCAGGCGGCTCGGTGTCTCGCTCCGCACCTACCGGCGGCGCGTGGCCGAACTGATGGCCGCACTCGAAGCGGACTCCCGCTTCCAGGCCGGGTTGCGTGCGGGCGAGCTGGGGCTGCCCCGCTGACCGCAGCGACCGTATGCCCGCCGTGCTCCGCTGCCCGCCGTGCTCCGCTGCTTTCCGTGTTCCGTAGCCTTCCGTGTTCCGTAGCCTTCCGCGTTCCGTAGCCTCCGCGTTCCGTAGCCTCCGTGTTCCGCAGTCTCCGTGTTCCGCGGACTTCGTGTTCCGCACGCGAAGGGCGCCCCGCGCGAAGCTGTGCGCTTCGCGCGGGGCGCCCTCCCGGCTCCGCGCCCGTCGTCCGACCGGGGCCGGTCAGCCGCTGCAGCCACCGCACTGGCACGGGGCCCCGGACTGGCAGCCGCATCCGCAGCCCGAGCCGCAGCCGCAGGCGCCGAGCACGGTCAGGCGCACCACGTCGGCGGCTGCCTCCTGCTGGGGGTCGGTCGTGGGGGAATCGGCCATGGTTCCTCCTCCTCGCGTACGACAGGGCCGTACGCCACAACGACGCGCGTACGACCGGGGCGCACGGACAAGGCGTGCCGCCCTACCCCATTGCATGCCCAACCGGGCGGGCGCATCAACGGCGCACGCGCGCAGAAACACATGTGCGATCCGATGCGACCGCGTACGCCGCCGAAGAACCACCCCGCCGCCCCGCCGTGCCAGTCCGGCCAGCCGCCCCGGCCAGCCGACCCAGCCCGCCCCCCCGCCCTGCCCAGCCGGGCCCGGCTTCCGGTTACGCGCTCTCCACCGGTGCCGGCTGCTGGATCTCGTCGGCGTGCTCGCCCGTCACCAGGTACACCACGCGCTTGGCGACCGACACCGCGTGGTCGGCAAAGCGCTCGTAGTAGCGGCCCAGCAGCGTCACGTCGACGGCCGTCTCGATGCCGTGCTTCCAGCGGTCGTCCATCAGGTGCTGGAACAGGGTGCGGTGGAGCAGGTCCATCTCGTCGTCGTCCTGCTCCAGCTGGAGCGCCAGATCGACGTCCTTGGTGATGATCACCTCGGCCGCCTTGGCCATCAGGCGCTGCGCCAGCTGGCCCATCTCCAGAATGGTGGCGTGCAGGTCGCGCGGCACCGCCGATTCCGGGAACCGCAGCCGGGTCAGCTTGGCGACGTGCTGGGCGAGGTCGCCCGAGCGCTCCAGGTCGGCACTCATCCGCAGCGACGTGACCACGATCCGCAGATCGGTCGCCACGGGCTGCTGGCGGGCGAGCAGGGCGATGGCCCGCGCCTCCAGGTCGTGCTGCAGGTCGTCGACCTTCTCGTCGGCGGCGATCACGCTCTCCGCGAGCTTGAGATCGGCGTCGAGCATGGACGTCGTCGCCCGGCCGATCGCCGACCCGACGAGCCGGGCCATCTCGACCAGACCTTCGCCGATCGAGTCGAGTTCCTCGTGGTATGCGTCACGCATGGAAGTCCCTCTCCAGTCCTCACCAGTGCCGGGGCCAGGTATGAACCCCACGCTGCCACCCTGGGCGGCATACGCGTCGGCTTTCGGCCGACCAAGTGAACCGGCCCTTGCCCCTCGGTGAACTCTGGGCGACGAGTGTTCGGATACGCACCCGGATGGCTGGGAGAGTCCTCCCGGACCCGCATAACCTTGACGTATGGACGTGAACGCGGCGGTCGCCGCAGCAGCGGCGATCGGCGGTGCCTGCACCGGCGTGATCGCCATGCTGGCGTTCCGCTGGAGCGAGCGCGACCAGAAGATGCCGACGCGCACCTCCCTGCGGCCCGACAGCAACGCACCCCTGCCCCCCGGAGTGGACACGGTCCTGTCCGTGCTCAGTTCCTCGGCGGTGGTGCTCGACGAGAGCGACGGCGTGGTCAAGGCCAGCTCCGCCGCGTACGCGCTGGGCCTGGTCAGGGGCGGGCGGCTCGCCGTCGACGCGATGCTGCACATGACCAGGGACACCCGCCGCGACGGTGAGATACGACAGGTCGAGCTGGACCTCCCCCGGCGAGGTACGGGCCGCGGCGAGACCCTCGCGGTCTCCGCCCGGGTCGCCCCGCTGGGCTCCCGGCTGGTGCTCCTGCTGGTCGAGGACCTCACCGAGGCCCGCCGCATTGAAGCGGTACGACGCGACTTCGTCGCCAATGTCAGCCACGAGCTCAAGACCCCGGTCGGTGCGCTCTCGCTGCTCTCCGAGGCCGTGATGGACGCCTCGGACGACCCGGAGGCCGTGGAGCGGTTCGCGGGGCGGATGCAGATCGAGGCGACCCGGCTGACCAACCTCGTCCAGGAGATCATCGACCTCTCCCGGGTGCAGAACGACGACCCGCTGGAGGACGCCGAGCCGGTCCGGGTGGACGAGCTGGTGGCCGAGGCCATCGACCGCTGCCGCCAGCAGGCCGGCTCGAAGCAGATCACCATGGCAGCGGGCGGCACCGCGGAGCTCCGCATCTGGGGCAACCGGGGCCAGCTCGCGGCGGCGCTCGGCAATCTCGTCGAGAACGCCGTCAACTACAGCCCCGCCCGTACCCGAGTGGGCATCGCCGCCAGGCACGTGTCCGTACCCGGCGGGGACCAGATCGAGATAGCCGTGACCGACCAGGGCATCGGCATCTCGGAGAGGGACCGCGAGCGGGTCTTCGAACGCTTCTACCGCGTCGACCCGGCCCGCTCACGGGCCACCGGTGGCACCGGCCTCGGCCTCGCCATCGTCAAGCACGTGGCCGCCTCGCACGGCGGGGAGGTCACGGTCTGGAGCTCGGAGGGCCAGGGCTCCACCTTCACCCTGCGGCTGCCCGAAGCGGGCGCCGCACGGGAACGGGACCGCAGCTCGGGCGGACCGCTCGTCGTCAACGAAGACGAGGGGCCCTACGGCCCCGCTCACCCCGACACCCTTGAACCATTTCCTGCCCCGGAGGTCCTTCCGTGACCCGAGTGCTTGTCGTCGAGGATGAGGAATCCTTCAGCGACGCTCTGTCCTACATGCTTCGCAAGGAGGGTTTCGAAGTCGCCATCGCGGCCACGGGCCCGGACGGTCTTGACGAGTTCGAGCGCAACGGCGCCGACCTCGTCCTGCTCGACCTGATGCTGCCGGGCCTGCCCGGCACGGAGGTCTGCCGCCAGCTGCGCAGCCGGTCCAACGTCCCCGTGATCATGGTCACGGCCAAGGACAGCGAGATCGACAAGGTCGTCGGCCTGGAAATAGGAGCCGACGACTACGTCACCAAGCCGTTCTCCTCGCGGGAGCTCGTCGCCCGCATCCGCGCCGTGCTGCGGCGCCGCGGTGAGCCGGAGGAGGTCACGCCGGCCGCCCTGGAGGCGGGACCGGTCCGGATGGACGTGGACCGCCACGTCGTCACGGTCTCCGGCGGCAAGGTCGACCTCCCGCTCAAGGAGTTCGACCTGCTGGAGATGCTGCTGCGCAACGCGGGCCGGGTCCTGACCCGTATGCAGCTGATCGACCGGGTCTGGGGCGCGGACTACGTGGGCGACACCAAGACCCTCGACGTCCACGTCAAGCGCCTGCGCGCCAAGATCGAGCCCGACCCGGGCGCACCGCGCTTCCTGGTGACGGTGCGGGGTCTGGGGTACAAGTTCGAGCCGTAGGCCGGCCCGTGCGTGGACTGAGCCGCCCGGCCGGCCCGTGTATGTGAACGGCGAAGGGCGCCCCGAACAGGAGGGCGCCCTTCGCCGTTCACGCACGGGCGTGTGCGTACGGCCTTCGGTCTGAACCGCGCTGCGAGGTGGGTGTGGACCGCGCGGCCGGGGTGCGTGCCCGTGCGGCACGCACCCGCGTGCGCGCTGCCGCGCAGTTCACGGATCGCGTGGCCGCCCACGCGCCCAAGCACCCGCGTGCGTGCCCGCGGTCAGTCCGTCTGTGCCGAGGCGGACGCGGCGTCGCTCGGGGTGATCTCGCCGCTGTCCGACTCCGACCCGCCCGCCGGAGCGCCCGACGACGCGGAGGTGGAAGCGGACGGGGAGGCCGGGGACTGCGACGGCGTCGGCACCGAGCTCGGGCCGAAGCCCTGGAAGTAGCTGGTCGCCGGGACGACGAACGCGCTGAGCGAGACCTCACCGGTCGAACTGAACCGGAAGACGACGGGCTGCGCGTTGCCGACCTGCGCGGCCTCGCGGCCGTTCGGGATCACGGCGGACGCGTTGCCCTGGCCGCCGAGGACCACCCTGCCGCCGGCCGGGACCACGACGGGGCCGGAGCCCGTGGCGGCGTGCAGCTCCACCGAGGCGCTCGTGCCGGGCAGCGTGACGGAGTCCAGGGTCTGCGACTTCGTACCGCTGTTGAACAGCGTCGCGGAGACGACGGCCGGACCCTCGGCGTTGCGCTCGGGCTGGGTGATGAGGTTCGCGTTCTGGATGCTGATGTCACCGGAAGTGGTGGCAGCAGTGTCCGGCCTGACCTTGAGCGTCGCGGCGTCATTGCCCGCACCGCACGCGGTGAGCGAGGCGATCGAGAACACGATGGCTGTGGCGGCGAGGGCGCCGTGTCGAAGGCTGCGGCTCACGGCGGCGGCAACTCCTTGAACGTTCGGACTTCGGACGGGGAGGGCGGGCGACGTAAAGCCGCCCTAAGGGTGTGTCAGCGGCCTTAGGCTACCGAGCCGTCCCTTCCGCCCCGCACCCGACCCGCCCCTTGCCGCCCCGGCACTTCCCGGGGCCGGGACCGGAACGGGGGCCGAGACCGGAACGGGGGCCGAGACCGGAACGGCGACCAGGACCGGAACACGGACCGGGACCGGCACAGGGGGCAGGGGTGCGCGTGCAGGCGCGCGCGGGCACGAGGCGCGGGCAGGGAACAGAGACAGGAACCGCGGGAGTCGTTCGGGCCGGTACCCGGCCGAGAATCGTCGGGCCGGTGCCGCGTGAAACCGGTCGACACACACCGTTCACATATCGCCAGTGATCAATTCATGAAGCGTGGCGCATTCCGTACGCATAACCGATCGCGCCGGAGCGCTGATCAATTCCATTGATCAGTCACACTTACATCCGCTTACATCCGCACGAGTGATCGATCTCCGAACGGAGTAGGGAAAGTTCCTCGCCCGGAAACCGGCAAAACGGGACGTTCGGTCGCTTCGGAGAGGGGTTCGGATGTGTGTAACGCACGCGTTTCGCCCCGCACGTACAGCGGCTCCGACCTGCGAATACCGTCTCCCGCGAGCCTTGCGCAGCACGTACGTGTTGCTGTTGTCAAGCCCCGAGATATGCCCTGACCTGCGAAAACGCCATTCAGGAGAAGCTGTTCTCGTGTTACCCTTGATAGCCACGGAAGGGGTACCTGTCACATGACGTTCAAGGTTGGCGACACCGTGGTCTATCCCCATCACGGGGCCGCGCTGATCGAGGCTATCGAAACTCGCCAGATCAAAGGCGTGGACAAGACCTACTTGGTGCTCAAGGTCGCCCAGGGCGACTTGACGGTTCGCGTGCCGGCGGACAATGCGGAGTTCGTAGGTGTGCGCGACGTGGTCGGGCAGGAGGGTCTGGACCGGGTCTTCGAGGTGCTGCGCGCACCGTATGCCGAAGAGCCGACGAACTGGTCCCGGCGCTACAAGGCAAATCTGGAGAAGCTCGCCTCCGGCGACGTCATCAAGGTCGCCGAAGTGGTTCGCGACCTGTGGCGGCGTGAGCGCGAGCGTGGACTCTCCGCAGGTGAGAAGCGCATGCTTGCCAAGGCTCGCCAGATTCTGGTGAGCGAACTCGCTCTCGCGGAGAACACGAACGAAGACAAGGCCGAGGCTCTGCTCGACGAGGTACTCGCGTCCTGAACCGGCTCGCGCCGGTCGTAAAAAAATGTGCCGCGGTGCCCGCTGACAACCGTATTCACGGTATGTCGTCGGGCGCTGCGGCATGTCTGGATTCAGCCACCGCGTGTCTGGATTTCGTACTGACCCGCCGATGCGTTGGCTTCATCGGCCATCCCCCCGATACCTTGCTCGCGATCTTGCGCAGTCGATCCCGAGCGGCCGGTGCGGCTTGTCCGCCATCGATCGGGTGTCACGGAAAGGGCCCGGTCGAATCGGGGCGTGGCGCCCGGCTCGCTTGTGGCCATACCCACGTCGGCCGTGCAAACAAACATGCCGAAGCTTCGGAGTGCAACCGATGTCTGATCACCCGCGTCCGTACCGCACCGCCGCCGTGATTCCGGCGGCGGGCCGGGGTGTGCGGCTCGGCCCGGGCGCCCCCAAGGCGCTCCGCGCGCTGAGCGGAACGCCCATGCTCATTCACGCGGTACGGGCCATGGCGGCGTCCCGTTCCGTCTCCCTGGTCGTCGTCGTCGCACCGCCCGACGGCGCCCCGGAGGTCAAGAACCTGCTCGACGAGCACTCCCTGCCCGAGCGCACCGACTACCTCGTCGTGCCCGGCGGCGAGACCCGTCAGGAGTCGGTGCGGCTCGGCCTCGACGCCCTGCCCGAGGGGGTCTCGGTCGTTCTCGTCCACGACGCGGCGCGCCCGCTGGTGCCCGTCGACACCGTGGACGCGGTGATCGAGGCGGTACGGGACGGGGCGCCCGCTGTCGTCCCGGCCCTGCCGCTCGCCGACACGGTCAAGGAGGTCGAGCCCGGTGCGCCGGGGGAACCGGAGCCGGTGCTCGGCACGCCCGCGCGGGCCAGGCTGCGCGCCGTGCAGACCCCGCAGGGCTTCGACCGCGACACGCTCGTGCGCGCGCACGAGGCCCTAGCCGTCGACGGCGAGGGGGCCACGGACGATGCGGGCATGGTGGAGCGGCTCGGGGCGCCCGTCGTGGTCGTACCCGGGCACGAAGAGGCGTTCAAGGTGACCCGGCCGCTGGATCTGGTGCTGGCCGAGGCGGTACTCGCACGCAGGAGGGCGAACGATGGCTTCTGAGGAAACGATGGCTCCCGAGGAACGGACCGGCCCCGTGATCCCGCTGGTCGGGATCGGCACCGACATCCACGCCTTCGAGGAGGGCCGCGAGCTGTGGTGCGCGGGGCTGCTCTGGGAGGGCGAGGGGCCCGGCCTGGCCGGGCACTCCGACGCCGACGTCGTCGCGCACGCCGCCTGCAACGCGCTCTTCTCGGCCGCCGGGCTCGGTGACCTCGGGCAGCACTTCGGCACCGGGCGGCCCGAGTGGTCCGGCGCCTCCGGGGTCACCCTGCTGACCGAGGCGGCGCGGATCGTGCGGGCCGAGGGCTTCGAGATCGGCAACGTCGCCGTTCAGGTCGTCGGGGTACGGCCGAAGATCGGCAAGCGGCGCGACGAGGCGCAGAAGGTGTTGTCGGCCGCCGTGGGCGCGCCCGTCTCGCTCTCCGCCGCCACCTCCGACGGGCTCGGCTTCACCGGGCGGGGCGAAGGTCTCGCCGGGATCGCGACCGCGCTGGTCCACCGCGTCGGATGACCCGGATCCAACCCGGCGGCTGAACGGGTCCACCGCGTCGGATGCCCCGGAGCCGCCGGGTCGGCTGACCTGCGGGACTTCCGGACCCCGAGCCTTGTTGCACATGGCTCGCAGGTACGCTGATGCGGCAAGCGATGTGTCGTACGAGGGCGGTGGGGTTCGCAGATGAGCGCGACGACGGTGGCGCCGGTACGGGCGGACGCCGACAGGTACGTACTGCGCACCGCCACCCCCGCGGACCTCGGCGGGGCGCGCGCCGTGATGCTCGACACCGTCTACCGCGACCTGCGGTCCGGATACGTGCCGCGCTGGCACGCCGACATCATCGACCCGGACACCGCCTATCTGCGCCCCGGCCGTTGCACCCTGCTGGTCGTCGAGTGCGACGGCGAGATCGTCGCCACGGGCGCCGTCCGCGACCGCGGGCCCCAGGCCCCGCCCAATCCGCGGTGGATCGCGGACCGCTTCCCGTCCGGCACGACCGCCCAGCTCTGCCGGATCTACGTGGCGCCCGCACACCGCAGGCGCGGTCTGGCGCGCCGGCTGGTCCGCGAGCTCTGCGGCTTCGTCGCGCGAGCCGGCGGGTACGAGGCGATCTACCTGCACACCGACCCCGCCGTACCGGGTGCCGAACCGTTCTGGCGGTCGCTGGCGGACGAGGTGTGCGACGAGCGGGCGCTGCCGGGCGGCGGCCAGGGCATCGTCCACTTCGCGCTGCCGGTGCCGCCTGCCGTCCCCGCCCCATAGATGACAATCGTTTTCATATAAGGTCGCTGCCATGCCCACGCCCCGACGCCGTCGCTCCGTGCTGCCGCTGACGCTCTCCGCGCTGGCCCTCCTCGTCCCGCTCGCCACCGCCTGCTCCTCGGACGCCTCCAACGGTTCCGCGCAGGGGAAACGGCTCCGGGTCGTCATGGCCTTCCCGCCCGCCCAGGCCATGTCCCCCTACGGCGACGACGCGGTCACGCTCAGCCGCCTCGCCGTGATCGAGGGCCTCACCACCCTCGACAGTGACGGCGGGGCCGAGCCCGCACTCGCGACCTCCTGGAAGCGGGACGACGACCGCACCTGGACATTCACCCTGCGCGACGCCACCTTCCAGGACGGTACGAAACTCACGTCCTCCGACGCCGTGCGCTCGCTGCGCGCCGCCGAGAAGGCGTCGCCCAAGCCGCGGGTCCTCAGCGACACCCGCCTCACCGCGTCGGCGCCGGACGCGCGGACCGTCCGGATATCCACCGCCGACCCCGACCCGCTGCTGCCCCAGCGCCTGGCGAACCCCTCCCTCACGATCCTGTCCGCCGCCGCTTACTACGACGGCAAGGTGACCCCCGCCGGGCACGCCACCGGCCCGTTCACGCTGACCGCGGTCAACGGCGCGGTCAGCGCCACCCTCCAGCGCAACGACAGCTACTGGGGCCCGAGGGCCAAGGCACCCGGAGCCGACGTGCAGTTCGTCGCCGACGGCACCGCACGCGCCAACGCCCTGCGCACCGGGACCGTCGACATCGCCGAGTACGTCCCCCTCTCGCAGACGTCCCTCCTCGGTGACGGGCTCGTCCACGCATTCCCCTCCGCACGCACCAACGGCCTCTCCCTCAACACCCGGCGCGGTGTCTTCGCCGACCCGGCCATGCGCGCCGCCGCCCGCGAGGCCATCGACTCCAAGGCCCTGGTCAAGAGCGTCTACGAAGGCCGCGCCGACACCGCCCAGGGCCTCCTCGGCCCCGGCGTGCCCTGGGCCGCAGCCGACCGCACGGCCCCCGCGAACCGGGCGAAGGCCGCCGACCGGGCCCAGGTGGCGAAGACGAAGGAGATCGTCCTCGCCACCTACACCAACCGGCCCGAACTGCCCGAGGTCGCCACCGTCGTCCAGCAGCAGCTCACCGCCCGCGGCTTCACCGTCAAGCAGGTGGTACGCGACTACGCCCAGCTGGAGGCCGACGCGCTGGCCGGCCGGTTCGACGCGTTCATCCAGGCCCGCAACACCCTCCTGGACACCGCCGACCCCGTCTCCTACCTCGCCTCCGACTTCACCTGCGACGGCACCTTCAACATCTCCCAGCTCTGCGACGAGCGGGTCGACGCCGCCGTGGCCAAGGCCGCCGGCCTCGCCGGCACGGATGCCCGCCACCGTGCCGAGATGACCGCCGAGGCCGACATCCTGGGCACCGACGCCCTCGTACCGCTGCTCCACGAACGCTTCGTCCAGGGGTACGACGAGAGCCGCGTCCACGGCGTCTCGCTCGACCCGATGGAACGCACCCTCATCACCGCCGACACCCGCGTCGGGTGACCGGGTGAAGCACCTGGCGGGACGGCTCGGCACCCTCTTCGCGGTCGTCGCCGTCATCGGGCTGCTGCCCCGGCTGACCCGCACCGATCCGGCGCTCACGATCCTGCACGCCCGCTACGCCGACCGGCCGCCCACCCCCGAGACCCTTGACGCGATCCGCGCCGAGACCGGCCTCGACGGCGGGCCCGCACACGTCCTCGGCACCTGGCTCCGCGGGCTCGGCCACGGCGACCTCGGCATCTCCTGGGTCTCCGGGCAGCCCGTCGCCCCCGACGTGGTCTCCGCGCTCGGCGTCTCCCTCACCCTGATGGGGGTCTCGCTCGCCGTCGCCGTGCTCCTGGCCGCCCTGCTCGCGGTGGGCACGCTCCGGCGCGGGGCACGGCGCCGGATCCGCACCGCACGGGCCGGGACGAGCGCCGCCGTACTCGCCGCGCTGCCGGAATTCCTGCTGGCCGCCGTGCTGGCCACCGTCCTCGCCGTGCGGCTCGGCTGGTTCCCCGCGCTCGGCTGGGGCACGCCCGCTCAGGCGGTGCTGCCCGCACTCGCCATGGGCATCCCGGCGGGGGCCCTGCTCGGCCGGCTGCTGGACGACGCACTGCCCGCCGCGTTCGCCGAACCGTGGGCGCGGACCGCGGCCGCGGGCGGACTGCCCGGACGCCGCGTCGCGCTGCACGCACTGCGCCGCACTCTGCCCGGACTGCTGCCCCAGCTCGGGCTGATCGTCGTCGGCCTCACAGGCGGCGCCGTCGCCGTCGAGACGCTGTACGCCGTACCGGGCCTCGGCGGCACGGCGCTCGGCGCGGCCCTCGCGCAGGACCTCCCCGTCCTCCAGGCCTGTGCGCTGCTCCTCCTGCTCCTGGGCGTCGTGGCGGGCGGCGCGGCCCGCCTCGCCACCCGCGCCCTGCTCGGGCCCGCCCTGCGCGACGGGGCCCTGCCCGCGCTGGTGCCCCCGGTGCTGCCGGCCCGCCGTACGGTCGTCGCCGGGGCGGCGGTCCTCGCCGCCCTCCTCGTCGCCGTGACCCTCGCGGGACTGCTGCGCGACCCGCTCCACGTCGACGCCGCGGCCCGCCTCGCCGGCCCGTCCGCCGCGCACCCCTTCGGCACCGACTCCCTCGGCCGCGACATCCTCGCCAGGCTGGGCCACGGAGCGGCCGACACGGTGCTCGCCGCGGTCGCCGTCTCCGCCGCGACCCTCCTGCTGGGCCTCGTCCTCGGGGCGGTACGGGCCGGGGCACTCACCGAGACCGCCAACGCGCTGCCCGCGATCCTCACCGGACTGGTCGTCGCGGGCATCGCCGGACCGGGCCCCTGGAGCGCCGCCGCGGCCGTGACCGCCGTCGCCTGGGCCCCGCTCGCCGCCCACACCTCCGCCCTGTACGCGCAGGAGCGTGCCGCCCCGCACATCACGGCCGCGCGCTCCCTGGGCGCCGGGCGCCGGCACCTGGCCCGCCGCCATCTGCTGCCCGCCGTCCTGCCCCCGGTCCTGCGCCACGCGGTCCTGCGCGTTCCGGCGATCGCCCTGGCCCTCGCCTCCCTCGGCTTCCTGGGACTGGGCACACAGGCCCCGGCGCCGGAGTGGGGCCGGATGCTGTCGGAGAACATGCCGTACGCGGAACGGGCCCCCTGGTCCGTACTCGCCCCCGCCGCCGCCCTCGCCGTCCTCGGCGCCCTGTCCGTCCTCACGGCAGCGGCGGTACGCGGCCGGACCCGGACGGGCGCCGCGTGACCGCGCACGCGCCGGCGCCCGGCCGACGGGCGGAAGGAGAAAGGGGAAGAGAGAGGGGAAGGGAAAGGGAAAGAGGGAGGGGAAGAGAGAGGGGAGGGGGAAGGGAAACGCAAGGGGAGGCGACTGCGGACCGTCCCGAGGTCCTGGCGACACCCCGAGAAACGACCGCGAGCGGACCCGAGGACGCCGCGACACCCCGGTACACCCCCTACCTGCGCCTCCTCGCCGCCACCCAGTTCGCCTTCAACGTCGGCTTCTACGCGGTCCTGCCCTACCTCGCCACCCACCTCGGCACCGGCCTCGGCATGGCCGGCTGGCTCGTCGGACTCGTCCTCGGCCTGCGCACCTTCAGCCAGCAGGGCCTGTTCGTCGTGGGCGGCGCACTCACCGACCGGTACGGCCCCCGACCCGTCGTCCTGGCCGGCTGCGCCCTGCGGATCGCCGGCTTCGGCTGGCTCGCCCTCGCCGGATCCACCACGACCGTCCTCGCAGCCGTGGTCCTCATCGGGTTCGCCGCCGCGCTGTTCTCACCCGCCGTGGAGTCCGAGACCGCCCGCGAGGCCGTCCGGCACGAGAAGGACACCGGAACCCCGCGCGCCCAGGTGCTGGCCGTGTTCTCCGCCGCCGGACAGGCCGGTGCCTTCATCGGTCCGCTGCTCGGCTCGCTGCTCCTGCTGCTCGACGCCGGATTCCGGGCGGCCTGTCTCGCCGGTGCGCTGGTCTTCGTCGGCGTCCTCGCCGGACACGCCCGGAGGATGCCACGCCGGGCTCCCGTCACCAGGGCGGCCGAGCCCCGGCGCTTCCCGCGCGAGGTCTTCGGCAACGGCCCCTTCCTCGTGCTCTGCCTCGCGTACAGCAGCTACCTGATCGCGTACAACCAGCTCTACCTCTCCCTCCCCGCCGAGGTGGAGCGCGCCACCGGTGCGCAGACCGCCCTCGGCTGGCTGTTCGCGCTCTCCTCACTCCTGGTCGTCTGCGCCCAGCTGCCGGTCACCCGCTGGGCCGCCCACCGCATCGCCCCGCGCACCGCCCTCGCCGCCGGACTGGCCGTCGTCGCCGCCGCCTTCGCCGCCGTACCGCTCACCCCCGCCGGGCCCGCCGGACTCCTGCCCGGTGCCGCGCTCGTGGTCCTGCTCACGCTCGGGCAGATGCTGCTGGTGCCCGCCGCCCGCGGCCTCGTACCGGATCTCGTCGACGACCGCCGCCTCGGACTCGCCACCGGAGCGCTGTCGTCCGTCTCCGGACTCGCCGTGCTCGGTGGCAGCGCGGCCACCGGGGCGCTGCTCGGCGTGCCCGGCCCGGTCCGGTGGGCGGTGCTCGCCGCCGTGCCGCTCGCGGGCGCCGCACTCGCCTTGACCCTTCCGGTGGGCAGAGACGGGAAGCGGAAGCGCTGACGCCGAGTCGGGGTACGGGTAAACGGGTAGAAGCACCGCCGACCCCCTTGGAGGACATACACCATGACCGCCGAACTCTCCCCGGAACTCAAGGCGCTGCTGGACACGCCCGTCTTCGTCATCGTCGCCACCGTCCAGCCCGACGGCAGTCCCCAGGTCTCCCCGGTCTGGGCGAAGCGCGACGGCGACGACGTGCTCATCTCCACGACGGTCGGCCGCCGCAAGGAGCAGAACCTCAGCCGCGACCCCCGGGTCTCCGTCGTCGTGCAGCCTTCCGACGCGCCGTACACGTACGCCGAGATCCGCGGCACCGCCGCGCTCACCACCGAGGGCGGCCAGGACCTCATCGACGAGCTGTCGGTGAAGTACACCGGCAAGCAGTACGCGGAGTTCAACCCCGAGGCCGGCGCCGACGGCGAACGGGTGGTCGTCCGGATCACTCCGCGCAAGGTCGTCGGACGCGTCTGAGGTGTCTTCCCCGCGGTTCGCCCGGAGGGGCGGGTCGCGGGGCGGACGGGGGGCGGATCGCGGGGCGGACGGGGGTTCGACGAAGTCCCCCCAAGGCGCTGCGCCGCCAGAAACTTTTCCCCGCGATCCCCGAGGGGCGCGGGGCACTGGTGCGCGCCCACTACCCTTGAGGCGTGACTATTCGCCTGTACGACACAAGCGCCCGGCAGATCCGTGACTTCGTACCGCTCACCGCGGACTGTGTCTCGATCTACCTCTGTGGCGCTACCGTCCAGGCCGCCCCGCACATCGGGCACATCCGGTCCGGGCTGAACTTCGACATCATGCGCCGCTGGTTCGAGTACCGCGGCTACGGCGTCACCTTCGTCCGGAACGTCACCGACATCGACGACAAGATCATCGCGAAGTCGGCCGAGCAGGGCCGCCCGTGGTGGGCCATCGGCTACGAGAACGAGCGGGCGTTCAACACCGGCTACGACGCGCTCGGCTGCCTCCCGGTCACCTACGAGCCCCGCGCCACCGGCCACATCCCCGAGATGGTCGAGATGATGCGGGGCCTGATCGAGCGCGGTCACGCCTACGCCGCCGACGGCAACGTCTACTTCGACGTGAAGTCGTTCCCCGGCTATCTCTCGCTCTCCAACCAGGACCTGGACGACCTGCGCCAGCCGTCCGGCGAGGGCGAGACCGGCAAGCGGGATCCGCGCGACTTCGCGATGTGGAAGGCCGCCCGCCCGGGCGAGCCCAGCTGGGAGACCCCGTGGGGCCGCGGCCGGCCCGGCTGGCACCTGGAGTGCTCCGCCATGGCCCACAAGTACCTCGGCACCGCCTTCGACATCCACGGCGGCGGCATCGACCTGATCTTCCCCCACCACGAGAACGAGATCGCCCAGGCCAAGGCCTACGGCGACGCGTTCGCGAAGTACTGGGTCCACAACGGCTGGGTCACCATGTCCGGCGAGAAGATGTCGAAATCGCTCGGCAACTCCGTCCTCGTCAGCGAGATGGTCAAGCAGTGGCGTCCGATCGTGCTGCGCTACTACCTCGGCACCCCGCACTACCGGTCGATGATCGAGTACAGCGAGGAGGCCCTGCGCGAGGCCGAGTCCGCGTTCGCCCGGATCGAGGGCTTCGTCCAGCGCGTCGTGGAGAAGGCCGGCGGTGAGGTCGCCCCGGCCGTCGAGGTCCCGCCCGCCTTCGCCGAGGCGATGGACGACGACCTGGGCGTCCCCCAGGCCCTCGCGATCGTCCACACCACCGTCCGCCAGGGCAACTCCGCACTCGCGGCGGACGACAAGGAAGCCGCCGTCGCCCGCCTCGCGGAGGTCCGCGCGATGCTCGGCGTCCTCGGTCTCGACCCCCTCGACGACCACTGGTCCGGCGAGAGCGACCGCGGCGACGACCTCCACGGCGTCGTCGACACCCTCGTACGCCTCGTCCTCGACCAGCGCCAAGCGGCCCGCGACCGCAAGGACTGGCCCACCGCCGACGCCATCCGCGACCAGCTCGGCCAGTCCGGACTCGTCATCGAGGACAGCGCCACCGGGCCACGATGGACACTCGGCCCGCGCCAGTAGTCCTCCCATGTGCCGCCCGGCGTTCCGGGCGGCACACTTCACTTGTACGCACGCATGTCTGAGAAGCAACGAAACAGGTAGGTCATGGCCGGGAACAGCCAGCGCAGGAACCGCCGCACGTCCAACAAGAAGGGCGCGCAGGTAGGCAGCGGTGGGCAGCGACGCCGTGGCCTGGAGGGCAAGGGCCCGACGCCGCCCGCCGCCGCCCGCAAGGGACACAAGAGGAACCGGGTCGCCAACGCCCAGGCCAAGCAGGCCGCGGCCCGCAGGCCCGCGCCGCGCCGCGGCGGCGTCAAGGGCACGTCCGAGATGGTCGTCGGCCGCAACCCGGTCTACGAGGCCCTGCGCGACGGCGTCCCGGCGACGACCCTGTACGTCCAGCAGTACATCGACAACGACGAGCGGGTCCGCGAAGCCCTCCAGCTCGCCGGTGAGCGCGGCAACATCAACCTGATGGAGGCCCCGCGCGTCGAGCTGGACCGGATGACGAACGGCCTGAACCACCAGGGCCTCGTCCTCCAGGTCCCGCCGTACGAGTACGCGCACCCGGAGGACCTCACCGCAGCCGCGTACGACAACGGCGAGGACCCGCTGATCGTCGCGCTCGACGGCGTCACCGACCCGCGCAACCTGGGGGCGATCGTCCGTTCCGTCTCCGCGTTCGGCGGCCATGGAGTCGTCGTGCCCGAGCGGCGCGCGGCCGGGATGACGGCGGGCGCCTGGAAGTCCTCGGCGGGCACGGCCGCCCGTACGCCCGTCTCCCGGGTGACGAACCTGACCCGGGCCCTGGAGGGCTACCAGAAGGCCGGCCTCACGGTCGTCGGCCTCGCCGCGGACGGCGAGCACACCGTCGAGGACCTGGAGGCCCTCGACGGCCCCGTCGTCATCGTCATCGGCAGCGAGGGCAAGGGCCTGGGCCGCCTCGTCGGCGAGACCTGCGACTACCGGGTCCGCATCTCGATGCCGGGCGGCGCGGAGTCGCTGAACGCCGGTGTCGCGGCCGGGATCGTCCTGTACGAGGTCGCGCGGCGCCGCGCCTGACGGGCCGGGCGGGGCTCCGGGGACACGCCTCAGCCCTGCCGCAGGTTCCGCACCCGGGTCAGGAGGAGTCGGGCGTGGCGGCGCGCCGAACGCTTGGCGCGCGCCAGCCTCTCGCGACGGACACGGTTCACGACCGACGGCGGGGCGCCGTCGGTGGAAACGCTCAGGGACAGCGGCAGGTCCGTGTCCCGCTGCCAGCCGCAGCTGGTGATGCGCACCTTCAGGTCCCAGACACCCGCGTTGCGCCCCGCGTTGAGGGTGTCCGGGGCGAGGTGGGCCACCGTGGTGTGCACCACCCGGAACCGGTCCGCCGCGCCCCGCGGCTTCCCCGACGGGGTGCGTTCGACGGCTGTCGTCGCCGGAAGGAAGAACTCCTCGCCGCCGCCCCGCCGTCGGGCCAGGACATCCATGCGCGCCGAGCCGAGCCGTTGTGTCACGTCGAGCGCGTCCGGACGGATGCCCGCCACGGGGGCGGTCAGGGCGTCGGTGCCGTCGGAGCGGTGGGTGAAGCCCAGCGGCGAGGAGCCCGAGTACAGCTCGCCCGTCGCCGTGATCTCCAGCGACGGGGAGATGTGGGCCGTCGCCCTCGCCCGTACCCGTGACTCCCACCCCGCCCATTCCAGGGCCTCCGCCATCCGGCCCTGGATCAGCAGGTCCGCCGCCGCCCGGCGGCTCGTCGGCAGCCCCGCGGCGACCCCGGGGGCGAATCGCGAGACGGCCACGGCCCGCGCCTCCCTGAAGAAGTCGGCCCGCCACTCCGTGGGGGCGTCGAGGAAGCGGCGCCCGCTCAGCCGGTCGACGATCTCCACGCGCAGCCACCGCCGGTGCAGCCTGTCGCGGAGTGCTCCCGGTCCGGTGTGCCGGTCGACGATGTCGAGGGCCTCCTGGAGATTGCCGAAGTAACCGGCCGGGTCGAAGGCGCGGAATCCGGCGTTCGAGGCGTCCGGGCGGCCCACGTGGTAGTAGCAGACGTAATCGGACAGCACGGAGATCCGCCGGGCGGCGAAGTAGGCGGCGGTGACGAAGACATGGTCCTCCAGCCGCCGCTCGTCCTCGGGAAAGCGCAGACCATGCTCCAGGAGGAACTCCCTGCGGAACATCTTGTGCGGGGTCAGGCTGTCGATGAGCGGGGCGTTCGCGAGCGTCGCCTCGGGGTGGTTCCTGCGGAACAGCTCGCGCGGGACAGCGCGGCGGATGCCCGCCATCCGGCCGACGACGACATCGGCGTCATGGGCGGTCGCGTACGCGTACAGCCGTTGCAGCGCCTCGTCACCGAACCAGTCGTCGTTGTCGGCGAACTGGACGTACGTACCCCGGGCACGCTCGATACCGATGTTGCGGGGGCGGGAGGGCCAGCCGGAGTTGGGTATGTGCACGACGTCGATGTGCGCGTGACGGGAGGCGAGGTCGTCGAGCCGGGCGCCCGTGCCGTCGGTCGAACCGTCGTCGACGAAGATCACCTCGAAGTCGCCGGGTGCCATGGACTGGCGCAGCAGGGAGGCGATCAGTTCGTCGATGTGCGGACCGGGGTTGTACACCGGGACGACGACGCTGACCCGGGGTTCGGGGGTGGTGCTCATGGGACGCGTACCTTTCGGGACGGGCGGGGACGGTCCGGACCGGACGTGGCCCGGTCGGGAAGCAGACCCCGGATGCGCAGCACCCGGCGTTCGACGGGGGCGAAGACGGCCGACTCGACGACGACACCGACGGCGAGGATCAGCAGGACGGCCGCCAGGACCAGGGCGGTGTCGTCCTGCTGTTTGCCGGAATCGAGGAGTTGGCCGACGCCGGGCAGTGGGGCGGTGGTGATCAGTTCGGCGGTCATCAGCGCCCGCCAGCCGAACGTCCAGCCCTGCCGCAGTGCGGCGACCAGACCGGGCAGTGCCGCGGGCAGCAGGATGTGGCGTACGTAGGGGAGGCCGTGCGCCCCCAGGGACCGGCCCGCCCGCAGCAGCAGGGGCGGGATCCGGCCGAGCGCCCCCGCGAGGCCGAGGGCCACCGGCGGTACGGCACCCAGCAGGACGACCGCGTACACCGCGCCCTCGGACTCCCCGAGGACGACCACCGCCAGCGGGACGAGCCCGGCCGCCGGCAGTGACTGGAGGGCGGACAGGACGGGCGAGAGCACCTCCCGGGCCGGCCGGACCCGGTGGACCAGCAGACCGGTCAGTACCCCCAGCACGACGGAGAGGACGAATCCCGCACCGGTCCGCAGCAGGCTGTGGCCCAGCGAGGGCAGCAGCGTGCCGTCCCGCCAGGTGCCGGCCAGCGCCGCCGCGACGGACGAGGGGGAGGGCAGCGTCGTGGAGAGGCCCCGGGCGTAGGCGGCCTGCCACAGCAGGAGGACACCCAGCACCGCGACGGCCGCGGCGGCCGGCGGACGGAGGCGGCGCCGCCGGGCACGGGACGGGGCGGTGGGGGCGGGGGCGTCCAGGGCGTCGAGGCCGTCGGAGACCTCGCCGGCCACCGGTTCAGCCGATACGGGCATGGCGCACGACCTCCTCCCGCAGCCGGGCGGTGATCGTGGCGGAGTCCGTCCCCGGTGCCCCGCCCTGCCATGCGTGCGCGACGCGCCCCGGCCGGGACGCCAGCAGGACGATGCGGGTGCCGAGGCGGACGGCCTCCGGCACGTTGTGCGTGACGAACACGACCGTGAGCCGC
This sequence comes from Streptomyces sp. NPDC058051, assembly GCF_042885475.1. Classification (NCBI taxonomy): domain Bacteria; kingdom Bacillati; phylum Actinomycetota; class Actinomycetes; order Kitasatosporales; family Streptomycetaceae; genus Streptomyces; species Streptomyces sp. NPDC058051. The sequence goes on from NZ_JBHVRW010000019.1 coordinate 34,060, forward strand.
TGCTCGCGCCACACCCGGGTCAGCATCTCGTGCAGGACGTCGCGGGTGATCGCGTCGAGCGCGGCGAACGGTTCGTCCATCAGCAGGACGCTGCTGCCCTGCGCCATCGCACGGGCCAGCGCCACCCGTTGGCGCATCCCGCCGGAGAGCGTGTGCACGGGCCGGTCCCGCACCCCGTCGAGCCGCACCAGCGAGAGCAGCCGCTCCGTCTCGGCGTGCCACCGGGATCTCGGCACCCCGCGCAGCCGCAGGGCGATTTCGACGTTCCCGCCCGCGGTCAGCCACGGGAACAGGGCGTGTTCCTGGAACATCAGGGCGGGCCGGGGCTCGGGCCGGGACACGGTCCCCGACAGGGGTTCGACCAGTCCTGCCAGCAGGGCGAGAAGGGTCGACTTCCCGGATCCGGACGCGCCCAGCACACAGAGGAACTCGCCCTCGGCGACGGTCAGGTCGAGGTCCTCGACGACGGGAGCGGACCCGCCCGGATAGCCGTGGGTCACGCGGGACAGAGCAAGGGCCGGCACAGGATCACCGGACCATGCCCGCGGTGAGCGTGGCACCGTCGGCGTGGTCGATCAGGAGGAACGATCCGGTGCGCCGGCAGTCGGCGTACGAGTCCGTGAAGAGCGCCTCGGCGGTACGCAGCCGCACCCGGCCCAGGTCGTTGGCGGTGAGCCCGTGGGGTGCTCCGGTGATCTCCTCGACCACGGCCTTGACGGTGCGGGTGGTGTGCCTGACGAGCACCCGGTCACCGACGCGCAGTGGCCGGTCGGCGAGGTGGCAGACGTCGGCCTCGACCGTGCGGGTCGGCAGAGGTGCTTCGGCGGCGGGCACGATCAGGTCGCCCCGTGAGACGTCCAGTTCGTCGCCGAGCCGCAGAGCGACCGAGTCGGACGCGTACGCCGCCGGGACGGGCTCACCGAGCCGGTCGATCGCGGTGACGGTGGAGCGCCGCCCGGAGGGCAGTACGGTGACCTGCTCGCCGACCCGCAGCACTCCGGACGCCAACTGGCCCGCGTAGAGACGTCGGCCGTCGTGCCGTATGACGTACTGCACCGGGAACCGGGCGGGCCTCCCGGCGAGATCGTCGTCGGTGGGCACGGTCTCCAGATGCGCGAGCAGGGTCGGACCCGTGTACCAGTCCATGCGGGCGGAGGGCTCCACGACGTTGTCGCCGTTCAGCGCGGAGAGGGGGATCGCGGTGAACGAGGCCGGCCCCGGGACGCCGAGCCCCTGGGCGTGGCGGGCGAAGTCCTCGGTGACGCGGCGGAATTCCTTCTCGGACCAGTCGACGAGGTCCATCTTGTTGACGGCGAGGACGACGTGGGGGACGCGCAGGAGTGCGGTGACAGCGGCGTGGCGTCGGGTCTGTTCGACGACGCCGTTGCGGGCGTCGACCAGGACGACCGCGAGCTCGGCGGTGGATGCGCCGGTGACCATGTTGCGGGTGTACTGCACGTGGCCGGGGGTGTCGGCGAGGATGAACCGGCGGCGGGGTGTGGCGAAGTAGCGGTAGGCCACGTCGATGGTGATGCCCTGTTCGCGTTCGGCGCGCAGTCCGTCGGTGAGCAGGGCGAGGTCGGGGCCTTCCCGGCCGCGGTTGCGGGAGGCGTGCGCGACGGCTTCGAGCTGGTCGGCGAGGACCGACTTGGAGTCGTGGAGGAGGCGTCCGACGAGGGTGGACTTGCCGTCGTCGACGGACCCGGCGGTGGCGAACCGCAGCAGGGTGGTGGCCGAGAGCTGCCCGGTGGTGGCGGTGGTGGCTGTGACGGTGGTGGTGGTCATGGCGGGCCTCTCGTGGGATCAGCCGGATCGGGGAGCGGGGGCCGGTGCCGTGCGGCGCAGGGCGGTGGAGGGACTCATGGCGGTGCCATGGCGAGGGACGAGGGACGACGACGCGGCGAGGTGCGGTGCCGGGGCACGCGATCCCGGCCTGATCCACACGCGAGGCCCTCAGAAGTACCCTTCGCGCTTGCGGTCTTCCATCGCGGCCTCGGAGAGCTTGTCGTCGGCGCGGGTGGCACCGCGCTCGGTGAGGCGGGAGGCGGCGATCTCGGTGATGACGGCGTCCAGGGTGGTGGCGTCGGAGTCGACGGCGCCGGTGCAGGACATGTCGCCGACCGTGCGGTAGCGCACCTGCCGGATCTCGGTCCTCTCGTGTTCCCCGGGGCCGCCCCAGTCGCCGGCGGTCAGCCACATGCCGGAGCGGTCGAAGACCTCGCGCTCGTGGGCGAAGTAGATCTCCGGCAGCTCGATGCCCTCACGGGCGATGTACTGCCAGACGTCCAGTTCGGTCCAGTTGGAGATCGGGAAGACGCGGACGTGCTCGCCGGGGGCGTGGCGGCCGTTGTAGAGCTGCCAGAGTTCGGGGCGCTGGCGGCGGGGATCCCACTGGGAGAACTCGTCACGCAGCGAGAAGACCCGCTCCTTGGCGCGCGCCTTCTCCTCGTCCCGCCGTCCGCCGCCGAACACGGCGTCGAAGCGGTGCCGCTGGATCGCCTCGGTGAGCGGGACGGTCTGGAGGGGGTTGCGGGTGCCGTCGGGGCGTTCGCGGAGCTTCCCGGCGTCGATGTACTCCTGTACGGAGGCGACGTGCAGCCGCAGCCCGTGCTTCTCCACGGTGCGGTCGCGGTACTCCAGGACCTCGGGGAAGTTGTGCCCGGTGTCCACGTGCAGCAGCGGGAACGGCACCGGCGCCGGGGCGAACGCCTTCAGCGCCAGGTGCAGCATCAGGATCGAGTCCTTGCCGCCGGAGAACAGGATCACCGGCCGCTCGAACTCACCCGCCACCTCACGGAAGATGTGCACCGCCTCGGACTCCAGGGAGTCCAGGTGCCCTCGGGGGGCCGGGTCCTGCGGCGTCATACCGGGCTCCTTCCGCTGAGCAGTTCCAGCACCGCGGCCGCCGACTCGTCCACCGTCCACAGGTGCGACTCGATCCGCAGGTCCGGTGACTCGGGCGCCTCGTACGGGTCGTCGATCCCGGTGAGACCGCTGATCTCGCCGGCCGCCTGCTGGGCGTACAACCCCTTCACGTCCCGCGCCGAGCACACCTCGACGGGCGTCGCGACGTGCACCTCCCGATAGCGGGTTCCGCTCCTGGCGTGCCGTTCCCTGACCGCTGCCCTGCTGTCGGCGTACGGTGCGATGGCCGGGACCAGGGCGATGACCCCGTTCCGGGCCAGGACCTCGGCAACCATGCCGATACGCCGGACGTTGGTGTGCCGGTCCTCGCGGGAGAAGCCGAGACCCGACGAGAGGGTCTCCCGGAACTCGTCCCCGTCCAGCACCTCGACCCGGCGGCCCGCCTCGCGCAACGCGCGCTCCACGGCGCGGGCGATGGTCGTCTTCCCGGCGCTCGGCAGGCCGGTCAGCCAGACGGTGGCCCCGCAGCGACAGCCGTCCGCCGGGCTCAGCACGTGTATCCCCACGTCCGGGAAATCGCGCGGAGGTCCTCCGGTACGGCATGCGCGGCGGGCAGGGGGCGTGCCTTCTGGATTGTGCCGGCCTTGATGGTGTCGCTCCAGTCGCCGATGAATGCCTTGAAGGGGCCGTGGTCCTGCTCGCCGTAATCCAACATGGTGGATTCCCAGGGAACTCTCAGGAATTCACAGATTCGCTGGGTGACCGTTTCCGGATCCTCGGTGAGTTCTTCGTAGCGGACGGTGAGACCCGGCAGGGACGAGCGGGCCTCCTCCACGGCGTCGACGTACTTCTTCACCTCGGCGACCGTCTGGTCCGGATCGCGGTCCGGACGGCCGTTCATCAGTGAACTGACCATGGAGGCGGGGTGGCGGAGCAGGAAGATGTAGCGCGCCTGCGGCCAGGCCTCGTGCAGGCGGCGCCAGACGAAGGCGTTGCCCGGGGTTTTGTCGACGATGACGTCCTTGCCGCTGTGGGTCAGCTCCCTGTGCAGGATGCGGTCCCACAGCAGGTACTCCAACTCCTTTCCGTCCAGGCCCAGTTCGCTCATGGCCGTGTCGGTGTACTTCTTCGACCTGCGGACCTCCAGGGTGCGCAGATGCATCTCGTGCGGTGCGCGGATCGCCGGATGGCTGTTGAGGAGCACCCGCAGCAGCGTCGACCCGGAGCGCACCGAGGAGATGACGAACACCGGCGCGGGAACCAGCCGGTCCCCGCGTGGGGCGGGGCGGGCGCGGGGCGGGGCCTGCGTGCCCGGTGATCTCCACGCGCGCAGTGCGCGGCGGGCGCGGCGGGCGGCAGCCCGTACCCGTGGATCGTGCAGTGGCATCCGTTCGTGCCTCCTTGGGACCTGTGAATCCGCTTGCCGGAGAGCTGTTCTATCGCCGCTCCATGAATCGGGAATTGTTGCCGCCTGTGGCGAGAATGAATTATTTATGAGAGGTAAATGAGAGGTAAATGCATGGTATGGTCGCCCTTCGGAAAGGGAATTCGATTCCTTGGGGCCTGGGAGCTGCACACTGCTGTGGAGGCGTCGCGTGAAAGCACGGGTGCCGACGGGTGGCAGGGGGATCCGTCAGCGTCCGATCGCCCTGTCTCGGCTCATCCCTGCCTCGGCTAGCCCCTGCCTCGGCTAGCCCCGTGCCTCGGCCGAGCGGCTCGTCGCTGTGCCGGGGGCGGTGATCCTCTGTCCGGTCGACAGCGTCAGCGGGTGCTCCAGGCCGACGTCGGCATGCCGGGAATGCACCGGCCGCGCCCGCCCGGAGGGCTGTTGACGGGCCTCGGACACTAAGGGCCCGTCAAGGCAGTGTCCTAAACACACATCACTCGGTTAGATGAGTGTGGACACCAGAACGCCTCGGTTCGACGACCAACCCGCCCTGAGCATGACCAAGGTGGACAGCGACCCTGCGCAGGTCATCGTCAACCACGCCAGCTTCCGGGTGCAGCTCGCCCCGGGCCAGCGCCCGCGGCTGCGCGGTCTGGCCCCCGCCGGCACGCCCAGGATCCCCGCCATGAGCGGCTCCGCCGGAGCGGCGCGCGGCAGGCGCTCGCCCGTCGTGTGGAGCGGCAGGTCCTCCCCCGGTGACCCCGGCGCCACCGGACTCCTCCAGGCCGTACGGAACTCCACCGCCGGCCGCCCCGCCCGCGCCTACGACCCGTACGACCCCTACGCGGCGCCCCCCGGGCACGAGTTCGACGGCGGGCTCGGTGCGGGCGGCACCCAGGTCATCGAGCGCCTCGACGACACCCAGCCCAACCCCGTCGTCACCGCGCCCCGCCAGGGCGGCGGCCCCCTGCTGCCGCCCATGCGCCAGGCGGTCGGCGCCTACGACTCCGTCGAGACCGGACCGTACGGCCAGGAGGCATACGACGACGACGCGTACGGCGCGTACGCCGACGGCGCGTACGCCGACGGCGCGTACGACGACGCCACCGGAGCCCGCCGACGTCGCGGCAACGACTCCGTACGGCACGCGTACTACCCCGGGCGCCGGATGAACCTCGGCGTCGTGCTGCTGCCCATGCGGGTCTTCCTCGGCTTCATCTCCATCTACGCCGGCATGGGCAAGCTGTGCGACCCCGTCTACTTCGACGGGGGCGAGCGGGGCTCCATGGTCACGTGGCTCTCCTCGCTGCATCCCTGGGGGCTGGCCGAGCCTCTGCGCGACTTCGCGCTCTCGCATCCCGTCGGCGCCGGACTCACCGTCGCGTTCCTCCAGGTCGTCGTCGGTGTCCTGACCGTCCTCGGCCTCTGGCAGCGCGTCGCCGCCTCCATGGGAGCACTCCTCTCGGCCGCCCTGCTGGTCACCGTCAGCTGGCGCACCGTCGCCGTCTACGACGCGCCCGACATCATCTACCTCGCCGCCTGGAGCCCGTTGATCATCGCGGGTGCTCCCGTCTACTCCGTCGACGGACGGCTCGCCGGGGAGGCCTGGCGCAGGCTCGGCCCGCGCTCGGCGATCTGGGACCTGCGCCGCCGCGTGCTGCGCCGGGGCGCCGTCGTCGCCACCGTCGTCGTCGGCCTCACCCTTCTCGTGGGCTCCCTGCTCGGCGGCGCGGTCCGCTCCTCCCAGGTCGTCACCGTGCCCGGTCCCCACGGCGAACCGACCAACCAGCTCCCCGGCTCCCCGCTCCCGCTGGAGTCCGGGAGCGGCCGGGCCTCCCGCACACCGGACGGGCAGCGCCCCTCGGCCACCCGCGACAGCGCCTCCACGACCCCGTCCGCCAAGGCGTCCACGCCCGCCGCGGGAGCCGTCCGCGAGTCCGGGTCGGCGGCCGGCAGCGGGCAGCCCAGCCAGACTCAGGGCACCGCACAGCAGCCCCCGCAGCAGACGACTCCGCAGCAGCCTCCGTCCAGCAGTTCAGGACCGAGCTCTTCCGGCTCCACGGGCACCGGCGGCGGCTCCACCGGCGGCGACTCGGACAGCAGTGGCGGCTCCACCGGCGGAACGTCCGGCGGCGGGCAGAACCCCATCGGCGGCCTGCTCGGCTGACCTCACCCTCACCCCCCACCCCTCGTCCCTCGCCCGGACCTGCGGAGAGGGGCGGTCGCCGGTTCGTTCGCTCCGGTGACCGCCCCTCTCCCCATGCGCAGCCGGCTTCCCGCTCCTGCCGCCTTGCCCGTTCCCTCCGGCTTCCTGTTCCTGCCGGCTTTCCGCTCAGCCGACGTTTCCTACGGGACAGCCCCTATCCCTGCCGGCTTCCCCGCTCCTGCGCGTCCAGCTCCTTGGCCGCCTCGGTCAGGTCCTTCGCCGTGTCGATGGCCCGCCAGTACGCCCCGTGCGGGAGCGGGTACCCGGCCAGTCGGCGTTCGCGGGCCAGACGCGGGAACGTCGTCCGTTCGTGGTCGCCCCGGTCCGGCAGCAGCGTCGTGAACGTCGGCGAGAACACGTACACACCGGCGTTGATCAGATACGGCGACGGCGGCGACTCGATGAAGTCGGTGATGTGCCCGAACGCGTCCGTCTCCACGGCACCCCACGGGATGCGGGGACGGGCCAGGGCAAGGGTGGCGGTCGCGTCGCGCTCGGCGTGGAACGCGGCCATCTCGCGCAGGGAGAAGCGCGTCCAGATGTCGCCGTTGGTGGCGTACCAGGGCTCGTCGGGGTCGGGCAGCCGGGCGGCGGCGTACTTCAGCCCGCCGCCGCGGCCCAGCGGCTCGGCCTCCACGACGGTCGTCACGCGCAGCGGCAGCACCGCCGAGGCCAGCCAGTCCTGCAGCACCTCGGCCAGATGACCGCACGACACCACGGCGTCGGTCACACCCTCGGCGGCCAGCCAGGACAGCTGATGGCCGATGATCGGAGTCCCGGTGCCCGGGATCTCGACCATCGGCTTGGGGCGGTCATCGGTGTACGGGCGCAGCCGTGATCCCTGGCCACCAGCCAGGACCACGGCCTGCGTCGGATACGTATGCATGCCAGGCACGATATGCGGTGCCCGGACCGGTGGGTCAGCTGAACTGGGCGACACCCGAGGCGAAGGACGTGTCGCAGACGGGACGTGAGAACCGGTGGGCGCGCGTCGGACCGTACTGCTCGACCGCGGCGCGGCCGAGCGCCTTCGCGATCGACATGCAGTGCCGGGCGAGCGAGGGGCGGCCCTCGACGGAACGCTGAAGGTCCGTCAGCGCGACTCCCGGGTTCTTCTGCCGGAGCTCCACGAGCAGCCGGTCACGGAGCACGTCCTGCGGAGCGCGTGCCTTGGCACGCTTCGACACGTTCTGGGCGGACGCGGTCAGGACCTGCGACTCGGGGTTGTGCGCTGCCCACGGCACGCTGGTGACGGCGAGAGTCCCGGAGAGGACCATCACGACGGGCAGTACGAGAGCGAGGGTTCGGCCGATGCGGCGCGCGGTGTGGGTCACGCAGCGAGCGTAGCGGTCAGTGATGATTTGGCGACATTTCGTCACTCTTGAGGGGGATGGTTCGAGGATGTTTTTCGAATCACGTGTTGACGAACGGCGGAGAAATGACCGGTGTGCCGGGGATTTCGGCATCGTACGCGTTCAAACCCTCGCGTGTCCCGGGCGCGCGAACGGCCCCGCACGAAGAACGTGCGGGGCCGGTTGCGGTGCGGGTGCGCGGTGCGGGTGCGCGGGGTGTCAGGCGCTGAGACGTGCACCCGTCGAGGTGGAGAAGACGTGCAGCTCGTCGGGGCGCGGCACGACGTGCAGCTTGGTGCCCTTCTCCGGGACGGCGCGACCGCCGACGCGGACGACCAGGTCCTTGTCCGCGTCGCCGACCTGTGCGGAACCGTAGACGAAGCCGTCGGCGCCCAGCTCCTCGACGACGTTGACCGAGACGGCCAGACCGGCCGGGGCGTCGGCGCTGTCCTTCGAGAGGGCCTTCGCGGCGGCACCGCCGTGCTCGACGATGTCGAAGTGCTCGGGGCGGATGCCGACCGTGACGGTCGTGTCGCCCTTGTCCGCGGCGGCGGAGAGCGCCTCGCGGGAGACCGGGACGACGCTGTTGCCGAACTTCACGCCACCGTCGGTGATCGGGACCTCGATCAGGTTCATGGCCGGGGAGCCGATGAAGCCGGCCACGAAGAGGTTCGAGGGCTTGTCGTACATGTTGCGCGGCGAGTCGACCTGCTGGAGCAGACCGTCCTTGAGGACCGCGACACGGTCACCCATGGTCAGGGCCTCGACCTGGTCGTGCGTGACGTACACGGTCGTGATGCCCAGACGGCGCTGGAGCGAGGCGATCTGCGTACGGGTGGAGACACGGAGCTTGGCGTCGAGGTTCGACAGCGGCTCGTCCATGAGGAAGACCTGCGGCTCACGCACGATGGCGCGGCCCATCGCGACACGCTGCCGCTGACCACCGGAGAGCGCCTTCGGCTTGCGGTCCAGGTACTCGGAGAGGTCCAGCATCTTGGCGGCCTCTTCGACCTTCGCCCGGATCTCGGTCTTGTTGACACCGGCGATCTTGAGCGCGAAGCCCATGTTGTCCGCGACGGTCATGTGCGGGTACAGCGCGTAGTTCTGGAACACCATGGCGATGTCCCGGTCCTTCGGGGGCAGGTGCGTGACGTCGCGGTCACCGATGCGGATCGCGCCGCCGTTGACGTCCTCAAGACCCGCGAGCATGCGCAGGGAGGTCGACTTGCCACAACCGGAAGGACCGACGAGGACGAGGAACTCACCGTCCGCGATGTCGATCTCAAGCTGGTCCACGGCCGGCTTGGTGGAGCCGGGGTAGACGCGGGACGCCTTGTCGAACGTGACACTGGCCATGCTGAATCTTCTCCTTCACCGGCAGGAACGTGCCGGACGATCCGAGTAAGGGAGTGGAGTGATCTAGTCCACTTGGGTGAATCCTCAACGACGCTACCTGGCCATCTGGAATCTGTCAGTAGTTCGAGGGGTGCGAAATTCTGGGACCGCGCAGGGTGCGGTGTTGGTTACACTGCTCCGGCACGCCTCCTTAGCTCAGCTGGCCAGAGCAACGCACTTGTAATGCGTAGGTCGTCGGTTCGAATCCGACAGGGGGCTCGGCGTGAACCCCAGCTCAGATGTCCTCTGAGCTGGGGTTCTTTCGTTCAGCGGTCGCGGACGGCGGCGGCGGGAGCGGGCCGCGCGGGTGTCCGTGGTCTCCGTTGGGGTCTCGTAGCCCGTGACCTGGGGTTTTCCGCTGCCGGTGCAGAGCGTGCCAGGGGGCCGGGCGCCCGTGTCCGTGTGCGCTCAGTGCCGCCCCGACACCCGGTCCGCGGCCTTCGCGAGGGGGTCCGTGGCGAGGCGGGGTGAGGCGAGTTCGCGGCGGTCGGCTGTGCGGTAGGCGGCGTACATGCCGTGGACGCCGAGCCAGCGGAAGGGTTCGGGTTCCCAGCGGCGGACCTTGTGGTTGACCCAGGGCAGCGTGGTCAGTTCCGTGGGGCCGGACTGGCCGGAGTCCTGCTGGATCAGGTCGCGCAGGGTGCGGGCGGCCAGGTTGGTGGTGGCGACGCCCGAGCCGACGTAGCCGCCGGCCCAGCCGAGGCCCGTGGAGCGGTCGAGAGTGACGGTGGCGCACCAGTCGCGGGGGACGCCGAGGACACCGGACCAGGCGTGGTCGATGCGGGCGCCCGCCGTGACGGGGAAGAAGCGGACCAGGATCTCGCGCAGGGCCTCGATGGTGGCGGGGTGGGTGCGGGCTGTGTCGTGGAAGTGGGCCGCACCCGAGCCGAAGCGGTACGGGACGCCGCGTCCGCCGAGTGCGATGCGGTCGTCGGCGGTGCGCTGGGCGTACATGTAGGCGTGGGCCATGTCCCCGAGGGTCTCGCGGCCGTCCCAGCCGATGATGTCCCACACGGACCGGGGGAGCGGTTCCGTGGCGATCATGGAGGAGTTCATGGGGAGCCAGGTGCGCTTCTGGCCCTTGAGGTTCGCGGTGAAACCCTCGGTGCAGCGCAGGATGTACGGGGCGCGGACGATGCCGTACGGGGTGTGGGCGTGCTTGGGCTTGATCTCGGTGACGGGTGTCGACTCGTGGATGGTGACGCCGAGTGCCTCGACGACCGAGGCGAGGCCCTTGACGAGTTTGACCGGGTGCAGGCGGGCGCCGTGCGGCGTCCAGGTGGAACCGACGGCTCCGGTGATGTTGACGCGTTCGGCGGTCTCGCGGGCGCCGCGCAGGACACGGTCCTTCTCGCCGAACGCGATCTCGACGGAGTGGAAGTCCTTGAGCCGGGCCAGTTGGGCGGGGGTGTAGGCGACTTCGAGGACACCGCCCTGGTGGATGTCGGCGTCGATGTTCTCCTCGGCGGCCACGCGGACGACCTCGTCGACGGTGTCGTTCATCGCCCGCTGGAGGCGGACGGCGGCTTCGTGGCCGTGGAGCCTGGCGTAGCGGTCGCGGCCCGCGATGCCGTTGTAGAGCCAGCCGCCGTTGCGTCCGGAGGCGCCGTAGCCGCAGAACTTGGCTTCCAGAACGGTGATGTTGAGGAACGGGACGGCCTTCTTGAGGTAGTAGGCGGTCCACAGCCCGGTGTATCCGCCGCCGACGATGCAGACGTCTGCGGTGGCGTCGCCGGGCAGGGGTTCCCGGGGGGTGGGGGTTCCTTGGTCCGCGTACCAGAACGATATGCCGCCGTTGACGGTGCTGACGGTGCTCATGTTGCCCCTGCTTTGTCCGGTGGAGAAGTCCTGGTGTGAAGCCTGGTGGGGAGCCGTGGTGGGGAGCCGGGCTTCCTCTGGGGCGGGACGTTACTGCGCCGGAAGGGGTTTCGTCCTGTGCCGGGACCGGGCCAGCGGGTAGCAGGCGAGGCCGATGAGCACGGAGGCGAAGTGACCGAGGTCGGTGAAGGTGCGGCCGGTGATGAGCGGGATGCCGTAGAAGACGAGGACGGCGAAGAGATACACGTACTGCCAGGGCGACGGGATGCGGTACGTGAGGATTCCGACGACGCCCGCGAGTGCGTAACTGACCCCGACGTCGAGTGTGTTCGCGGCGGACGGCGGTACGTGTCCGTGCCGGATGGCCCAGGCCAGTACCCCTTCGCTCACGAGGGTGGCGAGGACATGGGCCGTGATGACCACGGCGAGCCAGCGCAGGGTGCCGAGCCAGCGTTCGGCCGGGGCGTGGAAGACGGTGTAGAGGGCGGCGTAGGGGAGCCAGGGGCCGCCGTCGATCCAGAAGGCGCTGGTGATCAGGACGCGTACGGGGTTCTGGGAGAGTTCGTGGATGTTGGTCGAGCGCTGGCGCAGGAAGTCCTCTTCGAAGTCCGGTGACATCTGATGGACGATGACGGTGGTGACGAAGAGTGCGGCCAGCCAGATGTAGGTGCCGGGCGCGCTGCGGATCCATGAGCCGACGCTGCGGATCCACGAGCCGGCGGTGCTGGGCGGCCGGGTGGGCGGGGCGGGGCTGCTCGGAGTCATAACCGATTGACGCACGGCTCTGCGAACGTCCGTGTGAACGACACTGTTGGACGCACCACTCCGCGAACGTCCGTGTGGGCGACGTTGCGGGACGCTCCGCTCTACGATCGTCCGTGTGGTCGACATCCCTGGCGAGCTGATCGAGATCCCCAGCGAGCTGATCGACACCCAGTCCACGTACAACGGGGCGGCCGGGCGGGCGTTTCTCGCCGCGTTGCCGGGGCGGGCCGCCGCGTTCCTGGAGAGGTGGGGGCTGCGGCGCGACGGCGAGGCGTTGTGCGGGGTGTGCGCGCTGGTGCTTCCCGTGGTGCGTGTGGCGGACGGGCGCCGGGCGGCGTTGAAGATCCAGCCGGTGGACGAGGAGACGGCGGGGGAGCCGGTCGCGCTGCGGGTGTGGGGCGAGGCGGACGCCGGGGCTGTGGAGCTGCTGGATCACGACCCGGCGACGGGCACGCTGCTCCTGGAACGGCTGGACGGGCGCCGCTCATTGATGGGGATGGCGGACGAGCGGGAGGCGGTACGGATTCTCGCGGGGCTGCTGGCCGGGCTGTCGTCCGTACGCGCTCCGGAGGACAGCGGGCTGCGGGGGCTGGGGGACATGGCGGCGCGGATGCTGGAGGCGGCGGCGGGGGCGGTGGCGGCGCTGACGGATGCGGAGGAGCGGCGGCTGCTGGCGGACTGTGCGGCGGCGGTGCGGGAGGTCGCGGGGGAGCCGGGGGACCGGTTGCTGCACTGGGATCTTCACTACGGAAACGTGCTGGCCGACGGGGAGGGCCGGTGGGTGGTCATCGACCCGAAGCCGCTGGTCGGCGATCCGGCGTTCGAGCTCCTTCCGGCGCTGGTCAACCGGTTCGACGCGGCGGCGGTGCGGTGGCGGTTCGATCTGATGACGGAGACGCCGGGGCTCGACCGCGAGCGGGCGCGGGCCTGGACGCTGGGGCGAATCCTGCAGAACGGTCTGTGGGCCGTGTCGGGCGGCGCGCGGCGCCTGGAACCGGACCAGGTCGAGATCGCGCGGCTGCTGTTGGGACGCAGGTAGCGGAGCGCGAAGCGCGTGGCCGTGCTGGCGCTGCTCCCATGAGGGAGCCCGTACTGGCGCTGCCTCCGTGAGCGTGGCCGTGCTGGCGCTGCTTCCGTGAGCGGGCCCGTGCTTACGCTGCTTCCATGATTCGTACCGCTACTCCCGCCGATGTCCCCGTCATTCATGCCATGGTCCGTGAACTGGCCGACTACGAGAAGGCCCTGCACGAGGCGAACGCCACCGAGGAGCAACTGCACGAGGCACTGTTCGGTGAGCGGCCCGCCGCGTATGCGCACATCGCCGAGTCGGACGACGACGGTGAGGCCGTCGGCTTCGCGCTGTGGTTCCTGAACTTCTCCACATGGCGCGGGGTGCACGGCATCTACCTGGAGGACCTTTACGTACGTCCGCAGCGGCGCGGCGGCGGGCACGGGAAGGCACTGTTGGGGGAGCTGGCACGGATCTGCGTGGAGCGCGGTTACGAGCGCCTGGAGTGGTCGGTGCTGAACTGGAACGCCCCGTCCATCGCGTTCTACGAGTCGCTGGGCGCGCGGCCGCAGGACGAGTGGACGGTGTACCGGCTGACGGACGGGGCGTTGTCGAAGCTCGGCGGGCGGTAGGGCCTTGTGCCCGGCGGCAGAGCGGCGGGTGTGAGCCGTCTTCCGGCTTCAAGGCTGCTTGAGGTCGGACTCTGTGGGGGAGGTACGGGTGACGGTCCGGTTCCCGGATGCCTTGAGGGCGAGCAGCGTCGCCTCCATTCCGCTGTTGAACGACACCTCGCTGAGCAGTCCGGGTGCGGCGACCTGATCACCCGCGAGGAAGATGCCGTCGCCGCGGTCAAGGGCGGGCCGGTCGCGCCAGGTGGTGCCGGGGCGGTCGACCGCCCCGGTGCGGCCCGAGGAGAGGGCCTCGCGGCGCCACACGGTGCGTTCGCGCCAGCCCGGGTATCCGAGGTCGAGCAGTTCCTCGGCGCGGGCGATGCCGACGGCTCTGGGCTCGCCGGGGGCGAGGGGGAGCTGTCCCTGGACGAGCTGTTGTCCGGCGGGTGCGAGGGTGCGGTCCTGGGCGCTGAAGCGTTCGATCCAGCCGGGGGCGTCGAGGTCGGACACGGCGAAGGCGTCGCCGCGCCGGGTGCGCAGGGCCAGGTCGATGAGCGCGGTTCTGCCGCTGTCCCAGGTCAGTGAGGGGTCGCGGAGCAGGACGCGGGCGGCGTCGAGGGAGGTGGCGACGATCACGGGGCCCTGCCGGGTCAGGGTGTCGAGGTCGCCGGCGTCGACGCGGGCCGCCGTCTCGATCCGGACGCTGAGGTTCCAGGCGTGGGCCGCCATCTGGTCGATGATCCGGGCCCAGCCGCCGACGGGGTAGCGGGCCTCGGGCGGCAGCGCGGCGGCGCGGCGCAACCGTTCCTGGACGAACGCGGCGGAGAGCGCACCGGGGTCGTGGTGGTAAAGCGCGACGGCGGCGTAGCGCGCTGCTGTGCGGGCGCCCGTCTCGCCGACCTGTCCGGTGGCCCAGGTGTGGAAGTCGGTGTCGACCGGGGCCTGTTCGGCGCGCCGGCGGCTGAGACGGAAGAGGGAGAGGGGTGGGGTGCGGCGCAGGGTGCCGTCGAGCCGGAAGCGGAGCCGGGCGCCTTCGAGGGGCGGGACGGTGGCGACGGGGCCCAGGATGTTGCGCCGGTCGAGCCAGGCCCAGAGGGGCCCGCGGCGGTAAAGGGCGTGGGGCCCGTCGTTGGTGCGGTACGTGCCCTCGGCGGTCCTGGCCCGTCCGCCGAGAGTGTGGTGGGCTTCGTGGAGGGTCACCTGGGCGCCGGATTCGGCGGCGGTGATCGCTGCGGTGAATCCGGCGAGGCCACCGCCGATGATGTGGATGCGCTGCATGTCCCGGTCTCCTTCTCCTTCGTCGAACGACGCTCCTGCGCACGGCGCTGCTTTTACGGCGCTGCTGTGTACGGGACGGTCGGCGGGCACGTGTTTGTGACATCGGCGAGGCGGCGTTGTCAGTGGCGTGGGTCACGATGGGTGCATGGCACGCAGTAGCAGGAAGACGGACACCATCGCAGCGGCACGGCGGCCTCAGGTGCGGCTCCCGCCACTCGCCCCGTACGACGGGGGAGGGCTTGAGCCCGATGGGGACTACGACGGTCTGCGGTTCGAGGGGACGGATCTCGCGGACGAGTCGGGTCCGGGTGCCCGGTTCATGGACTGCGCGCTGGACGGCTGCGCACTGGACCGTACAGAGCTGGTCAGAGCCCGCTTCATCGACTCGGTGCTGACGGGCGTCCGGGGTGTGGGCACCGACTTCGCGGGGGCGTCGCTGCGCGATGTGGAGCTGGTGGACGCACGGCTGGGCGGGGTGCAGTTGCACGGTGCGGTGCTGGAGCGGGTGTTGGTGCGCGGCGGGAAGATCGACTACCTGAATCTGCGGAAGGCGCGGCTGAAGGACGTGGTGTTCGAAGGCTGCGTACTGTCCGAGCCGGATTTCGGGGAGGCACAGCTCGTGCGGGTGGAGTTCCGCGACTGTGTGCTGAAGCGGGCCGACTTCAGCGCTGTGCGGATGGACGCGGTGGACCTGCGGACGGTCGCGGAGCTGGACATCGCGCGCGGGGTGGAGCGGCTGGCCGGCGCGGTGATCAGCCCGGCCCAGCTGATGGAGCTGGCACCGGCGTTCGCGGCGCAGATCGGGGTGCGGGTGGAGGCGTAGACGGTTCCTCCGGCCCGTTCGTCAGACCCGGGGGAAGCGGGCCTGGAGGTCCCAGATCACGGGGTTGTCGGCGAGCCCCTCGTGGAGGTCGGCGAGGTCGGCGATCAGATCGTGCAGGAAGTCGCGGGCCTCGCGGCGCAGCAGTGCGTGGTTGAAGGTGAGCGGGGGCTCGTCGCCGGGCATCCAGTCGGCCTCGACGTCCACCCAGCCGAAGCGGCGCTCGAAGAGCATCCGGTCGGACGACTCGGTGAAGTCCAGCTCGGCGAACTGCTGTCGGTGCGAGCGGTTGCCGCGCGGATCCTGGTCGATCTGCTCGACGATGTCGCACAGCGCCCAGGCGAAGTCGAGCACCGGCACCCATCCCCAGGCGGTGGACACCTCGCGGTCCGTCTCGGTGTCCGCGAGGTAGACGTCCCCGGAGAACAGATCGTGCCGCAGGGCGTGGACGTCCGCACGGCGGTAGTCGGTCTGCGGGGGGTCGGGGAAGCGTCGGGAGAGGGAGTAGCCGATGTCGAGCACGATCCGATGGTGTCATGCCCGGGCGTACGTCAACGCCGCGGTGGTTGGCCGCCGGATCGGGTGAAGAAACAGAAGAACGGGCGAATGGCACATGCCAGACGCATAAGTTCTCATCATGGTCAGCTCACCACATGAAGCGCAACATCGGATCTTTCAGGAGAATCCGACGTTGTTCGCCAGCGCCTTCCGTGCGCTGGGTGTCCCTTTTCCCGAGTCGGTCTCCGTCTCCCTCATGGATACGGATCTGACCGAGGTGCGCCCTGTCGAGCGTCATGTCGACACGCTGTTACGGATCGACGTCGTGGGTGGCAGCTGCTACCTGCTGGCGATCGAGGCACAGGGCAGGAAAGATCCGGACAAGCGGAGCAGCTGGGCTTACTACCTGGCCCATCTGTACGCGAAGTTCCGCTACCCACCTGTGCTGTTGGTCGTCTGCCGGGACAAGAGCACCGCGGAATGGGCGGCGGAACCGATCCGTATCGGCCTGGAGAAGCACCCGAGCCTTGCCGTGTACCCGCTGGTCCTCGGCCCGCACAACGTTCCGGCCGTGACCGACGCCGCGAAGGCCGCCGAGGACATCCCGATGGCAGTGTTCGCGGCGATCACACATGGTGGCGATCACGACATCACTGCCATACTGGAGGCCCTTGCTGCGGCACTCACGACCACGGATGCCGATGCTGCGGCGGTCTTCGCAGAATTCACCGAGGCCGGTCTGGGCGATACCCCGGCCCGCGAGATCTGGAGGAATTTGATGAGCACGAGCCTCAGCCACTTCCACGGCATCGTCGCCGAGAGCTTCCGCGACGAGGGACGGGAAGAGGGGCGGGAAGAGGGGCGGGAAGAGGGCATCGCGAAGGAGCGGGCTCTGAGCGTGCTGCGGACCCTGGATCGCCGAGGCATCACCGTGAACGATGCGTGTCGGGAGCGGATCGGCTTGTGCCGGGAGCTGCCGCTGCTCGATGTCTGGGTCGACAGGGCGTTCACGGTGAAGACGGTCGATGACCTGTTCGAGCCGAGCAGGAGTGACGCGGGTCCGGCTGCCTGAGCTCGGGCCTGCGGCGTCCGTCGGCGGCGTGGTGCGCAGGCGTCCCGGGCGTCTGCGGGGCTTCGCCACTGCGATGTGTCGCTGCTACGTGTCGCTGCGGCGTTCCGTGAAGAAGACGGACGGCGAGAAGGGTGGAGGAAGGGTCGCCCGGATCCTTCCGTTCCCGTGGTCGTCTTCCCGCGCTCGTCGCGGCATCCCCGCTCGGGGTTGGTCTACGGCAGCAGCCGCTGCTCCTTCGCCACGGCGACGGCGCCCGCGCGGGTGTCGACGCCTAGTTTGTCGTAGATCCGGCCCAGGTGCGTCTTCACGGTGGCCTCGCTGATGAACAGGGCGCGGGCGATGTCGCGGTTGCCCAGACCACGGGAGAGCTGGGCCAGGATGTCGAGTTCGCGCCCGGTGAGTGCGGGCCGCGGGGTGCGCATCCGGGCCATGACGCGGTCGGCCACGGGCGGGGAGAGCGTGGTGCGTCCCTGGGCGGCCGAGTGGATCGCGGCGAAGAGTTCCTCCGGACGTTCGGCCTTCAGCAGGTAGCCGGTGGCGCCCGCCTCGATGGCGCGGGTGATGTCGGCGTCCGTGTCGTACGTGGTGAGGACCAGCACGTGGACGCCGGTGGCGGCGATGCGGCGGGTGGCCTCGATGCCGTCGATGCCCGCGCCGAGCTGGAGATCCATCAGGACGACATCCGGGGTGAGCTTCGCGGCCAGGGCGACGGCTTCCTCGCCGCTGCCGGCCTCGCCGACGACCACGATGTCCGTGTCGCTGCCGAGCAGAGCGAGCAGACCGGCGCGTACGACGGCGTGGTCGTCGCAGAGCAGGATGCGTACGGGTGGCGCGGTCATGCGGGGTTCTCCGGGGTGATCGGGGGCGCGGTCATGCGGGAGTCCTCCGGAGGGGTCGGCGGTGCGGTTGTGGGGGTGAGGGGGACGGCGGCGGACAGGACCGTGCCGTCGCCGGGTGCCGACTCGATCGTCAGTGTGCCGCCGAGCTGTTGCAGCCTGGCACGTATCGCGGGCAGCCCGTGGCCGCGTACGCCGCCGGTGGGTCCGGGCTGCTGCGTGGGTGTGAAGCCCTGCCCGTTGTCGGCGATGTCCAGGACGATCCGGTCGTCGAGACGGGTCAGCGTCAGTGCCGCCTCGGTCGCCTGTGCGTGTTCCTTCACGTTGGCCAGTGCGCCCTGCGCGATGCGGAGCAGCGCGGACTGTACGCGGTCGGGCAGTGTGGTGCGTTGGGCTCCCTCCACGTCCACGTGGCAGTGGACGACGAGCCGCCCCTGCGCCTGCGCCGTCTCGCGTGCGGCCAGTGTGCGCAGGGCCGCCTCCAGGTCTCCGCCCTCCGCGAGATCGGCGGGCGCCAGGTCGTGGACGAAGCGGCGGGCCTCGGCGAGGCTGCGTTCCGCGATGCCCGTCGCTGTACGGACGTGGCGGCGGGCGGTCGCCGGATCGGCGTCCCAGGTGCGTTCGGCGGCCTGGAGCAGCATCTGCTGGCTGGACAGGCCCTGCGCGAGCGTGTCGTGGATCTCCATCGAGAGCCGTTGGCGTTCCGCGAGGGTTCCTTCGCGGCGCTCGGTGGCGGCCAGTTCGCGGCGGGTGCGCAAAAGATCGTCGATCAGTTCACCCTGCCGCTCGGACAGGTCGCGCTGGCGCACGGCCTGACGCTGCATATGGACGAAGACCGCTGTAGCGACCGCCGCCACCGCGGGCGGGGCGAGCACCAGGTTCGGGTCGAAACCGCCGGCCAGCCGCAGTTGCGCGGCGACGACGAACGCGGTGAGCAGGGCGACGAGCACGAGTGCGGCGCGTGGCGGAAGGATCCGCAAACCGGTGTAGAACAGCGGGACCGCGCACCACGCGAAGCTCGGCGCGAGCACGACCAGCACCATCCACACGGCGACCAGCACCCCCAGCCACACCACACTGCGGGGCGTCGGGCGCGAACCGAGCACCGGCCCGAGTACGTACAGCACGGCCAGGGCGACGGAGAGCGCGATGATCCACGGAGTGCGCGCCTCGCCGGGGTGCCGCAGCAGAAAGCGGGCGAGCGACGCACCGAGCAGCAGGAAGAAGGAGGCGTGCATCAGAAGCGTGAGCCACCGGGCATCCGGGTCGCCGGTCCCGTTCACGCCGGATGCCGGTCCGGGTCGGTGCTCCACCTCGTACCCCTCGCTCCTCACCGCCGTCAGCGCCGCTGACCTGCACGGGCACATCCATGGTCACCCCGGATGACCACCTCCGCATCAACCGATCGGCCGATGGAGCCGTCGGCCGTCCCGCGCGAGGCATCGAGCCGGTCCGTCGACCGTGCGGCGCCGGAGACGGCCGGAGGATCGATGGCAGAGCGGAAGAAGCCCGCCCCCTGTTGCTGAGGAGTTCGCCATGAAGAAGTTGTCGCTGCGCACCCGCGTCCTGACCGGTGCTGTTGCCGTCGCCGCCCTCGGTGCCGGAAGCTTCGGCGCCATGTCCGCCAACGCCTCCACCCCCGCTGCCGCGCCCGCCGCCACCGCCGTCAAGGCCGACGCGGCGAACCGGAACCTCCAGCAGACCACCCACCTGACCGTGGCCGCCGCCACCAGGGCCGCGCAGGCAGCGCTCGACGCCGCGAAGAAGGAGAACCAGCGGGTCTCCGTCGCCGTCGTCGACCGCAACGGCAACACCATCGTGACGCTCCGCGGCGACGGTGCGGGCCCGCAGGCGTATGAGTCCGCGGTGAAGAAGGCGTACACCGCCGTCTCCTGGAACGCGCCCACCTCCGATCTGGTCAAGCGTCTGGAGCAGGCTCCGAACCTCAAGGACATCCCCGGCACGCTGTTCCTCGCGGGCGGTGCCCCGGTGCAGGTCAAGGGAGCCCCGGTGGCGGGTATCGGAGTGGCCGGAGCCCCGAGCGGCGACCTCGACGAGAAGTTCGCGCAGGCCGGCGTCGCCGCCCTCACCAAGTAGGCCGAGCAGGGCGGCGACCGGGCCTGTCAAAGCACCCACGCCGTACATGCCACCGGGCCGCCGCCCCGCCGTCCCGCAGGTCGCTCCGTCCGCCAGACCACCGACCCGCGCCCCACCAACCCATGCCCCACCAACCCGCGCCTCCCCAACCCGCGCCCCCCAACCCACCGGCCACTTCGGCCACTTCGGCCGCTCCGGCCGTTCCAGCCACTCCGGCCGCTCCAGTCACCACCCCCGTTCCAGTGCCCCACCGCACCGGCATTCCGTGTATTCGGAACATTTCGCGCCTAGGATCACCGGTGTGAACCAGCGAACACCAGTCCGCCGCGCGACCCGCGCAGGCGCCTGCGCCCTGCTGGTTCTGACGGCTTCCACCGGTTGCACCGGTTGCACCGGCGGCACCGGCGGTGTCGAAGGCACGCCCGGCGCCGCCGGTCTGCGCGACCCGTACTTCCCGAAGCTCGGCAACGGCGGCTACGACGTCACCCACTACGACCTCGCCCTCGACGTCGACCCGGCCGCCCACCACCTGCGCGGCACCGCCACCATCACCGCGCGCGCCACGCAGGACCTCAGCGCCTTCAACCTCGACCTCGCAGGGCTCACCGTGCGGTCCGCGACGGTCGAGGGCCGTCCGGCCGCCGTCAACCGGGCGGGCCACGAACTCACCCTGCGTCCCGACGCCGGGATCGGTAACCGGCTCCACAAGGGCATGACGTTCCGTACGGTCGTCCGCTACTCCGGCTCCCCGCAGACCCTCACCGACCCGGACGGTTCGAAGGAGGGGTGGCTGAGGACCGCGGACGGATCGGTGGCGCTCGGTGAGCCGACCGGTTCCATGGCCTGGTTCCCCGGCAACAACCACCCGAGCGACAAGGCGTCGTACGACCTCGACGTGACCGTTCCCAAGGGCCTGACGGCCGTCTCCAACGGCGAGCTGACCTCCCGCAGGACCTCGGGCACCAGCACCACGTACCACTGGCACACCGCCGAACCGATGGCGAGCTATCTCGCGACGCTCGCCATCGGCCGCTTCGACGTGAAGACGTCGACCATGCCGGGTGGCATCAAGGTGTTCACCGCCGCGGACACGGCGGTGGGGGCGGACAGCGCGCGGATCCTCGCCAGGGTTCCCGAGATCGTGACCTGGGAGGCGGAACGTTTCGGGCCGTATCCCTTCTCCGCCACGGGCGCGATCGTCGGACGTCCGGGGGACGCCGGATACGCGTTGGAGACCCAGAACCGGCCGTACTTTCCCGGGCCGCCGGGTGCCGGACTGCTGGTCCACGAGATGGCCCACCAGTGGTTCGGGGACTCCGTCACGCCCGAGAGCTGGCGGGACACGTGGCTCAACGAGGGCTTCGCGACCTACGCGGAGTGGCTGTGGGAGGACGACCAGGGGGACAGACCGGTCCAGGACCGCTTCGACGCCGCCTTCGACGACGATGCCAACTGGGCCTTCCCGCCCGCCGATCCGCCCGGCGCCGCCGACGTCCTGAAGGCACCGGTGTACGGGCGCGGGGCGATGGTCATCCACAGGATCCGGCAGGCTGTGGACGACGACCGGCGCTTCTTCGCGCTCGTCAGGGGCTGGACGAGGGCTCACCGGCACGGCAACGCGTCGACCGCCGACTTCACCGCCTATGTGGAGAAGACGACCGGTCAGGATCTGACGGAGCTGTGGAGCACATGGCTGTACGGCAGGAGCCGGCCCGCCCCGAAGGGCTGACCGGCTCCCGTGCGACCCGCTGCCGGGCCCAGGCCGCAAAGGTTCACCGGCCCTAGTTCACGTTGACGCCGCTCCAGGCGGCGTCGACGGCCGCGAGCTCGTCGCTGTCCGCGCCGTAGAGGTCGGTCGCCGCCTGCTCGGTCGCCGTACGGGCGTCCGCGTAGTCGGTGGTCGACGTCATGTACTCGG
Organism: Streptomyces sp. NPDC058051; assembly: GCF_042885475.1. Taxonomy (NCBI): domain Bacteria; kingdom Bacillati; phylum Actinomycetota; class Actinomycetes; order Kitasatosporales; family Streptomycetaceae; genus Streptomyces; species Streptomyces sp. NPDC058051. The sequence continues at coordinate 55,987 of NZ_JBHVRW010000019.1, forward strand.
AGAGGGCCTTGTACCAGATCTGGACGGCCTTGTCCCGGCCGATGCCGGTGACCGTGGAGCCGTCGGCGGTCGGGGAGTCGTAGTCGACGCCGTTGATCGTCTTCGCACCGCTGCCCTCGGACAGCAGGTAGAAGAAGTGGTTGGCGACGCCGGACGAGTAGTGCACGTCGAGGTCGCCGACACTGCTGTCCCAGTAGTCGGCGGAGCCGCCGTCCTTGCTCGGCTCGTCCATGTAGCGCAGCGGGGTGCCGTCGCCGTTGATGTCGATCTTCTCGCCGATGAGGTAGTCGCCGACGTCCGTGCTGTTGTCGGCGGCGAACTCCACCGAGGTGCCGAGGATGTCGCTGGTCGCCTCGTTCAGGCCGCCGGACTCCCCGCTGTAGTCGAGGTTGGCGGTGGACGAGGTCAGGCCGTGGCTCATCTCGTGGCCCGCGACGTCGAGCGCGGTCAGCGCGCTCTTGTTGTCGGCGCCGTCGCCGTACGTCATGCAGAAGCAGCTGTCGTCCCAGAACGCGTTGACGTACGCGTCGCCGTAGTGGACCCGCGAGTACGCGGCCTTGCCGTCCCCGGCGATGCCGTCGCGGCCGAACGCCGACTTGTAGAAGTCCCAGGTCTGCGCGGCACCGTAGGCGGCGTCGACCGCGGCGGTCTGGCGGTCGTCGCCGGTGCCGTCGCCCCAGGTGTCGTCGTCGTCCGTGACGAGGTCGCCGGTGCCGCTCTCGCCCTGGTTGAGGTCGTACGTCGTGTGGCCGCCGCGGTCGCCGTCGGTCAGCTCGTAGCCGGAGCCGGTCGCGGTGGTCGTCAGCTCGACCTCGCCGCTGTACTGGCTGTTGCCGACGCCGGTCTCGATCGCCTCGTAGCTCTGGAGCTCCTTGCCCGTGGTCGCGTCGGTGATGATGTGTCGCCTGCTCGGTGTGCCGTCCTTCTGCACCCCGGTCCGCACCGTCTCGAAGGCGAGGACGGGCGTGCCGTCTCCCGCCCAGATGACCTTGCGGGCGGCGGCGGCCGTCTTGATCTTCGCCGTCGTCGACGGCACGGCTATCCGGGCCTTGGTGGCCTTGGTGACGCTCTTGAGCTTTCCGCTGCGGGCGGTGTGGGTGACGAGGTCGCCGCCGAGGACCGGGAGGCCGGCGTAGGTGCGTTCGTAGCGGGTGTGGACGGTGCCGTCGGCGTCCTTGATCACGTCACGGACGATCAGCTTCTCCTGGCTGCCGAGGCCGAGGGTGTCCGCGGTCGAAGAGGCTTCGGACTGTGCCGACTTGATGGCGGCGCCGCGCTGGGAGGCACTGTTCGCGGCGAAGGGGGTGGCGCTGCGAGTGGCGGAGGAGCCGTCACTTCCGTTGTCCGGAGCGGCGTTTGCCGCACCGGTCTGGACGCCGACGACGACCATGGCGGCCACGGCGGCCAGGGCTGCGGCGCGACGGGTGTTCATGTGGGGGGTCATACGTTCTCCGTTGCTCGTTCCGTGGGGGGTTACGAGCGGAGAGCGTGCCACCGAATGACCAATGTTGACGGTGTACTAACAAATGCCTCACATATTTTTGACCACTTCTTGTCCGAATGGAATGTGCTTGTGTTCGCTATTCGGCAGGGCCGGAAACACAATGTGAGCAGGGAGCATCACGCGTACACGCCGAAGCCCCCGACCGCATCTCCTGCGGTCGGGGGCTTCGGTACGTCAGGGCCTGTCGGCCGCGCTGTGTCAGATGCTGACGCCGAAGTCCTGTGCGATGCCGCGCAGCCCCGAGGCGTAACCCTGGCCGACCGCACGGAACTTCCACTCCGCGCCGTTGCGGTACAGCTCGCCGAAGACCATGGCGGTCTCGGTGGCGGCGTCCTCGCTCAGGTCGTAGCGGGCGATCTCCGCGCCGCCGGCCTGGTTGAGGATGCGGATGAAGGCGTTGCGCACCTGGCCGAAGTTCTGGCTGCGGGCCTCGGCGTCGTAGATCGAGACCGGGAAGACGATCTTGTCGACGTCGGCCGGCAGACCGGCCAGGTTGACGTTGATCTGCTCGTCGTCGCCCTCGCCCTCACCCGTGACGTTGTCACCGGTGTGGACGATGGTCTGGTCCGGCGTCGACTTGTTGTTGAAGAAGACGAAGTGGCCGTCGGAGACGACCTTGCCGCCCGGGTTGACCGCGATCGCCGAGGCGTCGAGGTCGAAGTCGGTGCCGGTGGTGGTGCGGACGTCCCAGCCGAGGCCGACCGTGATGGCGGTCAGGCCCGGGGCCTCCTTGGTGAGCGAGACGTTGCCGCCCTTGGACAGGCTTACAGCCATGGGAAGTCCCTTTCCTCGTCGAGTGCGGGCTTCGTGCCCTCACGAAGCTACCGTCACAGGTCATAACGCGGGCAAGGGGCCGGGAGGTTCCTGCTCCCTTTACTTTCTTTACCAAACTCCTCCCGACGTGCCGCCGGGCCGTCGGGAGGACGGCGGACACGCCTCGCACGGCGAGAAAGTTCGTGCGGTGGTGCGGTGCGCAGTGGGGCCGTAGCGCCGTACGTAGTGCGGTGGCGGCGCCGTAGTGCGGTGACGCGGTAAAAGAACGCGGTAAAAGAAGGTGACGAACGCCCTGTGGGCCGGGGAACATGGGTGTCATGTCCGGGCCTTATGTCATCCGCGGTTCCGTCTCCCTGCCGGAGGCCGAGCTCATGTGGCGTTTCTCGCGGTCCTCCGGGCCGGGCGGGCAGCACGTCAACACCAGCGACTCCCAGGCGGAGCTCCGCTTCGACCTCGCGGCGACCGAGTCGCTCCCCGAGGTGTGGAAGGAGCGGGCGCTCCAGCGTCTGGAGGGCAGGCTCGTGGGCGGGGTGATCGCGGTCCGGGCGTCCGAGCACCGCTCCCAGTGGCGCAACCGCGAGACGGCTCTTGTGCGGCTCGCGTCCCTGCTGGCCGAGGCCACGGCGCCGCCGCCCCGGCCGCGCCGCAAGTCCAGGATTCCGCGCGGCATCAACGAGCGCCGCCTGCGCGAGAAGAAGCAGCGCGGCGAGACGAAGCGCGGGCGCTCCGGCCGCGACTGGTAGCCGCAGGCGGCGCTCGTTGATGCGCGCAGGGCTCACCGCACCTCAGCTGCCGGTGCCGGTGGCGTCCCCCGCGAGGCTCGTCCCGGTTGCCCGTACCGTCCTTGCGAGGCTCACCTCAGCTGCCGACCCCGGGAAGCTTGTCCCGGGGTCGGCACCGGCCCTGGAGGGTTACGCCAGATGCCGGTACCTTCCCCGGAAGTACGTCAGCGGCGATCCGTCCCCGCTCGGCAGGGTCGCGCTCAGCACCCGGCCGATGACCAGCGTGTGGTCGCCTGCAGGAACCCGCTGCTCGGTGCGGCACTCCAACGTGGCCAGCGCCCCTTCGACCAGCGGTGCGTGGCTGATCTCACCCCTGGTGGAGGGGATGTCCTCGAACAGCAGCCGGTCGCTGATCCGGCCCTTCATCGCGAACCGTCCGGCGATGTGCCGCTGGCCCTCGGAGAGTACGGAGACGGCCCACAGCGGCTGCTCCGCCAACAGGTCGTCCATCCGTGAGCCGTTGCGCAGGCTGACCATGACCAGGGGCGGATCCAGCGAGACCGACATGAAGGCGGTCGCCGTCATCCCGACGTCCTCGCCGCGCCCGTTCTCGTCCAGTGGCGGCTCCTCGGCGGTGATCAGTACGACGCCGGCGGCCAGTCGGGCGAGAGCGCCTCGGAATTCATCGTTGCTCACCCCCTCAGCATGGGGGATGGGCTGGGGACGCGAGGCGGGAGACTTCATATGCAACACATCGGGCACGCTAGCCGCGTACGGTCCGTCGTCGCATCGGGCCAGGGGACCAGCCGGGTCCTAGGACCCCCGGTCCATGCGTGCCCGGCACACACCGCCGAAGGCGGGGCGAGGAGTCCGTAACGGCGAGGGGAGTACGCCGAGGGGAGCCCCTTACGCCGAGGGGTGCGAGCAGTCCACTTCGGGCGGTTAGTTGCCATGGCACCTTCTCGCCACTGGCGGCCGATCTCCTGGAACGGTGACTTCGGTTCCTGCCGAACGGGCTTCCTGACCTGCGCAGGGGCTCCCCGGCCCGCGCCGGACGCACGGTCGGCCGGGGCGCGGGAGCTCTCCCGGGACGGTCACGCATTCGTCTAGTGTTCGAGCGCGTGCAGCCAACCCCCGCAGCTCACCCGCGCTCCGACGAGCCCCCGACACTGCGGCTCCACCTCCTCGGCGGCTTCCGGGCCGTGCGCGACGATCTCGGGCCGGTCGACGACGGCTGGCGGCGCCCCGGAGCCAAGGCGGTGGTCAAGGTGCTCGCCACCGCCCCGGGCCGCCGCCTCCACCGCGACCAATTGCTGGACCTGCTGTGGCCCGAGGTCACCACGCGTGCGGGACTCAGCAGGCTCGCGGTCGCCCTGCACACGGTCCGCCGCGCCTTCGAGCCCGAACTCTCCGCGCGCGCCCGGTCCGCGTACCTGATCAGCGACGGCGAATCGCTGCTGCTCACCCCCGACCGGGTGTGGATCGACGCGGACCACGCCGAACGCCTGGCCGTCGCCGCCCTTGTCGCGGTCGACGCCGAGGACCGCGCGGCCCGCCTGACGGCAGCGACCGCCGCCTTCGCGGCCGGACCACTGCTCCCCGAGGACCGGTACGCCGACTGGGCCGAGGCCCGCCGCCACGAACTGGAGGCCCTGCGTGCACGCACCGTGCTCGCGCTCGCCGACGCCCTGCTGTCGGCCGGCGAACCGGACCGCGTCCTGTCCCTGCTCGCCGCCGAGGTGACCGCCGACCCGGTCAACGAGGCGCTGCACCGTCGGCTGATCCGGGCCCGCCTCGACCTGGGACACCGCCGGGAGGCGGTCCGTCAGTACCACCTTCTGCGCGACGTGCTCGGCAGGGAGCTGGGAACTCGTCCGGAGGCCGAGACCCAGCACCTCTACCGCAAGGCCCTCGCCGAGCCGAACCGCGCCGCTCTCACGTACGCCTCCGTCCTGCCCGCCGCCATCCGGCACCCGCCCGCCACGCGGTTGCACGGGCGTGAGCGTGCGGTCGCCCTGCTCACCGACCCGGAACCGGCGGTGCCGCTCGTCCTGGTCGACGGTGAGGCGGGGGTCGGCAAGACCCGCCTCGCGGCGGAGACGGGCCGGGCCGCCGTCGCACGCGGCGAGACCGTGCTGTGGGGTGCGGGGCACGAGGGTGCCATCCCCTACGGTGCGCTGGCCGGAGCCCTGGACGGGTTTCTCGCCGACTGCCCGCCCGAGGTCCGCGCGGCCGTCGGCACGGACTACCCGGAACTCGCCGCACTGCTGCCCGCTCTCGGATCGGCGCCCGCCCCGGCCGGAGCCGACGCCGGTCTCGATCCGGAGGAACAGCGGGCCCGTCTGTTCCGCGCGACGGCGGACCTGCTCGCCGATCTGGCCGCGACCCGCCCGGTTCTGCTCGTACTGGACGACGCACAGGCCGCCGACGCCGGGTCACTGGAACTGCTCCTCCATCTGGTCACTTCCTCCGGCGGGCGACCGCTGCGGTTCGTCGTCACCCTGCGCGAGGGCGAGCTGGACGAGGACGACCCGCGCAGACGGACCGTGGGGACGCTGGTCGCACGGGGCCTCGCCCGGCGCGTCGAGCTCATGCGGCTCAGCAGGCGCGAGTGCGCCGGGCTGGTCGCCGAACTGATGGGGGAGAAGGAAGGCGGCCGGGCGGCAGCCGGAGTCTTCGCGCTGTCACGCGGCAACCCGCTCTTCACCGCCGAACTGGCCGCTGCCTGGCACGAAGTGGACGAGTCTGCCCAGCCGCCCCGGACGCACACGGCCCAGCCGCCCCGGACGCACGCGGCGGAACCGGACCCGGTGCGTGAGGGAGCGCCGGATTCGACGCGCGGACCGGAACCGAAACCGAAACCGGAACCGAAACCGGACCCGGTGCGCGAGGCAGCGGAGGCGGACGGCTCGCTCGACGACCTCGACCTGCCCCAGCGCGTACGCGCCCTCGTATCGGCCCGTGTCGGCCGGCTGCCCTCCCCCGCACGCCGCGTGCTGCAACTGCTCGCCGCCGCGGGTGGCACGGCGCCCCTCAGCGAGCTGACCGCCGCCGGAGCCGGCCTGCGCCCGCCGCTGCACGGGGCCGAACTCGCCGACGGGGTCGAGACCGCCGTCGCCGCCCGCCTCGTGGAGGAGCGGGAGGCCGCGACGGGCGGGCGCGCCGTACCCGATTACGCCTTCTGCCACCCTCTGGTGCGGCTCGCCGTGTACGGCGCGGTGAGCGCGGTACGCCGCGGGCAGTTGCACACCGCGCTGGGAGAGGCGGTGCTCAGCCGTCGGCCGCGCGCGGTGGAAACCCTCGCGCTGCACTTCGGACGGGCCGACGACCCCCGGGCGGTGGATTTCCTGCGGCAGGCCGCAGAGCGCGCCGAGGCGCTGTACGCCAACGACGCGGCTGAGCGGCACTACACCGATCTGGTGGCCCGTCTCGACCTCGCGGGCGACCCGGCCGCCGCCGAGGCCCGCCTGGGCCTGGGCCGTGTCCTGCGGCACCTCGCCCGTTACGCCGAGTCCGAAGAGGTCCTTGACGAGGCGTTGGCGGAGTTCCGGCTGCGCGGCGACCAGGACGCCGCCGTCCGGACCGCCGAACTGCTCGCCGGAACGCTCGGCCGGGCCGGACGACCCCAGCAGGGCCTGGACCTGCTCGTGGAGTTCGAGCCCCTGCCCGCGGACCTGTCGCCCGCCGACGCGGCCGGCCACCGCATCATGGTCGCGGGTCTGAGCTTCGTGGTCGGCCGCTGGGAGGAGGGGCTGCGGGCCGCCGACGAGGCCGCCGGGCTCGCCCGCCTCGCACCCGCCGAAGCGGTGCCCGTGCTGCTCGCCCGCGCCCTGATCAACCGCTGCGCCTGTCTGCTGCACGCCGATCGGACCGAGGAGGCTCACGAGGCGGCGCTCCGGGCGCTGCCTCTCGCGGAGCGAGCGCGCCACACGGCACTGATCTCCAGTGCGTTGTCGCTGCTCAGCGAATGCGCCCTGCGCGGGGGCGACCTGGACGAGGCGCTGAGCCACAACCTGCGCACCCTGGAGCTCGCCGAGCGGACCGGTGACCCCTCCGTGATCGCGTTCGAGCGTGGCTGTCTCGCCCGTGTCCAGTTGCTCCGGGGCGAGGGCGCCGCAGCGCTGGAGCTGGCCGAACAGGCGGTGGCCGAGGCCCGTTCCAGCGGCGCCACCTGGTGTCTGGGGCATGTCTGGGCCAGGCTCGGCGAGGTGCACGTCCGGGCAGGACGACGGGAGCGGGCCGAGGAGTGCCTGATCCGCAGCATGGCGGAGGCCGAGCGGGTCGGCGACGCCCAAGCGGTGGACGACGCCCGCGTCCTGCTCGACGAAGCGCGCGCGCTGCCGTCTGCGGGCATGGCGGACACCTCGGCAATTCCCGGGTAATCCGGGGCTTCTACGGTCGCGGCCACAGGTGAAGCCGCCCCCTGACCGAGGAGTCCTGTTCCGTGACCACCCCCCGACCACCCCGCCCGCACGGACCGTTCCCGCATCCCGACGTCATGGTCGACGCGGGCGGCGAGCCGTGGGCCCGTGTCGAACCGCTGTTGACGCGTCGTTGCCGGGGGCTGCCGGGCGACGCGGTCGTGGAGCTGGTCACTGTGGACACCGAGGTCGCGGCAGCGGTGGTCGCATGGTGCGCGGAACAGGGCCATGAGCTGGTCACCGACGGCTCCCGGGCCATGGAGGGCTGCCTCCGCGTCCGTATCGCGGGGACCAGCGAGCAACCCTGACGGCCTGTCAGCGTGAGGGCCCGTCCGGCATCCGAGCCAAGGAGGACCGGCTTCCGCAGTGCGGGGTACCACGTGGAAATCCTGACGGCCCGTGAGTCGGTGCCCCCGTCAGCCGTGTGCCCGTGTGCCCGTGTGCCCGTGTGCCCGTGTGTCCGTGGGGCCGCTGGTCCCGCCCCCGGTCCTGGTCCCGGTCCCGCCCCCGCCCTGGACGCATCAGGACCTCCGGTAATTCCAGGGTAATGACCGCCTGGAACGCTGACCGCACCGACCGTGCACCGCGATCCCCGGAGGTCCTGCCTTGCGAAGACGTCTTTGCGCAGCTGCCGCCACTGCCGCGCTCGTCACCCTGATATCCGCCCTGCCCGCGACCGCCTCGACCACGCCCGCCACCGCCACCGCCACCGCCACCGTCCCTGCTTCGGCGTCGACCGCCGGGGCAGGGACGGTGCGTGAGACCACCATCACCCTGGTGACCGGCGACCAGGTCACCGTGACCACCGCCGGCGACACCATTCGGAGCGTCAGCCCGCAGACCGGCCCCGGACGTTCGGGCATCACCTTCTTCACCAGCTCGGACGGCCCCGACGACATCTCCGTCATCCCTTCCGACGCCATGGACCTGCTCGGTGAGGGACGGCTCGACCCCCGGCTGTTCCGGGTCGGGACACTGCTGGAGTTCGGCTACGACGACAAGCAGCGCAGCGACCTGCCGCTGATCGCCCAGTACGGCAGGGGCGCGAGCCGTGCCGGGCGGGTGCGTGCGGAGGTCGGCGCCGAGGGGCGGGTGCGGCGTGAGCTGCCGCGGCTCGGTCTGACCGCTCTCGAACCACGCAAGGCCGACGCCGCCCGTCTGTGGAAGGAACTCACCGAGGGCGGCACGCTCCGGGGCGGGGTGACCAAACTGTGGCTGGACGGCCGGGCGAAGGTCGCCCTGGACCGCAGCGTGCCGCAGATCGGCGCCCCCGAGGCGTGGGCCGCCGGCTACACCGGAAAGGGCGTCACGGTCGCGGTCCTGGACACCGGTTACGACTCCGACCATCCCGACCTGGCCGGGAAGGTCGACGTCGCGGAGGACTTCACCGGTTCCGGCAGCGCCGAGGACACGGTCGGACACGGCACGCATGTGGCCTCCACCATCGCCGGTACGGGCACCGCCCCGGGCGTGGCGCCGGACGCCCGGCTCGCGATCGGCAGGGTGTGCGTCGACGAGGGATGCCCCGACTCGGCGATCCTGGCCGGGATGGACTGGGCGGCCAACACGCTGCACGCCAAGGTGGTCAACCTGAGCCTCGGCGGCCCGGACGAGGCCGGCATCGACCCCCTCGAACAGGCCGTGGACGACCTGTCGGCGCGGACCGGCACCCTGTTCGTGCTGGCCGCCGGAAACGAGGGCGAGAACGGAAAACAGACCGTCGGCAGCCCCGGCAGCGCCGACGCCGCGCTCACCGTGGGAGCCGTGGGCCGGGACGAGTCCCTGGCGTACTTCTCCAGTGTCGGCCCGCGCGTCGGAGACTTCGCGGTCAAGCCCGACATCACCGCGCCCGGAGTGGGCATCGTCGCGGCCAAGCTCGGCGGCGGCCACGTCGCGCTGAGCGGCACCTCGATGGCGACGCCGCACGTGGCGGGCTCGGCGGCCCTCGTGGCACAGGCCCACCCCGGCTGGCCGGGGGACCGGATCAAGGCGGCGCTGATGGGGGCCGCCAAGCCCAAGGACGCGCTGACCCCTTACGACCAGGGCAGCGGCCGGGTGGACGTCGCCCGTGCCACGGCCCAGCAGGTGACGGCCTCGCCGGCGAACATCTCCGAGACGGCGGACTGGGCGGCCGGTTCCGGCGAGGACACGGTGCACGAGGTCACCTACAGCAACGCGGGCACGGCCCCCGTCACCCTCGGCCTGGACATCGCCACGCCCGTCTCGTCGGACGGCAAGCCGGGCAACCCGGCGCAGTTCACCATGGGCACCGACAAGGTCGTGGTTCCGGCGGGCGGCAGCGCCTCCGTCGAGGTGACCGTGCTCGGCACCATGCTGCCGCACGGTGCGCAGTCCGCGGTGCTGACCGCTTCCTCGGCCGACGGGGCGGCTTCGGTGCGCACGCTGCTCGCTGCGTACTCCCCGATCCCGACCCACCAGGTGACGGTGGGCGCACTGGACCGCTCAGGCAAGGCCACCTCCTCCTACGTGGAACTGGTCAACCGCTACAGCGGCGCGAATTACTACGTGACCGTCAGGGACGGTGTCGGAAGCACCTCGGTGCCGGAGGGTGAGTACTACCTCGTGGCCGGCATCCGGACCGTGTCGGACGCGAGCAACGCGATGGTGGTGATGCCGGTGACGGTCGACCGGACGCTCACGGTCACCGCCGACGCCCGTACGGCGGTTCCGGTCCCGGTGAGCCTGGACGCGGCCGATGCGCAGGGAGTCGCCCTCGAAGCGAGTGTGTCGCTTCCCTTCGGCGGATCCACCAAGTCGTTCAGTGCGGTGGCGGTCGGCGCGACCGCCTTCGACACGCTCTACGTCTCACCGTTCGCCGACCCCGACGTGACCTACCGTACGTCCGCCACCTTCGCCGAACGCGGAGCGGACGCGACCACGCCGAGCTCCTTCTTCTACCACGTGGTGGACCGGCACAGCGGTGGCGTTCCCGAGGACCTGGCCTTCTCCGCGAAGCGCAGGAACCTCACCCGGGTCGATGCCGACTACCGGGCCCAGGGAACGGCCGCGTCCGGTGTGACCGGCACCGCGCCGTACGACGCCGGGCACCCGACGACCATGATCGACCAGCCGGTGGCCTTCCCGTCGCGCGTCCGCGACTACCGCACCCCGGGCAGCTGGGTGGACCGGGTCCGGATCGATGGGCGGCACGCCCTGTCGGACACGCCGCACGAGTTCGGTCCCGGCAAGTCCAACAAGCTGACCTGGGGCGCCGCCGTCGTCGGCCCGGCCGTGCCGGACCTGGCGATGCTGCGGACCGCCGACCGCATCGCGATGGGCAACCTGCGCTGGGCCGTCGACGCCGATGCCACGCACGACGGCACGGACTGGGGCGCCGCGGGCCGTCTCGTCCTGGAGAGCGGCGGGAAGACCTATGCCGACTGGAACGCCGTCGGTCTCGGCCAGTCGTCGGTGGCGGTGCCCGCCGAGGAGGCGCAGTACACGCTGCGCGGCTCGGTCACCCGCACCGGTGCCTACGCGGCTCTGTCGACCCGGATCGACAGCGAGTGGACCTTCACGTCGGGCCACGCCCCGGACGGAGCGGCGGTACCGCTGATGGCGGTGCGCTTCGCCGCGGGCGGTCTGGACGCGTACGGCCGGGCCCGGGCCCACAGCGCCACCGGCCTGGACCTCACCGTCGACCGCAGCCCGTACGCCGCCGAGGCGGTCGTGGGCACACCGTCGCTGGAGGTCAGCCATGACGACGGCGCCACGTGGCAGCGGGTACGGGTCAAGGCGGCCACCCCCGGCCACCCGGCCCGTGCCTCGCTCACCAACCGCGGCACCGGCGGCTACATCTCGCTCCGGGCCGAGGTGACCGCCGACGACGGAAGCAAGGTCGTCCAGACCATCATCCGGGCCTACGCGGTCAAGGCCCACTGAGTCGGCTGCCTGCGGGAAGGCCGGTGTACCGGGTCGAAACGGCCCGCCGCACCGGCCTTCCGTGCACCGCCGCACCGGCCTTCCGTGCACCGTCGCACCGGTGTTCCGTATACAGCCGAACCGGCGCCGCGCTGCGCGGATTTGCGTTCAGGAAAAGGACGGGCCGCAGGCGGGCAGCCTTCCAACCCTTTACCATCTGTTGTGACTTGAGTCACAGAGTGCGATATTCGCTGACCCTGTGTACCGACTGCACAGCTCACTGTGATTCAGTTGCGGTGACACTGCAGTAAGTACGTCGATATGAAACCTGGAGTGCTGTCGAGGTCTCGGGGAGTGCGAGCAATGGAGGCCGAGTCGGAGCCGTACGTCCGTCTTGCGACGCTGCGGCAGCTGCACCAGGCCGTGGCCGATCTCAATACGGCGCGGAGCCTGGCCGACACCCTGCAGACCGTTGCCGACGGGGCCGTCGCCGGTCTCGGCTACGAGCTGGCCTGTGTGAACCTGGTCCGTCCCGACGGCGACCTCGTGGTGGCCGCCTTCGCCGGCAACAGCGCCGCGGAGGCCCTGATCACCGGCCGGGTCGGCTCGCGCGGTTCCTGGGAGCGCCGGCTGTCGATGGGCGAGAGCTGGGACGAGCTGCGCTTCATACCCCACACCCACGGCTGGGTCCTCCTCGACGACGACGTACCGCAGTGGCACACCGAGGGGCCCGAGCCCCGGTTCGAGGACGAATGGCACCCCCAGGACCGCCTCTACGCCCCGATGTACGCGTCCGGCGGCGGTCTCGACCTCCTGGGCGTCATCTCCGTCGACCGCCCGCGCAACGGCCGCCGTCCCGGCGCCTGGGGCCGTGAGGCCCTCCAGATGTACGCGTCGCAGGCGGCCATTGCGATCAGCAACGCCCGGCTGAGAGCAAACATGCAACGTGCGCTGGTCCGTCTGGAGCGTGAACAGCAGGCGCTGCGGTCCAGCGAGGAGTCCTTCCGCCAGGCCTTCGAGTACGCGCCCAGCGGCATGGCCATCGCCGAGATGGGCGGCGACCAGCACGGCCGCCTGCTGCGCACCAACGACGCCCTGTGCCGGCTGCTCGGCCGCCCCGCGTCCGTCCTGCGCCGCTACTCCTTCGCCGATCTCGTCCACCCCGAGGACATCGGCACGCTGCTGCGCACCTCCGCCGAGGGCGGCCGTGCCGAGCTGCGGCTCGGGCGGCGGGACGGAACCTATCTCTGGGTCTCGTTGCGCAACTCCGTCGTCGCCGACACCACGGACGGACCGCGCTTCCTGCTCACCCATGTCGAGGACATAGAGGAGCGCAAGCGCCACGAGCTGCATCTGGCGCACCGCGCCTCGCACGACGCCCTCACCGGTCTGCCCAACAGCGCCGAGCTGCGCTCCCGGCTCGGCTCCCGGCTCTGCGAACGCCCGCACGCGGTGGCCACCACCGCGGTCGAGGCGCTGGACGCGGCCTACGGCGACCTCGACGATCCGGACGCGCGGGCACACGGCTACGACGTCGACTCGGCGCCCGGCGGCCCCTACGACCACCATGTGCACGCCGTCGCGCCCGACACCGAGCACGACGACGGGACGAAGGGCCTCGCGGTCCTCTTCTGCGACCTCGACGGCTTCAAGTCGATCAACGACCGGTTCGGCCACCACACCGGCGACGCCGTACTGATCGAGGTCGCCCGCCGTCTCACCACCTGCGTCCGCGACGGCGACACCGTCGCCCGGCTCGGAGGCGACGAATTCGTCGTCCTCGCCGACGGCCTCGGCGCCGCGGACGCCGCGGACCTGGCCGTGCGCCTGCGGAACGCCATCATTCCGCCCATCAGGACCGATGGCCGGGCGGTGCGCGTCGGGGCGAGCTTCGGCATCGGATGGGCCGCCTGCGGCATGACCGCCGAAGAGGTGCTGCACTCGGCCGACCAGCGGATGTACGTGGAGAAGCGGTCCCGGTCGAAGGTTCACCGCAGGGCCGGCTGACCTTCACGCGGGTGCTGTTCCCGTACCCCACCGCGGTTCCAGGACGTGCGACGGCAATTCTTGGTGTGGTCCGTTCGGGGTAGGCTCGGCCGGTCGGCCACGGCTGGCACATATCGGCGACGGCTGGCGGCATGGTGAGGAGTGATCCAGGGATGACGGCCGGGAACAACGGCGCTAACACGCCCGAGGACGACGATCCGTTCGGCTACCTGTACGAGGACGGACAGGCGGCGGGAGCCCAGCCGCCGCGGCAGGGCGGCTACGGCTACCCGGGCCCGGCGGCTCCGCAGCCCGGTGTGCCCCGGACCTCGTACAACCAGGTGCGGACCGTCGGCGAGCGGCAGTACGGGCAGCAGGTGCCGTACCAGCAGCAGTACGGCCAGCCGAACGCGCAGTACGGCCAGCCGAATGCGCAGTACGCCGCTCCGGAGACGTACCCCGGTGCTCCCACCGCGCATGTCCCGCAGCAGGGCGGCCACGGCCGCGCCGGCGGCCCGGGCAAGGGCGGACCGAACACCAAGGGCCTGCTCATCGGCGCGGTCGCGGTGGTCCTGGTCGTGCTCATCGGCATCGGCGCCGCGCTGATGACGGACGACAACAAGGACAAGAAGAAGGACGAGGCCACCTCGTCCGCCGGTCCCGGCGACCAGGTCGAGGAGTCCGCGAAACCCGAGCAGTCCGCGACCTCCGAGCCCCCGGTCGACCTGCCCAAGCAGGACGCGGCGACGCTGAAGCTCGGCGGCTCGGCCCAGCTGGACAACACGACCCCGGGCGCCAAGAGCTCCAACGGCCAGTACATCAACCTCAATGAGGTCGGCCGGTCGGCGACCTGGTCGGTCGAGGTTCCGAAGGCCGGCGAGTACACGCTGTTCGTGACGTACGGCGTGCCGGGCAAGGACGCCAAGACCTCACTCACGGTCAATGCCGAGCAGCCCCGCTCGATCAACATGAAGAACTTCGCGAAGGCCCAGGAGGGTGATCTGTCGAAGGGCTGGACGACGACGTACGCCTACGTCAACCTCAACAAGGGATCGAACACGATCGTGATCTCCTGCAACGAGGGCGACCAGTGCGATGCCAACCTCGACCAGCTGTCGCTGAAGGAGGGTCACCAGACCCGCTGAGCGCGCCATGAACGCGGTCCGGCCCTCTCGCCTCTGAAGGTGAGGGGGCCGGACCGTTTCCGCTCTGCGCGCCTACGAGGATCGGCCTCATCCGTTTCCGCGCCCCGTGAAGGTGCGTGAGGGGGCCGGGACCGTTTCCGCGCCCGTGGGTTCAGCCCATCAGGCGCAGGAAGCCCGCCACGGTCGCCGTCATGGCCTCGCGTCCCGGTGCGAGGTACTTGCGCGGGTCCACGCCCGTGGTGTTCTCGGCCAGGTACGCGCGTACCGCACCGGTGAACGCCGTGTTCAGCGCCGTGCCCACGTTGATCTTGACCATGCCGGAGGAGGCGACGGCCCGGCGGATCTCGTCGTCCGGCACACCGCTGGAGCCGTGCAGCACCAGCGGGACCGGGACCGCGTCGCGCAGCCGGCCGATCAGCGCGTGGTCGAGGGCGGCGGTGCGCTCGGTCATGGCGTGCGAGGAGCCGACCGCGACGGCCAGCGCGTCCACCCCGGTGTCGCGGACGTACGCGGCGGCCTCGGCCGGGTCGGTGCGGACACCGGGGGCGTGGGCGTCGAGCGGGGCCTCGCCCTCCTTGCCGCCGACCTTGCCGAGCTCGGCCTCGATCCAGATGCCGTGCTCATGCCCCCAGGCCACCGCCTCGGCCGTGGCCCTCACGTTCTCCTCGTAGGAGAGCTTGGAGGCGTCGAACATCACGGAGCTGAAGCCCTCCGCGTGGGCCTGGTGCAGCAGCTCCACGGACTCGACATGGTCGAGGTGGAGCGCGAGCGGGGCGCTGGAGGCGCGGGCGACGGCGGCGGCCGCGGCGGCGACGGCACCGAGCCGTCCTCCGTGGAACTTCACGGCGTTCTCGGAGACCTGGAGGATGGCGGGGGCTCCGGCACGCTCCGCGCCGGCCGCGATGGCCTCCGCGTGCTCCAGCGTGATGACATTGAAGGCGGCGATCCCGCGTCCCTCGGCCTGGGCGGCGGAGACGAGTTCACCGGTGCTGACGAGCGGCATGCTGACCTCTGCTACTTCTCTGTGCTGAACGGCCGGCCCGGCCCGGGGCCGCACGAGCCGATACGGGGGCGGCGCTCAGGCCGCCGGTATGTGTTCCTCGATGTTCACGCGCGGCAGCAGCTCCTCGTACGCCGCGCGGTCGAAGTCACCGGCCGTCGGGGAGAGCACGGTCGCCGTCGACAGTGCCACCGCCCGCCGCAGCCGGTCCGGCCAGCCCAGGCCCTCGACGAGACCGGACAGCAGCCCGGCCACCGCGGAGTCGCCCGCACCGGTCGGATTGCCCAGGACCTTGGCGGGCGGGGACGCCTGCCAGACGCCGTCCGGGGTGACCGCCAGCATGCCGTCCGGGCCCAGGGACGCGACGACCCCGTGCGCACCGCGGCGGTGGGCGTCGCGGGAGGCGCGCAGAGGCTCGCGGGAGCCGGTGAGCTGCGCCAGCTCGTCGGCGTTCGGCTTGATCAGGTCGGGGCGGGCGGCGATGCCGCGGCGCAGCGGTTCGCCGCTGGTGTCCAGGAGCACGGGGACGCCGGCGGTACGGGCCAGGCGCACCAGTTCGGCGTAGGCGCCGACATGGATACCGGGCGGCAGGCTCCCGCAGAGGGCGACGGCGTCGGCCCCGGTGAGGAGTTCCGCGTACCGGCCGAGGAGGGCGGCCCATTCGTCGGCGGTGACGAGCGGGCCGGGTTCGTTGAGCTGGGTGGTGTCGCCGGTGGCCCGGTCGACGACGGCGATCGTGCGACGGGTGTTCCCGGCGACGGTGACGAGGGCGTCGGCGATCGGCGCCGGGGCGAAAGGCGCGGGGGCGGAAGGGGAAGGGGAAGCGGAGGCGGGGGTGGTGCGGGCGGGCGCGCCGCTGTCGGCCGTCTCCGTGTCCGCCTGCGGGTGCTGTGCGCCCTGCGACGACGGTCCGGCCAGGAGCTCCCGCAGGACGGCTCCCGTGGAGCCTCCGGCGAAGCCGGTGACCGTCGTTTCGTGGCCGAGGGCGGAGAGCACCCGGGCCACGTTGAGACCCTTGCCGCCGGGCCGCTCGGTGACGTCGCCGACACGGTGGCTGGCGTGCGGGACGAGTTCCGGGACGCCGTACGTCAGGTCGAGTGCCGTATTCAGTGTGACGGTGAGGATCACCGCGACCGCTCCCTCGCTCCCTGCTCCGGAGCGCGAATCCTTGGATGGAATGCGCTTTCCCTGGTCGTTTCCCAGGCGATCATGCCAAAGGGGTGGCGATGGGCCCAGCCCCCCGGAGCAACCGCCGTCTCTTCGTTACGCATTCCGCCCGCCGTCGGCGACGGGGCGGACCGACCGATGACGCGGCGGACCGACCGATGACGCGGGGCGGACCGACCGATGACGCGGCGGATCAACCGATGACGCGGGGCGGACCGACCGATGACGCGGCGGATCAACCGATGACGCGGCGGATCAACCGATCGCGGGCTCGACGATCCATTCGCCCTTGCGCATGACGCCCTTGAGCGCGAAGTCCGCGTCCAGGACCACCAGGTCCGCGTCCTTGCCCGCGTCCAGCGAGCCGACCCTGTCGTACACGCCGAGCAGCCGTGCCGGGTTGGCGGAGATGGACTGCACGACATCGGGCACCGGGATCCTGTCGATGGTCACGGCCCGGTGGAACGCGGTGTCCAGGGTGAGCGTGGAGCCCGCGATCGAGTTGCCCTCGACCAGCCGCGCGACACCGTCCTTGACCTCGACCGCGAGCGGGCCGAGCTGGTAGCGGCCGTCGCCGAAACCGGCCGCGTCCATGGCGTCCGTGATCAGCGCGACGCGGTGGGCGCCCGCGTGGTGGTAGGCCAGCTCCAGGGCGGCGGGGTGCAGATGCGTACCGTCGTTGATCAGCTCGACGGTGATCCGCTCGTCCTCCAGCAGGGCCGCGATCGGGCCGGGCACGCGGTGGCCGAGGCCGGGCATCGCGTTGTAGAGGTGGGTGGCGACGGTGGCGCCCGCGTCGATCGCCTCGACGGTCTGCTCGTACGTCGCGTCGGTGTGCCCGATCGCGGCGATCACGCCGTGCTCGGCGAGCAGCCGCACCGACTCGATGCCGCCCGGGAGTTCGGTGGCGAGCGTGAACATCTTCGCGGTGCCGCGCGCCGCGTCCATCAGCTTGCGGACCTCGGCCGGATCCGGGTGGCGCAGCAGGTCCTCGCTGTGCGCGCCCTTGCGGCACGGCGAGATGAACGGCCCCTCGAAGTGGATACCGGCCAGGTCGCCCTGCTCGACCAGCTCGGACAGGACGCCGGCCCGGTGGGCGAGGAAGTCCATCTCGCCGGTGACGGTGGAGGCGACCAGTGTCGTGGTGCCGTGCTCGCGGTGCGTACGGACGCCGGTGAGGACCTCGTCCACGGTGCCGGAGGTGAAGGACGCGCCGCCGCCGCCGTGGTTGTGCATGTCGACGAAGCCCGGGACCACCCAGTGGCCGCTGAGGTCGATGGTCCGGGCGCCCTCGACCGCCGCGCCGCCGACGCTCGTGGTGCTTCCGTCCGCCGCGCTGTCGGCGATCCGGGCGCCCTCGTTCGCCCCACTGCTGACGATCCGGGTGCCCTCGACGACCACCCGGCCGTTCTCGACGGTGCCGCTGGGAAGCACCACCCGGGCACCTGCGAGAACGGTGCTGTCTGCGCGTCCGGCCATCAGGCGGATACCTCCGTGGAGAGAAGATCCCAGGCGAGCAGCCCTGCGCCCAGGCATCCGGCGGTGTCCCCGAGGGCCGCCGGGACGATGTGGGGCAGCTTCTGGAACGTGACGCGTTCCTCGACGGCCGCACGAAGTGGTGCGAACAAGGTGTCCCCGGCCTCGGCGAGACCGCCACCGATGATCAGCGTGCTGGGGTCGAGCAGGGTCAGCGCGGTGACGAGGCCGGCGGCGAGTGCGTCGACCGCGTTCCGCCAGACCTCCACGGCCGCCGGGTCTCCCGACTCCACGGCCTTCGCGCAGTCCGCGGCGTCCGCCGTCGGATCGCCGGACGCCGCGGCCCAGGCCCGGCTCACCGCGGACGCGGACGCCAGGGTCTCCAGGCAGCCGCGCTGGCCGCAGCTGCAGTCCGGGCCGTCCGGCCGGACCACGATGTGGCCGATCTCGCCCGCGTACCCGTGCGCGCCGGCCTCGATGGTGCCCGCGATGCCGATGGCACCGGCGATCCCGGTGCCCAGCGGCACGAAGAGGAAGCGGTCGGCGCCCTTGCCCGCGCCGATCCGGCCTTCGGCGAGACCGCCGGTGCGCACGTCGTGGCCGAGCGCGACGGGGACACCGCCGAGCCGTCCGCCGAGCAGTTCGCGCATCGGTACGTCGCGCCAGCCCAGGTTCGCGGCGTAGACCGCGATCCCCTTCTCGGCGTCGATGATGCCCGGCACGGCGACACCGGCCGCGACAGCGCTTTCGCCGAAGTGCTCCTCGCCGTACGCCCGCAGGTCCGCGGCGAAGGTGAGGATCGACTCCACGACGGCGTCGGGGCCGCGTTCTCTGCCGGTGGCCCGCCGAGCCGCGTACAGCAGGGCGCCGTCCGCCCCGACCAGTGCGGCCTTCATTCCGGTGCCGCCCACATCGAGGGCGATGACGTGTTTCACGGGAAACAGTTTCGCCCGCGGAATCAAAAAGGTCTAGTCCACTATCCCGGTTTGTTGCGCATACATACAAAATCGCGCCCGCGCATCCGGAGCGGTGGGCTCGGTGACGGACTCAGGACGGAAGGATCACGCTGCGCGTGAGGTGGCGGGGGTGGTCCGGGTCGTAGCCCTTCGCCTCCGCGAGCTCGACCGCCAGCCGCTGCGCCCGGATCAGGTCCGCCATGGGGTCCGCGGTGGCATGCGCCACCAGGGTGCCGCCCACCCGCGCCACTTCGCCGGCGAGTCCGTCCGGGAGTGCGCCGAACACCCAGGCGACGCGGTGCGGTCCGGTGATCGAGATCGGGCCGTGGCGGTACTCCATCGCCGGGTACGACTCCGTCCAGGCGCCCGCCGCCTCACGCATCTTGAGCCCGGCCTCCTGGGCCAGTCCGTACGTCCAGCCGCGCCCGAGGAATGTCCACTGCTCGGCCGAGACCACCGCCTCGTCCAGCGGTTCCGTCACCGCGAGCTCCGCGTCGACCGCCGCGGCGGCGACCGTCTTCACTCCGGCCGGAAGCGGGCCGGACGCCTCCAGGCCGGCCCGCAGAAAGGCCAGCGCGGTGGTCGCGAACCGGGTCTGGACGACCGACTCCTCGTCCGCCCAGTCCAGCACGGCGACCGCGTCGGCGGCGTCCATGACCGGCGTCTTCGGGTCGGCGGTCAGCGCGACGGTGGCGACCTTGCCGCGCAGCTCGCGCAGGAGTTCCAGCACCTCGGTCGTCGTACCGGAACGGGTGATCGCCACCACCCGGTCGTACGGCCGGCCGGCCGGGAACTCCGACGAGGCGTACGCGTCCGTCTCGCCCTGTCCGGCCGCCTCGCGCAGCGCCGCGTACGCGATGGCCATGAACCACGAGGTGCCGCACCCGGTGACGGCGACCCGCTCACCCGGCCGCGGCAGCCCGTCGAACGCCGCTCCCGCCTCTGCGGCACGCCGCCAGCAGCCGGGCTGGGTGGCAATTTCTGATGCGGTACGAGACATGCTGGACGGCTCCTTGCGGCGTGGGACGGTGACGATGCGGGCGGTGCGGCACAGCGGCGGCGCAAAGGTTCGGACCATGAAGGGCCTTGCTCCGCAACCTGCTTAGCAGTCGGCGCAGGCCGAGGGCAATGACCTCATGAGCCGTCCGGACACGGGCCCGGCCGCCTCGCCGAACGCCCCGCGGACGCGACGGCGACGGGGGAGCCGGGGCAGCGTACGAGGAGGCGGGGCAGCGTACGAGGAGGCGGGGCGTCGTCCGGCGGCGTTCCGGCCGGGCGATAGATTGGCTGATATGACCGTTCCTCCGAATGGCCCCGCAGCTGCGGACGGCCCCGACGCCACGCGCGGTCCGGACGGTCCTGATGCCATGGGTGGTCCCGACCTCGCGGGTGGTCCCGACGCCACAGACGGTCCCGACGCCACAGACGGTCCCGACGCCACGGACGGTCCCGACGCCACGGACGGTCCCGATGCCACGGGCAGTCCCGACCTCGTCGGCGGTCCCGACGTCGCGGGCAGCTCCACCGGACCCGTCGGCCTGTCCGACCGCGACCGTGCCGTGCTCGCCGTCGAACGGCAGTCGTGGGCCGGGCCCGGAGCGAAGGAGCGCGCGATCCGCGAACAGCTCGGCATCTCGCCCACGCGCTACTACCAGCTGCTGAACGCGCTGCTCGACGACGTGCGCGCGCTGGCGGAGGACCCGGTGACGGTGAACCGCCTGCGCCGGGTCCGCGACGCGCGACGGGGACGCCGCTGACGGGATGCCGTCCCGCCCCGTGGCTGCCCCGGCAGACCACCCGTGCCCCGGCAAGGCCGGCCCCTGCCCCGGCCAGCCGCCCCTGTCCCTACAGGCTGCCCCTGTCCCGCCAGGCCGCTCCTTGTCCCTGCCCCGGATTCCCCCGACCCGGATTCCGTCGACCCGGATTCCCCCGACCCGGATTCCGTCGACCCGGTTTCCGTCGGTCCAGGCTGCCCTTGGGGCCGCCGGAGGCGCGACCGACGCCGTGTCGCCGCTATAGGCTCGGCTCATGGGCAGCAACCCGCACGTACCCGCGCCGAGCGAGATCCCGTCCGAGCTCCCCACCCCCAGCACCCCACCCGGCCGAGAAGCCCTTGCCGCGATCCTCGCCCGCCCGGACCGCGCCGTCATCGCGCTCGATTTCGACGGGACGCTGGCCGACATCGTCCCGGACCCCGAACAGGCCCGCGCCCACCCGGGCGCGGTCGGGGCCCTGGCGGCCCTCGCCCCGCACGTGGCCTCCATCGCCGTGATCACCGGCCGCCCGGCCGGCGTCGCGGTCCGGCACGGCGGGTTCGCCGGGGTGTCGGGACTCGATCACCTCGTCGTCCTCGGCCACTACGGCGCCGAACGCTGGGACGCCGCGACCGGCACCGTCGACACCCCCGCCCCGCACCCCGGCATCGCCGCGGTGCGTGCCGAACTCCCGGGCGTGCTCGACCGGTTCGACGCGTGGCGCGGCACGTGGATCGAGGAGAAGGGCCAGGCGCTCGCCGTCCACACCCGCCGCGCCGCCGACCCGCAGGCGGCGTTCGAGGCCCTGCGCACCCCGCTCGGTGAACTCGCAGCCCGGCACGGTCTGATCGTCGAACCGGGCCGCCTGGTCCTGGAGTTGCGCCCGCCGGGCACGGACAAGGGTGTGGCGCTTGCGCGGTACGTCCGGGAGACGGGGGCCGAGTCCGTCCTGTACGCGGGCGACGACCTGGGCGACCTCGCCGCGTACGCCGCGGTGGAGAAGCTCCGTGCCGAGGGCCCCGACGGCATCCCCGGCCTGCTGGTGTGCAGCGGCAGCGCCGAAGTGCCCGAACTGGCCGAACGGGCCGATCTGCTGCTGAACGGCCCGGAAGCCGTCGTCGGATTCCTGGCGGCCCTCGCCCACCGCCTCCAGCCGGGCCCTTCCTGACGCGTGGCGCCGTCCACCGTCCGTCGGGCCGTCCCTGACGCGTCGCGCCGTCCGCCCACAGCAGACGGCGGACGGGATCCGCCGGTCACGGACGCAGACACGGGCACGGGTACGGGCACGGGTACGGGTACGGCCCCCGCCCCCGCTCACTCCCGGCGCAACGCGTCCAGCTGGTCCAGGAACCACTGTTGCGGCGGCAGTGCCACCGCAGCCGCGGCCAGCCGTTCCGTGCGGGCGGCCCGTTCGTCGTCCGCCATCGTCAGCGCCTCGTGCAGCGCGGACGCTGTCGCGGACACGTCGTACGGGTTCACCACGACCGCGTCGCTGCCCAGCTCCTCGTACGCCCCCGCCTCCCGTGACAGCACGAGGGCACAGCCGTGGTCGGAGACGACCGGGACCTCCTTGGCGACCAGGTTCATGCCGTCGCGGATCGGGTTGACGAGTGCCACGTCGGCCAGCCGGTACGCGGCGAGCGAGCGGGCGAAGTCGTCCTTGACGTGGAGCACGACCGGGGTCCAGCCCGCCGTGCCGTACACCGCGTTGATCTCGTCGGCGACCCGCTGCACCTCAACCGTGTAGTCGCGGTACACCGCCAGGTCCTGGCGCGAGGGATAGGCGAAGGCGACATGGAC
Source organism: Streptomyces sp. NPDC058051 (assembly GCF_042885475.1). Lineage (NCBI taxonomy): Bacteria > Bacillati > Actinomycetota > Actinomycetes > Kitasatosporales > Streptomycetaceae > Streptomyces > Streptomyces sp. NPDC058051. The sequence goes on from NZ_JBHVRW010000019.1 coordinate 78,574, forward strand.
GACGCGCTCACGCCATTCCGGCCGCTCCTCCAGGAGTGCGCGGTAGGCGAGCAGGCCGCGCACGATGTTCTTGGACAGCTCTGTCCGGTCCACGCGTACGATCGTCCTCCGCCCCGGGCCGATCTGCTCGCGCAGCGCCGCCATCCGCTCGTCCACGTCCGCCTCGTGCGCGCGCTCGCGCAGGAATTCCGCGTCCGCGCCGAGCCCGTGCACTCCGATCCTGGTCTGTCCGGTGCCGCCCAGGATCTCCGCGCAGCAGCCGGTGAACGCGTCCGCCCAGCGCCGGGTCAGGAAGGCCGCCCGGTCCGCGCCCAGGATGCCGCGCAGCACCTGCTCGGCGATGTCGTCGGGGAGCAGCCGGAAGTAGTCGGCGGGCGCCCACGGGGTGTGCGAGAAGTGGCCGATCCGCACGTCCGGGCGGAGCTCGCGGAGCATGCCGGGCACCAGCGCCAGGTGGTAGTCCTGCACCAGCACCGCCGCGCCCTGCCCCGCCTCCTCGGCGAGCGCCTCGGCGAAGGCCCGGTTGTACGCCTCGAACGACGCCCACTGCCGCCGGAACTCCGCGTCGAACACCGGCTCCAGCGGTGTCTGGTACAGCATGTGGTGGACGAACCAGAGCACGGAGTTCGCGATGCCGTTGTACGCGTCGGCGTGCACGGCCGCGTCGATGTCGAGCATCCGTACGCCCTGCTCACCGACCCCGCGCCGGACCGCTTCCCGGTCCCCGTCACCGAGCGCGGCGCACACCCACAGCTTGTCCTTGACGGCGCTCAGCCCGGAGACGAGCCCGCCGCCGCCGCGCTTCGCGTCGAGCGTCCCGTCCACGGCGAGGCTGTACGAGACCGGGCCGCGGTTGGACGCGACGAGGACCTGCGCAGCGGACCGGGCCCCGGACGAGGCATCGGGCCGGGCCCCGGACAAGGCTTCGGACGGGGCTTCGGACAAGGCTTCGGACGGGGCTTCGTGCTCGGAGACCATGTTGCGGAATCTAGCCCGATCACGAACCGCCCAAACGTGCGAAGTCAGGCCGCGCGGCGCGAGACGTACTCCTCGATCTCACGCATCGGGGGTCGTTCCTCGGTGTCCACCGCATGGGTGTGCGGGACGAAGCCGTCCTCGCCGCGTTCGAACTGGGTGAGCGACGGCCGTACTAAGTGACCCCGGGAAAGTCGGAGTTGCGCGGTCCGGTAGATGGCCGCCGCCATCCGGCCGAGGGCCTGGCCGTCCTGGTGGCGGTGTCTGCGCACCCCCACGTCGACCTGGGCCAGTGCGTCCAGGCCCACCGTGTGCAGCGCGTCGACCAGGAGTCCCAGCTCCACTCCGTAGCCGACGGGGAAGGGAAGCCGTTCGAGGAGGGAGCGGCGCACCGCGTACTCGCCGCCCAGCGGCTGGACGAAACCGGCCAGCTGCGGCCAGTGCAGATTGAGCAGGGGGCGGGCCACCAGTTCCGTGACGCGACCGCCCTGACCGGCGGTGTCGCCGAAGGGGCGGTCGTACATCGCCTTGACGAACTGCACGTCCGGTTCGGTCAGGAGCGGGCCGACGATGCCGGAGACGAAGTCCGCCGAGAAGTCCTTCAGATCGGCGTCGACGTACGCGACGATGTCACCCCCGGTCACCAGCAGCGACCGCCACAGGACCTCGCCCTTCCCGGGCACGGCGGGTATCCGGGGGAGTATCGCGTCCCGGTGCACCACCCGGGCGCCGGCCTCCCGGGCCACCCGCGCGGTGGCGTCCGTGGAACCGGAGTCGATCACCACGAGTTCGTCGACGAGACGGACCTTCTCCATCAGCTCGCGCCGGATCGTCGCGACGATCTCGCCGACCGTCGCCTCCTCGTTCAGCGCGGGCAGGACGACGCTCACGCTCCCGCGACGCGGCTCCCGGGCCTTGGCGGCGAGCAGCCGGTCCAGCGGGCGGTCGGTGGCGGACCAGGAACGCCTGGCCAGCCAGTGTTCGACCTCTTCCAGCACGCTCGATACTCCCTGTATGTGATCCATCTCGCGGTTCGGACGACTATCTCAACAGTCCGGTGCTTCGGTTACAGTCTTGAACAACGCGGATGACCCTCGCATGTCGGGGTCCGTCCGCCGAAAAACGCCTGGATCGACGATCCAGTGCCATAGCGCTCATCCAGAGGGACTGAGGGAACGGCCCGTTGAAGTCCCGGCAACCCTCCTGCCGACCGCGAGGTCAGGTGGGGAAGGTGCCAATTCCGTCTCGTGGCGAAATGCGTCGCGAGGAAGATGAGGAGAAAGGGCCTCGCCACCATGGCTGCGCAGACTGTTGCAGTAAGCACCAATTCTTCCGACGACGCTGTCGATCTCGGCCCCGCCGCGGCGCTTTCCTGTCGCGAGTGCGGCGAGCGTTTCGAGCTCGGCCCCCTCTTCGCCTGTGCGTCCTGTTTCGGGCCGCTCGAAGTGGCGTACGACCTGCCGAGCGGCTCTCCCGACGAGCTGAAGAAGCGCATCGAGGCCGGACCGAACAACATCTGGCGTTACGCGCCGCTGCTGCCGGTCCCCGCCGATGTCGCGGACAAGCCCAACATCAACCCCGGCTTCACCAAGCTGGTCAAGGCCGACAACCTCGCCCGCGAGCTGGGCGTCACCGGCGGCCTGTACGTGAAGGACGACTCCGGCAACCCGACGCACTCCTTCAAGGACCGTGTCGTCGCCATCGCCGTCGAGGCCGCCCGCGCCTTCGGTTTCACCACGCTCTCCTGCTCCTCCACCGGCAACCTCGCCGGTGCGGTGGGTGCCGCCGCCGCCCGCGCCGGCTTCCGCTCCTGCGTGTTCATCCCGCACGACCTGGAGCAGGGCAAGGTCGTCATGGCCGCGGTGTACGGCGGCGAGCTGGTCGGCATCGAGGGCAATTACGACGACGTCAACCGCTTCTGCTCGGAGCTCATCGGCGACCCGCTCGGCGAGGGCTGGGGCTTCGTCAACGTCAACCTGCGCCCGTACTACGGCGAGGGTTCCAAGACCCTGGCGTACGAGATCTGCGAGCAGCTCGGCTGGCGGCTGCCCGACCAGATCGTCATCCCGATCGCGTCCGGATCGCAGCTCACGAAGATCGACAAGGGGCTGCAGGAACTGATCAGGCTCGGCCTCGTCGAGGACAAGCCCTACAAGATCTTCGGCGCCCAGGCCGAGGGCTGCTCCCCCGTCTCCACCGCCTTCAAGGCCGGACACGACGTCGTACGGCCCCAGAAGCCGAACACCATCGCCAAGTCCCTGGCGATCGGCAACCCGGCCGACGGGCCGTACGTCCTGGACATCGCCCGCCGCACTGGCGGTGCGGTCGAGGACGTCGACGACGAGCAGGTCGTCGACGCCATCAAGCTGCTGGCGCGCACCGAGGGCATCTTCGCGGAGACGGCGGGCGGGGTGACGGTCGGTGTGACGAAGAAGCTCATCGAGGCGGGCCTGCTCGACCCGACGCTGACCACCGTCGTCCTCAACACCGGCGACGGCCTCAAGACCCTGGACGCGGTGGCCGCGACCTCGCAGGCGACCGCGACGATCCGGCCGAGCCTGGACGCCTTCCGCGCCGCCGGCCTCGCCGGCAGCTGACCACCCGAGACTGAAGAAAGGCACCCCTCATGAGCGTCAAGGTCCGCATCCCCACCATTCTCCGCACCTACACGGGCGGCCAGGCCGAGGTCCCGGCCGAGGGCGCGACCCTCTCCCAGGTCATCGAGTCCCTGGAGCAGAACCACCCCGGCATCGCCGCCCGCGTCCTGGACGACCAGGGCAAGCTGCGCCGCTTCGTGAACGTGTACGTCAACGACGACGACGTGCGCTTCGAGGGCGGCCTGGAGACGGCGACGCCGGACGGCGCCGGGATCTCGATCATCCCGGCTGTGGCGGGCGGCTGCTGACCGCCTTTCCGGCCTGACAGCGATATCGGAATTGCCCCCTCTGCGAGAGAAGCGGAGGGGGCAATTCTGCATGGTTGAGCGCGGTAGAGTGTGGGAAGTCCCCCCAGCTGCTCGCGCCGCCCGCAGATAAGAATGCGCCTGGCCGCGACAAGAAGCAGCCAAAGTGTGCGATCTCCATGCGCCAAAAGTCACCTTTGCCCGGCCCGACTTGCCCAGGAATATTATGAATTCCTCATATTCGGGCGATCGGTGCGGCTCAGAATTCTCGTCCGATTGACCTGTTGCAGAGGGCAGTTGGGCAGATACATTCAGCCGCGGTCGACGCGTTCCGGCGCACACACCCTCCCCTGACGGGGGGTGAGTTCTGACCCGGGTCCGCGAAGTGCGGTCCTGCGCAAGGGCCAGTAATAGGGGAGTTAGGCATGGCTCAGGGCACCGTCAAGTGGTTCAACGCGGAGAAGGGGTACGGCTTCATCGCGGTCGACGGTGGTGCGGATGTTTTCGTCCACTACAGTGCGATCCAGATGGACGGCTACCGCACCCTCGAAGAGGGTCAGCGAGTTGAGTTCGAGATCTCGCAGGGCCAGAAGGGGCCGCAGGCGGACATGGTCAAGCTCGCCGTCGGCTGAGTTCGGCGCGGTCGGCCAACGACACCACTCACGCGCGGAGGGCCCGTACCCCAGAGGTACGGGCCCTCCGCGCGTCCGCGTCCGCGCGTGGTGTCGTCCGCGTCCGCGCGTGCGTGTCGCTTGGCCGACGTCGTCCACATCCCGAAGGGGACGCTTGCACTCTCCGGGGTCGAGTGCTAATCATTGGCGTTAGCACTCTCCAGGTGAGAGTGACAGAACTTGGACCGGGCCGGTGAGGCCCGCAGGTCCGGTGGGGCAAGGAACCACCGGTCACGCAGGCCGTCCGTCGCGGGCGCCACTCGGTCCGGAGCAATCCACCCCTGTCCGGGAGGACCACTTCACATGGCCAAGATCATCGCGTTCGACGAGGAGGCCCGGCGCGGTCTCGAGCGCGGCATGAACCAGCTCGCCGACGCCGTCAAGGTCACCCTTGGCCCCAAGGGTCGCAACGTCGTCCTTGAGAAGAAGTGGGGCGCCCCCACGATCACCAACGATGGTGTGTCCATCGCCAAGGAGATCGAGCTGGAGGACCCGTACGAGAAGATCGGTGCGGAGCTGGTCAAGGAGGTCGCCAAGAAGACGGACGACGTCGCCGGCGACGGTACGACCACCGCCACCGTTCTCGCCCAGGCGCTCGTGCGCGAGGGCCTTCGCAACGTCGCCGCGGGTGCCAACCCGATGGCTCTCAAGCGGGGTATCGAGAAGGCCGTCGAGGCCGTCTCCGCCGCCCTCCTGGAGCAGGCCAAGGACGTGGAGACCAAGGAGCAGATCGCTTCGACCGCCTCCATCTCCGCCGCCGACACCCAGATCGGCGAGCTCATCGCCGAGGCCATGGACAAGGTCGGCAAGGAAGGCGTCATCACCGTCGAGGAGTCCCAGACCTTCGGTCTGGAGCTGGAGCTCACCGAGGGTATGCGCTTCGACAAGGGCTACATCTCGGCGTACTTCGCCACCGACATGGAGCGTATGGAGGCGTCCCTCGACGACCCGTACATCCTGATCGTCAGCTCCAAGGTCAGCAACGTGAAGGACCTCCTTCCGCTGCTGGAGAAGGTCATGCAGTCCGGCAAGCCGCTGCTGATCATCGCCGAGGACGTCGAGGGCGAGGCCCTGTCGACCCTGCTCGTGAACAAGATCAAGGGTGTCTTCAAGTCCGTCGCCGTCAAGGCGCCCGGATTCGGTGACCGCCGCAAGGCCATGCTCGGCGACATCGCCATCCTCACCGGTGGCACCGTCATCTCCGAGGAGGTCGGCCTCAAGCTGGAGAACGCCGGTCTCGACCTGCTCGGCCGCGCCCGCAAGGTCGTCATCACCAAGGACGAGACCACGATCGTCGACGGCTCCGGTGACACCGACCAGGTTCAGGGTCGTGTCAACCAGATCCGTGCCGAGATCGAGAACTCCGACTCGGACTACGACCGCGAGAAGCTCCAGGAGCGCCTCGCGAAGCTGGCCGGCGGCGTGGCCGTCATCAAGGCCGGTGCCGCGACCGAGGTCGAGCTCAAGGAGCGCAAGCACCGCATCGAGGACGCGGTGCGCAACGCCAAGGCCGCCGTCGAGGAGGGCATCGTCGCCGGTGGTGGCGTGGCTCTGCTCCAGGCCTCGGCCGTCTTCGAGAAGCTGGAGCTCTCGGGTGACGAGGCGACCGGCGCCAACGCCGTCAAGCTGGCGCTGGAGGCCCCGCTGAAGCAGATCGCCGTCAACGGTGGTCTTGAGGGCGGCGTCGTCGTCGAGAAGGTGCGCAACCTGGCCGTCGGCCACGGTCTGAACGCCGCGACCGGCGAGTACGTCGACATGATCGCCGAGGGCATCCTCGACCCGGCGAAGGTCACGCGCTCCGCCCTGCAGAACGCCGCGTCCATCGCCGCTCTGTTCCTCACCACCGAGGCCGTCATCGCCGACAAGCCGGAGAAGGCATCCGCGGGCGCCCCGGGCGGCATGCCGGGCGGTGACATGGACTTCTGATCCTGACGGATCGGCAGTTCCTGTACAGCTGTAACGCCTCGGCCCCTGGAGCCGACGGGGAAACCGTCGGTTGATGCGGGCCCTGGCACGACGTCGGCTCCCAAGACCCTGTTGTGGTCCTGGGGGCCGACGTTGTCGTATGGGCAGCGGTTCAGCCGCGGGTCAGGTCCTTGTAGGTCGGCCACGGGGTCTCTTCGCCCCGCCGAACCGAAGCTCGACGGGGCGAAGAGACTCGCATCGACCAACCCCCGCGTCGACCAACCCCCGCATCGATCAACCCTCGGATCGATCACCAGCATCCCAACTGGTTCCGGGGGCCGATGCGTTGCGTTGCGTTGCGCTGCGTTGCGTTGCGCTGCGATGCGATGCGTTGCGATGTGCACGCGGTGCGGTGCGGTGCTGCGCTGTGCTGTGCTGACGGTAGCCACGATGCCCGCCGGAGCATCGTGCGTGTGCGATGCCCCACCCCAAGGGAGCATCACCCACTCGGCCCGTCCTCACGGATGCATCCGCTCCGGACAGGCCGTCCTACGGCAGCCGGTCGAGGAGCCAGCCGCACAGCTCCTCCGTCACGAGGGTGTGCCCCTCGTTGCGGGACGCGAACGTGAACTCGTCCAGTCCGCCGGCCTCCGGCGGAAGCGCGGAGATGTCCTTGTACAGCTCCTCGTCCGTGTCCAGGTCGCCGACGTCGACCGCGCTGACGGCCGGGACGAAGCAGTGCGAGCGGATCCGTACGTCGGTCTTGAACCCGAGGAAGGAACTGAGGGCGTTGAGGCCGTCGGCGAGGATGCCGAACCCTTCCAGCGAACCGCCGGGTGCGCCGTCGATCGACGGCAGCCCGGCCGTGCGCACCTCGTTGGTCTTCAGCGTCACCACCCGCAGCTTGGCGACGAGTTCGTTGTCGCCGGGGGCCTGGGTGTAGAGCTTGGTGCCCATGACCGACAGGCCCTTGCCCTCCAGGGCCAGTTCGCCGGCCCGTACGTCGGTGCCGACACCGTCGGCCCTGCCGTTGGCGACCCCGATCAGCCGCGGTCGGCGCGGCCATTCGCCGACGGCCGCCATCTCCGCGAGGAACGCCGCGCGCTCGTCGCTCTGGTCCGGTGTCCCGTCCCACTTCTCGATGTGCCGCCACAGCAGCTGACGGGCGGCCGGACTGTTGATCTGGTCGGAGAACCGGCTGTCGAGATCCTTGATGTAGTGCGCGAACGCCTGGAGCGCGAGGGGGATCCAGGCGCCGCGGTGCGGGCTGTCGTACGAGAAGTACACCGCCGTCTGGTGGTCGATGCCCTCGCTCTCCATCTTGGCGAGCGCGTGCCGGGTGACGAGCCCGCCCATGCTGAACCCGCCGACGGCCAGCGGTGTGTCGCCCTGCCGCTCCGCGATCGCCTGGTGGATCGCCGCCTGCGCGGTCCTGGAGTTCTCCAGGACCGACGCACTGCGCTCATGGAAGCCGAGCAGGATCACGTCGTGTCCCCGTCGGCGCAATTCGCTGATCAGCGCGTAGTCGCCGAACTCCATGACCTCCCAGGAGAAGTCCAGGCTGCTCGGGCCGGTGTTGAAGCCGTCGGCGATGATCACGGGCCGCACGAGGCCCGGGTTCCGCTCGCCGAGATACACCCAGGCGGTGCCGCCCGGCAGATCCCACACGGTGCTGGGCGGCAGCGGAAGGGCGCCGTGCTTCTCGGCGTCCAGGCGGGAGCCGGGTGTGAGGGTGAGGGGAGGCCCGTGGTGCAACTCCGAGACGATCTGCTCAAGGGTCGGTTCGGACATGGTTCGTTCCCCTTTGGGTCGGTTCGTTACGACAAGTCCCTAGAGGAACACGTGGAGTAGTCGGCCGGTAGGGGATGTGGATCAAACCACCCCCAGGTGGGAGCCGGTTTCGGACACCTGGCGATCACGCACGGGCGGCGTGGGGTGGACGGCGGCCGGTGGTCACATGCGGGCAGCGGGCAGCGGGCAGCGGGCAGCGGGCGGCGGGCAGTGGGCGGTTACGTGTGGGCTGCGGGCAACGGGCGGTTACGTGTGGGCAGTGGGCGGTGGGCAGGAGGTCCGCTCGGTTCGTGGGGTCATCGCCGCCCGGATCTCGCCGACGCGTTCGCGGACGCCGATGGCCGGGACGGTTCCTGCCGGTCCGGTGGAGGGGGCGGCGGGGTTGCCCCGGCACGGTCCGCACAGGCCGCCGATCAGGGCCTCCGCGCTGCCCGGTGCGCGGCACTCGCCGCATTCGAGGGTGCGCAACACGGTCCGCTGTTGTGCCGGAGTGCCCCGTTCGGGTGGCATCTTGTCGGTCAGTCGTCTGCGGACGAGGGCTGCCGCGTGGTGGACGGGGGAGGGGAGTCCGGCGGTCAGGGCGTGCAGCAGTTCCGCCTCCGTGGCGCCGCGCTCGAACCACGTGGTGACCTGCGGTTCCAGCGTCGCGCAGTCCGCCGCCGACAGCATGAGCGAGGGTGCGGTGCGGCCCAGCGCGGCCAGCAGCACGAACGCCCGGGAGCGGGTGGGGCGGTGAGGGTGCCGCTCGGGCGGTACGTCGCCCCGGGTGAACGCCGCCCACCAGGAGTCGTCCCGTGCGGTGCGGGAGAAGTACGTACGGGTCACCCAGAGCAGGACCTCGTCCCGGGTGACGCACTCGCTGCCGCGCCGCAGATGACCGGCGGCCTGGAGCCTGTTGAGGGCGGTCCGCAGCGCGCACTGCCCGTACGGGAGGACCTTGGCCAGCGTCTTCACGGAGATGTCGGCGCCGTCGGGCAGCCGGTCGATGTAGACCGCGATGGCCGCCTCGCGGGGTGGCAGGTGTCCGAAGTCGCCCTCGGAACGCCGCGGTTGGGCGGGCGCGGAGCGCTTGCCGTACCCGGGTCCGGCCATCGGGTGCGGGAGCGCGGGCAGGGGGAGAGATACGTGCGGGGTGCGCGGGACGGCACTAAGCTGACTGGCAGCCATGGATCGTGTCTCCAACATAGTGACGATCTTGTTGGTCAGACCCCTGTTCGGTGTTCCAGCACCGGCAGGGGTCGTTTCGTTGTTCGGAACGCTAGAGCGTGGCCACCATCCGTGGCAAGCCGGTCACCCGAAGTCAACTCCTGAGGTGGGGAGGGTGGGTGGGTCTGACCCACCGCCCTTTCCTCGGAAAGAGTGCTCGGACTCCGGGGCTTGAGCTCCGGGAGGTCTTCCCTGATGGGGGGCGTACGGCGGGTGGCGAATACGCCGGTCGGGCTCCTGTGCGCCACCGCTGGTGGGGTGGACCGGAGGAACGCGCGACGGGGGACGGGGGGAACGGCCTCGGGCGCTTGTGATCGTGGAGGCGCGGGCCGTGCGGTCCGCATTCTCCCTTCACTTCGTATGAGGAGTCCCGTGCGTATCCGTTCGATCCTGTCTCTTGCCGCGTCCGTCGTCGCCGTGGCGGCGCTGGCCACCCCCGCCCAGGCCGCCGACGCCGCCGACGGCGCGTACTTCATCCGTGACGTGCGCAGTGGTCAGTGCCTCGCGGGCGGTGAAGGCCCGCTGGGCGGCCACATCGAGCCCTGCAACCCCGGCACCGTGTGGGAGATCCGCAACCAGGGCGACGGCCTGGCCCAGATCGTCGAGACGCGCGGCGAGAACCGCTGCCTGGCGCTCTCGCCGATCCGGATCTACCCGCCGGCGGTGTGGGTCGACGAGTGCGGCAACCAGCCCGACCGGTGGACGATCCAGGGCGACGCCTCAAGGGAACCGGTCGCCATCGCTCTCGGCGGCGGCGAGCCGGCCCGCCTGAGCGCAGAGGGAAACCGTGTGTTCCTCAGTCCTGAGGGCGGGCGGTGGATCCTGGAGCGGCTCGGCTAGACCCACGGGACCGCGCTGACAGAGGCGACCCGGCCTGGCGTCGGCGTCGTCGACGCGCACGCAGCCGCCCCGTGCCGGAACCTTCGGGTTCCGGCACGGGGCGGCTTCTCCGTGGGGGGGGGCTTCGGGGGTCGGGACTCGGTGTCCCGGGGCTCGGGCCGGTCCGGCCGGAGCTCGGGTGTCCGGAGCTCGGGTGCCTGGGGCCAAGGTGTCCGGCCCGGTCCGGCCTGCCGGGGCTCAGTCGCGGCGGGGGCCGATGACCGACTGCCCGTCGTGCACGGTGATCGCCTGGGCCGGACAGATGTCGGAGGCGTCCAGGACCCGTTCGTCCGGCTCGACGCCGTCCACGATCACGCGCGCATGCTCACCGTCCAGCGCGAACACCTCGGGGACGGTCCCGGCGCACATGCCCGATGCCTGACAGAGCTGCGGATCGACGCGCACCTTCCAGGTCATGCCGCTCACCACCCCACCGGCATGACGCGCGGGCCGCGCACCAGCATCTCGGACTTCCACGTCACGTCACCGGCCGTCCGCAGCCCCGGGAACCGGGTGATGATCCCGAGCAGCGCCTCCTGAAGCTCCATCCGGGCCAGCGGAGCGCCCAGGCAGTGGTGGACCCCGTGGCCGAATCCGAGGTGCTGGTTGCCGTCGCGGGCGAGGTCGAGCACGCCCGGGGCGCTGAACCGGAGCGCGTCGCGGTTCGCGGCGCCGATGGCGACCAGCACCGGGCTGCCCGCCCGGACGAGTGTGCCGCCGACCTCGACGTCCTCGGTGGCGTACCGGGCCTGGCCGGCACCGCTGCCCAACGGGACGAAGCGCAGCAGCTCCTCCACCGCGCCCGCGATGAGCTCGGGCTCGGCCCGCAGCCTGGCCAGTTGGTCCGGGTGGTCCAGCAGCGTGAGGACGAAGTTGGGGATCTGGGACGCGGTGGTCTCGTGTCCCGCCACGAGGACGCTCACGCACAGATCGACGAGTTCCAGTTCGGAGAGCCGGTCGCCGCCGTCCCGCGCCTCGATGAGGGCCGTCATCAGGTCGTCCTGCGGCGACGCCCGGTGGCTCGCGATCAACTCGGCCATGTAGGCACGCAGTTCCTCGCGGTTGGCGGCGAACTCCTCGGCCGTGAGGGAGCTCGTCGACAGCGCGGCGTCGCTCCACACACGAAAGCGCGGCCGGTCCTTCGTGGGTACGCCCAGCATCTGGCAGATCACCGCGACCGGCAGCGGCAGCGCGAAGAGGTCGACCAGGTCGGCGGGCGGCCCGGCCGCCTCCAGGTCGTCGAGGAGGCCCGCTGTCAGCTCCCGGACCCGGGGCCGCAGCTTCTCGACCTGGCGGACGGTGAACGCCTTGGCGACCAGGGAGCGCAGCCGTGTGTGGTCGGGCGGATCCATACCGAGGATGCCGCCGTCACGCCGCCCTTCGGACTGCCGGGGCTCGTCGTGCGAGGCTCCCGCCGCCCGGCTGAAACGAGGGTCGCCCAGGACGAGGCGGGCGTCGGCGTAGCGGGTGACGAGCCAGGCCGGTTCGCCGTAGGCCAACTGGACCCGCAACAGGCCCGGCTGGTCGCGTACACGTTCGTACTCCTCCGCGAGTTGGAGCCCGTCGGCGGTGTTGAAGGGGTAGGTGCGGGGGGTGGTGTCTGCTTTCGTCACTGCGGCCTCCGGTATGTAAGCAGATGCTTACAACGGTAGGAGTGTGCTTTCCGGGCAGTCAACAACGCTTTACGGCCGTTATCCTGACGGGCCGTCCGAAAGGAATTCGCCATGGAGTCCGCTGCCGCACCGCCGTCCGGAGAGCGCCGTCGCGATGCCGCGGCCACGCGTCGTCGGCTGCTGGAAGCGGCCCGAGACCTGTTCGCGGAACGGGGTTACGAAGGGACGACGGTCCGGAGCATCGCGGAGCGGGCCGGGGCCAACCAGGCTCTGCTGTTCAGGTACTTCGGGTCGAAGCAGGGGCTGCTCACGGAGGTCATGGCCCAGGGCGGGCGGGAGCAGGTGCGCGCGACGCCGCCCGAGGAGCTCTTCGAGACCTCCCTGCGTTCGGTGCTGAACCGCAGCGCGGCGGACGGTACGGCGGAGGACCGCTCGCTGGAGGTCTATCTGCGGTCCGTCGGGCGGGGCGACGAGGCGGCCGGAACCCTGCGGGAGCTGGGCCAGGAATATCAGAACGCCCTAGCCGGGCTCTCCGACGCCGAGGACGGCGCCCTGCGCGCGGATCTGGCCATGGCCTGGTTGCTCGGAATCGGCCTGATGCGGACGGTCGTCGCGCGCGAACCTCTGGCCGGTGCCGACCCGGACGACGTATGCCGCCTCGTGCTCGGCACGCTCAGCCATCTCTGGGCCGCCCCGGCGGGTGAGGATCCGGCGCGGTAGCCGACCTCGGGAGGTGCGGCCGGACCCTGTCGCAGGACCCCGGATGTTGCGGCCGGGCCCTGCTGCAAGCCCAGGGCCCGGCCGGGTGCGGAGTCATTACCGGTGACGGCTCTCGAAGGCGGCGAAGGCCCTCTCCTGACGCCACTCGGTCGCTGCCTTCGGGTTGTCGGCGAGGTAGCGGGCGCAGCGCGGGCTCGGGTGTTCTGCGCCGGGCCGGTTGCTCGCGCAGGCGGCGACGAGGCGGTAGCCGGAGGGCGTGGAGTCGGTGGCCCACAGGCTGCGGCCCTCACGGAACGCGTACTCCAGTGAGGCGCGGGCCAGGTCCTTCAGCTCGGTGTAACGCAGGCCGTAGGTCTTGGCGGCGTACTGGTACTCGTGGCTGATGTCGATCCGCGAGACCCCCGGGTCGTCGGTCGACAGGACGATCGGGACGCCGTAGCGCCGATAGGCGTTGAACGGGTGCGCGGCGCCCGAGATGCCGAGGATCTGCTTGTTGCTGCTGAACGGCACCTCGACCGCCACCTTGCGGTGTGCCATCGTCCGGGCGAGCCCCCGCCAGTCGTCCTCGTGGACGAGGTCCACACCGTGCCCGATGCGCTGGGCTCCGGCGACGAGCACGGCCTCCCGGATGTGGAAGGTCAGGTCCTCGGGCTTGACCAGGCCGGGCGCCAGCTCACCGGCGTGCAGAGTCAGGTGGGCGCCGGGGTACTGGCCGCGCAGGTACTTCAGCATGCGCATCTGGAGGCTGTAGTTGGCCAGCGAACTGTCCCAGTCCTCGGGCTGCACGAGGTTGACCGCGACGAACCTCGGGTCGCGCTCCGCGAGCCGCATGCCGACCGCGATCTGCGTGAACACCCGCGCCGGCGTGCTGCCGCGGGACACCTGGGAGATCCACCTGACGGGCAGTCGGCAGCCCGGCTCGGGGCGCGCGCTGTCGCAGTGCGCCGCCGCCCGGAACTCGACGTCGGCGTCGTCGGCCTCCTTGACCGCCTCGTCCACGACCCGGTCGAGCTTCCCGCCCGCCAGGAGCTTGCGGTGGAAGGCGGCGAAGTCGGGGTCGTACCCCACGGCTTCGGCCAGCGCCCTGGCGCTGTCCGACGCGGGGGTGACCATGGTCTCCAGATAGAACTGGTTCTGCTCGACCACCGTGTTGGCGACATTGGCGAGCAGCTTGCCGCGGTCCCAGGTCGCCATGCCGAACTTGTTGAACGTGTCGAAGAAGTGGTCGTGCCCGGACTGGTCGGGCGGGAAGTCCTGCATGGACCAGGCCCGGATGATCTCCTGCCGGAACGCGGCATCGGTCCGCGCGTCGGCGGCGGGCCGCGTGCCCGGTCCGCACGGCGGTGCCACGGCCGTCATCGTGGCGTCGATGCACAGGCCCTTCTCGGCCGCGAGCTTGATCAGGAACTCGGTCCGCGCCGCACCCGACAGGTGGTTGTGGAGATCGCCCCCCTTGGGCAGCGCCGTGAAGAAGGCCCTCAGCCGCGCGGGCCTGTTCCGCAGCGCGTCGAGGTGGCGCTGGGTCCGGCGCTCGGCCAGGGTCACCGCGCGGGGCGCCGCGTAGGAGGCGGTGCGCGGTGCCGCGTCCTGGGCCGGTGCGGACGCGGTCGCGGCGGAGGCCGGGATCGCCGGGAGCAGGGCCAGCACGGTGAGCGCGCCGAGCCCGGCCGGGAGGAGGGACTTGGGACGGTGAACCGTCCGGGTTGATGAGATCACCGCCGAATGATCGCGCCCGAGGAGGGCGTTTCTGCCTTTATCCACAGCCGTGGCAGAAACGTCCACTCGATCGAGTGCGCGGGCGGTCGCATGGTCGGTCACGTGGTCGGTCACGTGGTCGGCCGTGCGGTCCGGTCACGTGGTCCGGTCATACGGTTCGGCCGGTCGGGCCTGTCCGGGCGTGTGGTCCGGCGGTGCGGAAGGCGTGACCGGCCGCGTGCCACTTCTGCGGTCCGGCTAGATGCTCTTGAGGTCCGCGATGAACGACGCCCAGGCGGACGACCGGAACACGAGCGTCGGGCCCTCGGTCATCTTGGAGTCGCGTACGGGGACGATGTCGGGGTGACCGTCGGCGACTTCGAGGCAGTTGCCGCCGCTGCCGTCGCTGTACGTGGACTTCCGCCAGGTGGCGACTTCGAGGCAGTTGCCGCCCTCACCTCCGCTGTAGGAGGACTTGTGCCACGTCGCGGTGGATAGGTCGTAGTCAGAACTTCTGATCTTCATGAGCGTAATCCTCCGCCACCGACTCGATCAGGGCCAGGGATGCTTTGGGCGACAGCCCGTTGGCCACCAGGAGATCGTAGGTCAGTTCGTATCCGGATACTGCCGCTGGGTCATCGAGGAGTTGGCCCGAACCGAGGCCGTCCAAATAGGCCAGCGGGGGTGCGTCGGAGAACGCCATCAACTTGAGCCCGCCGCCCATCGCGGCATGCCCGCCCGCGCCGAACGGCAGTACCTGCACGATGATCCGGTGCTCGCGGGCCAGCTTCAGGATGTGGCGGAGAGCCTCCGCCATCACGGCTGGGCCACCGACCTGGCGCCGCAGCACCGACTCGTCCAGAACCGCCCAAACCAGCGGAGTTGTTGGATCGGTGAGCAACTGCGCCCGTTCCAGCCTCGCCGCGACCAGGTCGTCGATCACGCTTTCCGGGGCTGCCGGCTGGTAGGCGCGGAACACCGCCCGCGCGTACGGCTCCGTCTGCAGTAGCCCCGGGATCAGAAGTGGGCAGTACTCCCTGATCTTTGCGGCAGCTGCCTCCGCCTCGGCCGCCGCAGCGAAGTGATCCGGGTACTTCGACTTCTTCAGGGCCTCGCAGTTCCGTACGAAGAACCCGTCCGCGTTCAGGATCTCGTCGAGCTTCTGGGCCTGGTCCAACTGCATCCGGCGCGTACCGGCCTCCAGTTGGCCGATGAACGATCCGCTGACGAAGAGCGGGAGGCCGAGTTCTTCCTGGGAGAGACCGGCGCGCTCTCTCCGGTGGCGTAGTTCGGCGCCCAGGAGGGCGCGCGGAGAGGAGGACGGATCGAGCTTTTTGGGCCCCGGCATGACAACTCCCTGTGACACACGTGCGGTTGTTGGTTCTGCGCCTCTTCCAGGCTAGCGATGCGTTGGACACGCTGGGTATGCATTGTCATTACTCAGCGTGGGAAAGGAATGGATCATGACGACGATGGAACGGCGCAAAGCAGCAGAGGGCAGAGTGCGGGCGGCGGAGGACGCGGTGGCACGGCTGAAGGAGGGATTCTCCGGAGTGGGGATCACGCTGCCGTCGTTGCGTATCGACCCGGTGTCGTGCGCGGGGAACGAGCCCGCGCAGCCGCTCGTCGACCTCGGCCGGTGCAATCTCGACACGGCGTTGCGGCTGAGTGTGGTGCTGGAAGCGCAGGGACGGTCCGGTCATGACGGGTGAGGGCCGTGAGCCGGGTGCGGCCGAGCCAGGATCGTTCGCGGTGGACACGCGGGACGGTCGGGTGGGGCGGGTGATGGGGAGCGTCGGGCCGTACGTACAACTGCGCCCGCCGGGTGGGGGCGCGGAGTGGGACTGCCCGCCGGACCTCGTCCGGCCGGCGCCACCGGGGCTGGTGCTGCGGGCGCGGGTGACGGAGATCAACCGGGAGGGACGGCTTCCGCGCTGAGGGCGGTGCCGAGCGCAGGCAGGAAGCAGGAAGCAGGAAGCAGGAAGCAAGGAGCAAGGAGCAGGAGGCAAAAGGCAGGAAGCAGGGGGGGCCTGCCGACGTGCCGTTCCGTGACCACCGCCATGACCGGTACGTATGCGCCCGGCACGCGCTCCCGCGCGCGCGGCGGATGCTTCACCTCGTGCGCGGCGGACCGGGCGGCCGGATCGATCAGGATTCGAGAAGCGCGGCTCACGGGCCGCACCTAGCCTGAGTTTCATGGACATCACCATTCACACAAGCGCCCTCCCGCACGACGACCCGGACGCGTCCCTGGCTTTCTACCGCGACATCCTTGGCTTCGAGGTCCGCAGCGACGTCGGGCAGGGCAAGATGCGCTGGATCACGGTCGGCCCCGTCGGCCAGCCCAGCACGTCCATCCTCCTGGCGCCGCCGGCCACCGACCCCGGGATCACCGAGGACGAGCGCCGCACCATCGCCGAGATGATGGCCAAGGGCACCTACGGCTGGATCCTGCTGGCCACCCCGGACCTCGACGGCACGTTCGACAAGGTGCAGACCGGGGGCGGCGAGGTCGTGCAGGAGCCGACCGAGCAGCCGTACGGCATCCGCGACTGCGCCTTCCGCGACCCTGCGGGCAACCTGATCCGCATCCAGGAGCTTCGATGAGCCCTGCGGCCCCCATCGACATCGTGCACCCCGCCGCATGCCTCGGTATGCGGCCCGGGTGCTCGCATACACCGATGACAGCTCGCGGGCACCGATGAAAGCTCGCGGACAACGATGAAAGGGGAGTTCTCTCATGTGCAACCCCTCGTGGGGCCGCGCACGCGCCGAGGCGCAACGCCTGAAGGACCTCGCGCGACTGCGCCGGGTCCGCGACCGGATCGACCGGGAGTACGCACAGCCGCTGAACGTCGAGGCGCTCGCCCGCGGCGTCAGCATGTCCGCCGGGCACCTCAGCCGCCAGTTCCGGCTGGCGTACGGGGAGTCGCCGTACTCGTACCTGATGACGCGTCGGATCGAGCGTGCGACGGCGCTGCTGCGTCGGGGCGACCTCAGCGTCACTGAGGTCTGCTTCGCGGTCGGTTGCTCATCGCTGGGCACGTTCAGCACCCGCTTCACCGAGCTGGTCGGCATGTCGCCCAGCACCTACCGGAGCCGTGCGATGGGTGCCGCGGCGGGGATGCCGGCGTGTGTCGTCAAACAGGTGACAAGACCGGTCAGGAATCGAGAAGCGCCGGTCGCCGAGCCGCAACTAGCGTGATGACCATGGCATTCATCGAAACCGTCACCCTCGACGTGGCCGACCCCACGGCCGCCCACCGCTTCTGCACCACCGCCTTCGGCCTGGACACGCAGATACGCCTGCGGGCCTCCGAGGCGCCCACCACCGGCTTCCGCGGGTTCACGCTGTCGCTCACGGTGTCCCAGCCGGCCGACGTCAACAGCCTCGTCGACGCCGCCCTCGACGCCGGCGCCACGTCGCTGAAGCCGGTCGCGAAGTCGCTCTGGGGCTACGGCGGCGTCGTGCAGGCACCGGACGGGACGATCTGGAAGGTCGCGACCTCGGCGAAGAAGGACACCGGACCGGCCACCCGGAAGATCGACGACATCGTGCTCCTGCTGGGTGTCGAGGACGTGACCGCGAGCAAGCGGTTCTACGTCGCCCGGGGGCTGGCCGTGGGGAAGAGCTTCGGCAGCAAGTACGTCGAGTTCGCCACCGGGCCGAGCCCGGTCAAGCTGGCGCTGTACAAGCGCCGTGCCCTTGCCAAGGATGCCGGTGTCTCTCCCGACGGCACCGGATCGCACCGGCTCGCGATCGGCGGAGACGCCGGGCCTTTCACCGACCCGGACGGGTTCGCCTGGGAGGCCGTATCGCCGGTGTCCGCGCCCTGACCGGAGCCCGCGCGTCGGCCGGTATCCGCGGGCCGGTCGGCATCCGCAGGCCGCCGGCCAGGACGTATGGCGCACGTAGAAGGCACCCCCGCCTGTCGGGGCCACTCCGGGCGTGACTTAGGTTAGGCATGCCTAACTTGTTCTCTCGCTCGGAGGTGGCCTGTGCCCGCCGCTGTTTCCCCGTCTCTCCCGCCCCTCCGGCGGACCGTCCTGAGAGGTCTCGGCATCGGGGCCGCCGCTCTCGCCGGGGCGGGCGCGCTCGGCGCCTGCTCCTCACGGGAAGTGAAGGACTCCGCTGCCGCCGCGTCCGGCGACCGGTTCACCGTCACCGATCAGCGCGGCAAGAAGGTCACCTTCGACGGGCCGGTGCGGCGCATCGCCACCGCGATCATCCCGTCGCCCTCGATGATCGCGGCGGTGGACGGCTCGTACGACCACATCGTCGGCATCAACGAGTCCACGCTCACCGCCAACAAGCAGGGCATCTTCGGCACTCTCTTCCCGAAGTCGAAGAAGACCACCACCATCGCGGGCGCCGACTTCGTCCCCAACGTGGAGACCATCGTCGGCCTCAAGCCGGACGTGGTGATCCAGTGGGGCGACATGGGCGACGACGTCATCGCTCCCCTGGAGAACGCCGGGTTCAAGGTCATCGGCCTGACCTACGGCACCCAGGAGATGATGGAGACCTGGATCGAGATCTTCGGCCAGTTGCTGGGCAAGCAGAAACGTTCCTCCGAGCTGCTGGACTGGATGCACTCCGAGGACAAGGCGGTCCGCGCCCTGGTCGCACCGTACGCGGAGAAGAAGCAGAAGGTCCTCTACCTGCGCACCGCCGCCGATGGCTGGACGACCGCCACGGGAGCCGACTACGTCTCCCACTGGACCACGATCGCCGGGGGTGCCAACGTCGCCGCGGACATCTCCGCCGACGCCCCGCAGGTCTCCGTCGAGCAGATCCTCGCCTGGGATCCCGAGGTGATCCTGCTCTCCGCCTTCGACGAGGCGAGCCCCGCCGACCTCTACGGCGACAAGAAGCTGGCCGGCGTCCGCGCCGTACGCGAACGCCGCGTCTACAAGGTGCCGCTGGGCGGCTACCGGTGGGATCCGCCGTGCTGCGAGTCCCCGCTGATGTGGCGCTGGGTCGCCCAGGTCCTGCACCCGGAACTGGCTGCCCGCAACGGTCTGCGCACGCAGATCAAGGAGACCTTCGACCGGCTCTACGGCTATGCGATCTCCGCAACCGAGACCGACGGCATCCTGCGCATGGACATGAACGCGAAGAGCGCGAGCTATGCCGGCTTCCGCGCCTGACCTCACGGCGGAGGCTCCCACGACCGCCGGGGGAGCCCCCGCGCGACGCCGGATCCCCCACCTCCCGCTGCTCGTCGCCGCCACCCTGCTGGTGTCCCTGGTCGCGCTCGCTCTGGGCCGCTACGTGGTCCCGCCCAACGAGATCATCCGCCTGCTCGCCGGCCAGGTCTTCCCGGTCGGCGAGACGTGGACCGCTCAGGAACAGACCGTCGTCCTCGACGTCCGGCTTCCCCGCGTCCTGCTCTCCCTCCTGGTCGGCGGCGGGCTCGCGCTCGGCGGCGCCGCCCTCCAGGGCGTGTTCCGCAACCCGCTGGTCAGCCCCGATGTGATCGGCGTCGCGTCCGGTGCGTCGTTCGGCGGCGTCCTCGCCCTGCTCCTCGGGCTGGGTTCGGCCGCGGTGGTCGGCGGGGCCTTCGGCTTCGGTCTGCTCGCCCTCGCCGTCGTCATGCTGATCGGACGGCTGAACACCGGCAACCCGATCCTGATGATCGTGCTCAGCGGCACCGTCACCGGCGCGTTCTTCACCGCGCTGGTCTCCTTCGCCAAGTACGTCGCCGATCCCGAGTCGGAACTGCCGTCCATCGTCTTCTGGCTTCTCGGCTCGCTCGCCACCGCCACCTACGCCAAGGTGGTCACCGCGGCCGTCCCGATCCTGCTCGGCGCAGCCGTGATCCTCGCCTTGCGGTGGCGGCTCAACATCCTCTCGCTCGGTGACGACGACGCCGTCGCGCTCGGTGTCCCGCCCCGCCTCACCCGCGGTGTGCTGCTGTGCGCCGTCGCGCTGATGACCGCCGGCTCCGTGGCCGTGGCCGGGCTGGTCGGCTGGGTCGGCCTGGTCGTCCCGCACCTGGCCCGGCTGTGGACCGGCAGCGATCACCGGGTGCAGTTGCCCGCGGCCTTTCTCATCGGCGGCGCGTACCTCACCGTGATCGACACCGTGTCCCGCACCCTGACCGCCGCCGAGATGCCGCTCGGCATCCTCACCGCGGTGATCGGCGCCCCCTTCTTCATCGTCCTGCTCGCCAGGTCGCGGAACCGGATGTGGTCACAGTGATCAGCGCTCGCGGCCTCGGCCATCGCTACACCCAGGGCCGGTGGGTCTTCCGGGGCGTCGACGTCGACGCCGAGGAGGGCCGCGTCCTCGCCGTCCTCGGCCCCAACGGCCGTGGCAAGTCCACCCTGCTGCGCATCCTGGCCGGCCTCCTCACGCCCACCGAAGGGGAGGTCACGGCCACCTCGCCGGTGGCGTACGTACCGCAGTCGCACAGCTCGGCCTTCGGCTATTCCGTCGCCGACATGGTCCTCATGGGCCGCTCCCGCCACCTCAAGGCGTACGCCACGCCCGGTCGCCGTGACCGGGAACTGGCCGCCGAAGCCCTGGAACGGGTCGGCATCGCGCACATGGCCGACCGCTCCTACGCCGAACTCTCCGGCGGTGAGCAACAGATGACCCTGATCGCGCGGGCCCTCACCGCACAGTGCCGGGTGATGGTCCTCGACGAGCCGGTCTCCGCCCTCGACCTGCGCAACCAGGCCCGTGTCCTGACCCTGTTGCAGGAGTTGGCGGCCTCCGGCCTCGGCATCGTCCTCACCACGCATCACCCGGACCACGCCCTGCACCTGGCCGACGACGCGGTGCTCGTCCTCGGGTCCGACGACGTCCGCACGGGCCCGGCCGCCGGGCTGCTGAACGCCGAAGCGCTCGGCCAGTTGTACGGCATACCCGTCGTCACCGCCCCGGTCGAGGGCCCACGCGGGCCGCGCGTCGTGGTCGTGCCCGACCTCGGCCCTGGCCGTAACTCCCCTACGTCCGCGACGAGGTCCGCTACGACGTCCGCGACGAGGTCCGCTATGACGTCCGCTACGACGTCCGGGTTGGCGCCCGCCTCGACGCCCCCTTTGCCGTCTGTCTCGCCGTCCCCCTCGTCGTCCCGTTCGTCGTCCCGTTCGCCGTCCGCTTCGTTGTCCGCTTCTCAGGAGGCCGCAGAGTGACCCCCGTCCGCCACGTCACCATGGGTCCGTACCCGTACGGGGAGATGTCCGACGCCCCGCCGTTCGACCCGGTCGACCTCTACGACCTCGACGAGGATCTGCTCCTCGGCGGCGAGGTCAAGGGCCTGATGCTCTCCCTCAATTGCGACCAGATCTTCCTGGAACGCCGCACCGCCCTGCTGGAACGGTTCGTCCGCGCCGGAGGCCGCGTCCTGGTCAACGGACACGTCATACGCCCCTTCCTTCCCGGACTCGGCCCCTGGCGCGCACTCGACTTCCACGGCCCCGCCGACCTGCGGATCACGCAGGTCACTCCGCACCCGGTCTGGGAGGGCGTCGACTTCCACGAACTCCTCTTCCGCACCGGCGTCCCCGGCACCCCGGTCGGCGACGCACTCGCCCGCGTCGGCGTGGCCGGCTTCTACGGCCGCGGATACCACTCCCACGTCCCGGAAGACGGCCAGGTCATCAACGGCATAGGCCCGCACGCCCTCCCGATCGACATCGTCTACCCGCTCGGGGCCGGCGCCGTGATGGCCCATGCCGGAAACGATCTGATCGGTTTCAGCGACCCCGACCGCACCACCCGAACCCTCGGTCCCCGTCTTCTCGCCTGGCTGGAAGGAGCCCTGTGATGCCCACCCTCGGATTCCTGCACGGCGGATCCTTCTCCCAACTCGCCACCCTCGCCGACCCGGCCGTCCAGGCGTGGCGCCCGCACGCGATCTACCTCCCGGAGGCCGGCGAGGACGACTTCGCAGGCGTCGACACCCTGATCGTCTCCGACCGCCTTCACCCCGGCCTGCTGGCGAAGGCCGCACCGGCCCTGCTGACGGTCGCCGAGCGCGGCGGAACCGTCGTGGTCCTCGGCGAGAACGACATCACCGGCTGGCTTCCCGGCCTGGACGCCTGCGAGCCCGCCGAGACCAACTTCTGGTGGTGGCGCACCGGCGACGACAACGGCGTACGCCGCGCCCACGAGGGCCACGAGGCGTGGGACTTCCTCTCGGAGCGTGCTGTCCGCTGGCACTACCACGGGCTCCTGAAGCCCCCGGCGGGCGCGACCCCGCTCGCCTACACGGTCCGGGAACAGGGCGGAGACCCCCAGCGCGAACAGGTCCTCCTCTACGAAGACCTCGTGTCCACGCCGGGCCGCCTGATCGTCGCCGCCATGGATCCCGTCTATCACCACGGCTCGCGCTTCATGCCGGGCGCGACGCAACTGCTCTACGGGCTGCTGCGGTGGACGGGCTGATCTGCCTGGGACGACCTGTGTTGCCCGGCCTGGGACGACCCGTCTGGCCCGGCCTCGGACGACCTGTGTTGCCCGGCCTCGTACAAGCCGTTCTGCCCGTGTCGGACGGCACGTGATGCCCGCCTCTCGCTCAACGGCACACTGTTCGCTGAGGTAATGACGGGGGCGTTCCTGGCTGATGGCGCGGCAGGGAGTGACGGGGACGTCCTCCCTCCAACTTGCCTGTCACGGCAGGAGAAGGCGCTCAGCGAGTCGAGTGAAGGATGAGGTTCGGCGTCTTTCCCTTTGGCTGGAATTCCATTGCTCATGCAACGAAACCCTTGATAGACATGATCGAACGCGCGGGGAAGCGGCGTGTACGGGGGCAGGGGACAGGGGACATATCCGGTCCGGCCGACGTCGCACGCGGGGCGTGCCGATGGCCTCGGCGGACCGGGCGCCGTGAGAGTCGAGGGGGCGGCATGACCGGGTGGGACATCAGGCCGAGCGGGGTGGAGTCTGTTCTGTCGTTGGTGGGGCTGGCGTCGGAGGACCTGGGTAAGGGTGTCAGCGGCTACGGGGTGAGCGTGGAGGATGCCGCGCTGTCCGCGGGGACGATCAGCGGGCCGTACTGCGGTGAGGCGCCCGCGGGGCCGGTGGGGGCCGCGGTGGTCAACTTCGTCTCGGACAACGAGTACAGCATCCGGTTCATGGCGGCCCGTACGAAGAAGACCATGGACGGGACGGTCGAGGCCGTCACCGAGTACATCGAGGGCGACCTGGCCATGGCGGCCCAGGCCCAGCGCGATGCGGCGAAGGCGCCTACTCCCGCCGAGATCAGGGCGGTCGGGCAGAAGGCGGACCACAAGGGCGGGGAGTAGCCGGCGTGATCGAACCGGGTGGGATTCCTCAGTACACGGGTGATTTCGGTCAGTTGGAGAAGGCCGCGTCCTCGCTGCGTACGCATGCGACGGGTATCCGGTCCGGAGGGAAGGACGTCCACTCGCGCTTCCAGGCGACGGCCGCGTATTACAAGGCTCCTGAGGCCGACCGGTTGTTCTCCTCCACGCAGCCGGTGATGGACACGTCCGAGGAGTTCGCGGGGAACATCGAGGCGCTGGCCGATGCCCTGGACACGTTCGTCTTCGAGGCCAGGCCGCACGCGGACCGGCTGGGGCAGCTGAAGCTGGACGCGTTCACCTTCGTCGACAGCGTGCGGGGCGAGGACGACTGGACCGAGGACCAGGCCAGGACGGATGCGCATCAGGCGCTGATGGACGGGGTGGCGGCAGCGCGTGAGGGCTTCCAGGAAGCCGAGCGCAATGCCGCCAACAAGATCAACGCGATCAGTCCGGGAGCCTGCCGCCCGCAGTGGGTCGTGGACGACGGCACCCACGGGCTCGGCATGTACGGCCAGAGCGCCGACGAGCTCAAGGACATGAAGGACCTGCCGTGGGGCAGCCCGGAGGGGCGTACCTACGAGCGGTGGAGTCTGGAGTGGTGGGGGCACGGGGCCAAGAGCTGGGCGTGGGACGGCATCGCCAAGGACAGCATCTGGGGCGGCATCGACGGCCTGGGCACGCTGATCGGTTTTCACGGAGGAGAAGCCCGTGACCAGGCATGGGACGGGCTCAGGCGCACGGCTGTCGGCGGCTATGCCTACGGCATGGACCTGTTCGGGCAGGGCGATCACCTGTCCGGCTGGCAGCGCGACAGCAAGGCGTACGCGAAAGAGTTCGGCAAGCAGTTCATCGCGTACGACACGTGGGAGGAGGATCCCGCGCGTGCACATGCCGTGGTCTCCTTCAACATACTCACCCTCGCTGCCGGCCCCCTGGGCGCCGCCTCGAAGCTCGGCAAGGGCGGCACGTTCGCGAAGGCGGCCGGCACCGTGGCGAGGATCGGTGACGCCCTCGACCCCCTCGGCGGCGCTTTCAAGGCGGCCAAGGCCCTCTCGGACCTGCCGAAGGTCTCCCAGGTCCTGGCCAACGTCAGCGACCACCTCCAACTGCCGAAAACGAAGTTCCCCGACGGCGCCTTCGACCTCAGCGACCGCTACCGGGTCGACAAGGACGGCAACCTCATCCCACTCGACCGGGACGGCACGCCCAACACCGCCCCGGTGCCGCACGAGCCCGCCGCCGCAGAACGATCGGTTGGTACCGGCCCCGACGACCGCGAGTTGGTTGGTGCAGGTGCCCGAGCCGGCGAGGGCGCGGCCCGCAGGGGGGAGGGCCTGCCGCCGCAGGCGGGCCACGACAGTTCGGCAGGAGGGGGCGGCGATGTGCGCAGTGAGCACAGGCGTGGTGGCCCGGGCGGTGGCGGCTCCGCCACGCACGATGCGGGCCCGGGGGCGCGCTCGCCCGACAGAGTGTCGGCTCCCGCGGGTGCGAGGGGCGTAGGCGATGGCGGTCATCAGGGGAGTGGTTCCT
The DNA here is from genome assembly GCF_042885475.1 of Streptomyces sp. NPDC058051. Taxonomy (NCBI): domain Bacteria; kingdom Bacillati; phylum Actinomycetota; class Actinomycetes; order Kitasatosporales; family Streptomycetaceae; genus Streptomyces; species Streptomyces sp. NPDC058051. Next base: position 103,740 of record NZ_JBHVRW010000019.1, read on the forward strand.
CAAGTCGTGATGCTCGGCCCGGAGACGCGCGTGTGGATGGCCAAGGAGCCGGGCGCGGCTCGGACAGGGCTGACGGATCAGAGGGAGCTGACACCGGTGGCTCTCATGAGTCGACATCTGGGGATGGCGGTACTCACGGGGACGTGCCTGAATCGGGTGAGCAGCATGGAGAGCCGACTGCAGTCGATTCAGTGGGAACGCACCATGATGCGGGGCAACACGGTGACGGCGAAGGGGCCGGCGAACCCGACTTCACACGCCCGACCTTGCCGCCCGGGGAGGCTCAACTGTCTCTACGCCAACTGCGTGCCCTGCGTGCGGGACGCCACCGTTACACCATGGCGGAGGAGATAGGACGAGAAATGTTCGGTGGTGGGCCTGAGTGGCACTTCCCTGTTCCGACCCATGACCACCCCTACTATCCTGTCGAAGCCCCGGGCGGCCGCAAGGTGGACGTTCCCGTTGATTTGCCGGACGGCCGCACTTTGGCCGTAGAAGTCAAACACTACCTGCAATTCCGAACGATTAAGCTCTCTGATGGGACGAGTCGGACAGTAAAGGGGGAAGTGCCTATGAATGCAGGTATGATGGAGCAGATCAATAAAGATCTCACGCTGCGGCGGATGGATCCGGGTTACGATCCCCGGTGGGTATTCATGGATGCGCCTCCATCTCAGGCTCTCCGGAATTATCTTGTGCAGGCTCGAATTGTTTTTGTTGAGTACGGGCCTGCTCCCAAGTGAGTGTCAGTTGTAGCGGAAGGTGTCGGAAATGATGAAGTCGGGTGCTCCGGAGCCGGATCTTGAGCGTTGGGCTGAAGAGGGGCGTCGGACGGTCATCGAAATCGCTGACATGCTGGGAGTTCTTCCGGCTGTGTATGTCAGGGATCCGCTGAGTCTGATTCCTGCTCTGCAGAATTACGTATCACGTCTCCCTCTCGATCAGTTCGAGCAATCAGACTGGGCGACGCTGCACAGTGACTTGATGTCGTATGTTTCGGATTTCCTGATCCAGGGACATGGGGGCCGTTGGGTTGTGGTCGATGACCCGGCCGTACCTCGTGGCTATCGCTATGTCATCGAGGTGGAAGGTCGTGACGGGGGGAGTCGTAAAATTGACCCTGCAGATGTTGTGATGGCCGAGTTCAAAAATCTTCCCATTGAGATCGCGAGAATGCTTGCCAGTGCGGAGCTCGCGCTGGGGTTGGCATCTCGCACCAGTGAAGAGGAATGATGCGGTTCAGTGCTCCAGGAAGCAGTCAATGACCCAGGACGTCATCGCTCTCACCCCGCAGATGCCGGATACCCGCACGCTGTTGGCCGGGCTGCACGCCGGTGGTCCTGATCTGCGGGTGAACCGTGAGGCCGGCGGGGCGGTGGCGCAGTTGTGCACCGCTGCCGGGCAGGCGTTGGTGTCGCTCGAAGCGCCCCGGTACATCCAAGTCCCGGGTGAGGTGGACCGGTTGCTCGGGTCGAGCGTGTGCGCGGAGTCGCCCGTGTGGTGGACCGAGGCGCGGGCGACCACGGCGGTGGAGGAAGCCGGGCGGCTGGCCGGGTCCGTCGCCGGGCGCCTGACGGCCGTGCTCGGCGGCACCGTCTGGCCGCGCCGGGCCGGTCACACCGACGTCGTGGCCGACCTCGCCGACGCCACCACGACGGCAGCCCCCATGGGCGTCGACATCCTCACCGACAAGGCGGCTGTCGTCATCCAGGGCCGCCCCGTGATCGCTGCCACTACCTGGCTGACCGACGTGGTGCGCAACGCGGCCCGCACCGGGCGTGAACTGCAGATTCTCACCCCGCCCGGCACCCGGCTCACGTTCCCTGCCCGCACGTTGCTGGACGGGCTGCCCTCCCGCTGGGTCGTGCGCGACCCCGCGTGCGGGTACTACGACGGACTCTCCGGGGCCGTACTGCACTGGCACGGCGGGTACTTCGCCCCTGTCACCGGCGAGGGCCCCCGGATCGCGGACACCTTCCGGACCCAAGCCGGCAGGGAAGGGGAACGGCAGTTGCTGCTCTCCGTCCGCACGGTCCACCCGCCCGATGAACGGCTCGTCCTCGGTGGTGCCCTGGAACTGGCCTGGCGCACGCTCACCGGAGCCGCCCCCGCCGGATGGGCCACCGCAGAACCCATCAACGTCCCGTGGTCCACACGGCAGTTGACCGACCTGGCTCGCACCCGCGCCCAACGGTCCCAGCCCACCTGGATCGTCGCCGTCGGCGCCCCCGACCACCCCGCGATCGCCACCGTGCGCACCGCCCGCACGCCTCTCGGCGTCGAGGAGCACATCACTCTGGCCATCGGATACGGAGCCGGACGGAACGTTCCGTCGGACGTCCTTCCCGAGCTGGCCGAGTCCCTGGCCACCGGCCACAACCTCGCCACGATGATCGGCCAGCTCCGTACCGCACGCGCGGATCTGACCACCCCGGCCCACTACGAGCCGCCGCCCGTGCCGCTCGGTCTCACCCTCGGCCCCGACGCCGTCGCCGACCTCGGCCCCGACCACACCCGCCAGACCCTCGCCGGCACGACGCCTGCCCGGCTCGGCCCGGCAGCCCGGCCCGCCCTGCACTACACACTCGGCGACGGAACCGATCCCGCCGCCTGGGAACGCCTCCGGCAGATCAACGAGCATCTGACCGGCGCCCGGCAGAGGCCGGACACGCCGGCCAGGACGCCCCTGGTGAAAGCGCCCCCGCTCCCGCCGGAGGGCCTACGCCGCGTACCCGTCCAGCCAGGCCGGGAACTCCGTGAGCGCGGACAGGACGACGTCCGCCCCGGCCGCCCGTAGTTCCTCCGCGTCGCACGGACCCGTGGTGACCGCGACCGACAGGGCCCCGGCCGTGCGGGCGCCCCGTACGTCCCCGACGTGGTCGCCCACGTACACGTGCGCGCCGTGCTCGCGCAGCGCCTCGCCCTTGGCCTCCGCCCACAGGCCGCCGATCAACGCGTCGGGCTCGATCCCGAGGTGCGCCAGGTGCAGTTCCGCGTTCGGCCGGTACTTGGCGGTGACGACTATCGCCCGGCCGCCCCGCTCGCGGATCGCCGCGACCGACTCCCGGGCGCCCGGCAGCGCGAGGCTCGGGGCGATGGCGTGGGCGGGATAGATCTCCCGGTAGCGGTCGGCGGTCGCGGCCACCACGTCGGCCGGGAACCAGTTCCGCAGCTCGTCGTCGACCGGCGGGCCGAGCCTGCTCACCACCAGATCCGTGTCGATCGGCGTCCCCGTCTCGGCGGAAAGCGCCAGATAGGCGGCCTTGATGCCGGGCCGGGAGTCGATGAGTGTCATGTCGAGGTCGAAGCCGACCGTCAGCGGGTACGCAGGCATGTCATCCATTGTCGCGGCACCGGGTGCGGCGGCGTCCTGGCAGGGGGACTGGGGTGCCGGAACGGCGATGCTTAGACTTAGCCAAGCCTAACTTTGTTTCGCTTCCGATTGGGTCCGATGTCAGCCGCCGCTCCACGCCGCTCCAGACGCGCACTCGCGACGGCGGCGGCCGTCGCGGCGCTGCTCGTGGCGATACTTCTCAGCCTTGCCGTGGGGGCCCGCTCCATACCCCCGTCCGAGGTGGTCGACGCCCTGCTGCACGGCGGGCACTCCGACGCCGCCGAAGTCATCCGGAACATGCGGGTGCCCCGCACCCTGATCGGGCTGATGGTCGGCGCGGGGCTGGCCCTCGCGGGCACGGTGCTCCAGGGCATCACCCGTAACCCGATCGCCGACCCCGGCATCCTCGGCATCAGCCAGGGCGCCTCGGTGGGCGTGGTGCTGGCCATCGCGTACGCCGGGATCCACACCCTGACGGGGTACGTGTGGTTCGCGTTCACCGGCGCCGCGATCGCCTCCGTCGCCGTGTACGCCGTCGCGTCCAGCGGGCGCGGGGGCGCCACCCCCGTGAAGCTCGCTCTCGGCGGCGCCGCGATCAACGCGCTGCTGGTGTCGGTGACGACGGCGGTCCTGACGACCAAGGCGTCCGCGCTGGACGAGTTCCGCTTCTGGCAGGTCGGCTCGATCGCCGGACGCGAGGCCGATGTGGCCCAGCAGATTTGGCCGTTCATGCTGATCGGGACCGTGCTCGTGCTGTCCGTCGCCCGCGGGCTCGACGCGCTGGCGCTCGGCGAGGACGTGGCGAAGGGGCTCGGACAGAAGGTCGCGACGGTACGCGTCGTCGGCGGCGTCGGAGCCACGTTGCTGACCGGTGTCGGCGTCGCGGCGGCCGGCCCGATCGCGTTCATCGGACTCGCCGTCCCCCATATCGCCCGCGCGATCGTCGGCAGCGACCACCGCTGGGTCCTGCCGATGGCCGCGCTGATCGGACCCGTCATGCTCCTCGTCTCCGATGTCATCGGCCGTATCGTCTTCCCGCCGAGCGAGGTCCCGGCAGGCGTGATGACGGCCCTGATCGGCGTTCCGTTCCTCGTCGCGCTGGTACGCCGGAAGGCGGTCCCCGCATGAGTGACACCACGGTCCGGGTGCGGCCCGCCGGATACCACGTCGTGCGGATCGGGGCGCGGGGCCGGTTCCTGCTGCACCGGCGGGCGGCCGTCGTCGCCGCCGTCCTCGTCGTCCTGCTGGCCGCTGTCTGTGTCACCTACCTCTGCGTCGGCGAGAGCTTCGTCGCGCCCGGCGAGGTCGTGAAGGTGATCCTGGGGCAGCCGTCGGCGGACGAACTGGTCGTCGGCACGCTGCGGCTGCCGCGCATGGTCGTGGGCCTGCTGGTCGGTGCGGCGTTCGGGATCGCCGGCGGGCTGATCCAGACCGTCGCCCGCAATCCGCTGGCCAGCCCCGACATCATCGGCATCAGCCAGGGCGCGAGCGCGCTCACGGTCGGCGCGATGACCTTCGGCGTCACCTCGTACACCATGCTGCCGTACCTGTCCGTCATCGGCGGGGTGGCCGCGGCGGCGCTCGTGTACGTCTTCGCCTGGCGCGGCGGGCTGCACGCCACCCGCTTCGTCCTCATCGGCATCGGCTTCGCCATCGCGCTGCGGTCGGTCACCACCCTGTTCCTGACGAAGGGCGACTACCTGGTCGCGCAGCAGGCACAGATCTGGATGACGGGCTCGCTCAACGGCCGCGGCTGGTCCCAGGCCGCACCGATCGGCTGGGCGCTGCTGGTCCTGCTGCCGGCCGTCCTGTGGGCCGCCCGCGCCCAGCGCACCGTGTCGATGGACGACGACACCGCGACGGCCCTCGGGGTGCGGCTGGGACGGGTCCGGCTGGGGCTCGTCGCGCTCGGCGTGATCCTGGCCTCCGTGGCGACCGGGACGGCCGGTCCGGTCGACTTCGTGGCGCTGCTCGCCCCGCAGATCGCCCGCAGGATGACCCGTACCGCGCAGATTCCGCTGTTCTGCTCGGCGCTGCTCGGCGCGGTGATCGTGGTCTTCGCGGATCTGCTGGCGCGCAAGCTCTTCTCGCCCACCGAGCTGCCGGTGGGCGTTCTGACGGCGGCGGTCGGCGCCCCGTATCTGATCTGGCTGATCATCCGCGGTCACGGCGGCGGTCGCGGCCGTACAGGAGGCACCGCATGAGCTCGACCCGTACGTCCGCCACGACGACGACCGCGACCAGCCGCCTCACGGCGCGGGAGCTGACGCTCGCGTACGAGGACCGCACCGTCGTCCAGGAGCTGGACCTCGCCGTTCCCGACGGCCGGGTCACCGTCATCGTCGGGCCGAACGCCTGCGGCAAGTCGACCACCCTGCGCGCGCTCGGCCGGCTCCTCAAGCCGCGCGGCGGGGCCGTCCTCCTGGACGGCACCGAACTGTCGAAGATCCCCACGCGCAGGATCGCGCAGTCGATCGGGCTGCTGCCGCAGACCCCGGTGGCCCCCGAGGCCATCACCGTCTCCGATCTTGTCGCCCGTGGCCGGCAGCCGCACCAGCACTGGTGGCAGCAGTGGTCGGAGGAGGACGAGCGCGCGGTGACGGACGCGATGGACCGTACGGACGTCACCGCGCTCGGCGACCGGTCGGTGGACGAGCTGTCCGGCGGGCAGCGCCAGCGGGTCTGGATCGCGATGGCCCTCGCCCAGGAGACCGATCTGCTGCTGCTCGACGAGCCGACCACGTACCTCGACATCGCCCACCAGGTGGAGGTCCTGGACCTGGTGCGCCGGCTCACCGCCCGGGCGGCGGACGGCAGCCGCGGCCGGACCGTCGTCACCGTGCTCCACGACCTCAACCAGGCCGCCCGGTACGCGGACCACCTGGTCGCCATGAAGGCGGGCCGGATCGTGGCCGAGGGCCACCCGAAGGACGTCGTCACCGCCGATCTCGTACACGACGTCTTCGGTCTGGACGCGGTGATCGTCCCGTGCCCCGTGACGGGTTCGCCGCTCGTGGTGCCGGGCGCGCCGTGGCAGGCCGCGCCGGCGACGTGACCCCGGGTCGGCTCCGGTGGCGCGCACCCCGTGTCGGCTCCGGCGAGGTGTCCCGTGCCCGCTCCGGTGGCGTGTCCCGTGCCCGCTCCGGCGACGTGACCCGTGCCTGCTCCCGGTGGCGTGAGGCCCATGTCCGGGCCGCGCCGGTCCTTCTGTGCCTCCTCACCCCGACCCCGACGAAAGGCAGTTCATGACCACGTTCACCCGCCGCCGCGGCCTCGCCCTCGGCGCGCTCTCCCTGGCCGGCGCCCTCACGCTCTCCGCCTGTGGTTCCTCGGACTCCGGTGACAAGAACGACGGCGACGCCGCTGCCGCGAAGACCCGTACCGTCACGACGGCCATGGGTGACGTGAAGGTCCCCGTCACCCCCCAACGTGTCGTGGTCCTCGACACCGGTGAGCTCGACTCCGCGCTCACGCTCGGCGTGCAGCCCGTCGGTGCGACGCACTCGGCGACGGAGGACGGCTTCCCCTCCTACCTGCCCGCGGACCGGACGAAGGACATCAAGGAGGTCGGCGAGATCGCCAACCCCAACCTGGAGGCCGTCGCCTCGCTGAAGCCGGACCTGATCCTCACCAGCAAGGTCCGGGACGGCGACCGTTACGAGCAGCTCAGCGCGATCGCTCCCACCGTGATGACGGAGGCCACCGGAACCGCCTGGAAGGAGAACCTCCAGACGCACGCGGAGGCGCTCGGCAAGCAGGCCGAGGCGAAGAAGGCCATAGCCGCGTACGAAGCCCATGTCGCGAAGGTGACCGAGGCGATCGGCGGCAAGGAGAAGGCAGCCGCCACGGACGTCAACTTCGTCCGCTTCGTCGAGGGCGCCGACATCCGCATCTACGGCAAGCAGAACTACATCGGATCGATCCTCGCCGACCTCGGCGTGGGCCGCCCGGCGATCACGGACAAGGCCAAGGACGGCTTCTCGTACGACGTGTCACCCGAGAAGATCGACCTCGCGGACGCGGACGTCATCTTCACGTCGACGTACGGCGACCCGGCGAAGGCGGGCACGACCAAGACGACGAAGAGCGGCCTGTGGAAGGGACTGACGGCGTCCCGGAACGGCAAGGTCTTCACGGTCGACGACCGCCTGTGGATCGCGGGCATCGGGTACACGGCCGCGGACCAGATCCTCGACGAGTTCCAGGCAAAGATGACGGGCTGACGTCCGGATCGACGGCGGGCTGACGCCCGGGCCGGTGACGGGCCGACGACGGGCTGACACCCGGGTCGACGTCCGGACCGGTGACGGGCCGACGTCCGGGCTTTCACGGCCGTGGCCTCGCGCCCTCACACCGTCGGCGCCCCGGGCCGGTGACGGTGTGACGCCCGGATTCTCACGACCGTGGCCTCCGCGCCCTCCAGACCAGGTAGAGCGCGGAGGCGACGGCCGCCCCCCGCACCACCCACGGCCACGTCTGGCCCATCACCGCACTCATCTGCCCGTCCCCGATGGGCTCGCCCCAGCGGTTCTCGGTTCTGCCCCACAGCCAGACCAGGGCAGCCGCCGCGACCACGCCCGGCAGCCCCAGCACGGCCCACTTCGCCTCCGTGCGGGTCAGCTTGCGTGAGCCGTACGCGAGCAGCCAGCCGCCCGCCAGGGCCGGCCAGGAGCCCAGCACGGCGCCCGCGACCAGCAGCGCGGCGGCGAGCAGCAGCAACGGGTGGGAGAATCCGCGGCCCTTCGTCCCGCCCTCGCGCGGCGCGCGACGGCCGAGGCGCGGACGCCACCTGCGCCGCACGGCCTCCTCGGTGGGGCCGTCCTCGGGAACGCCGTCGTCCTCGTCCACCACCGCGTCGTCCGTGCGCGGGTGCGGCACGGTGTCCCCGGACCGGGGCTGCCCCATCATCTCCGGGATCTCGACGCCGCCGACGAACCCCGGCACATCGACGCCCGCGCCGAACGGCCCCGGCTCGATCCGCCACCAGTCGGGCTCGCCCCCGGACGGCCCCAGCTCGTCCGTACCGGCCATGTGCGGAGGCGAAGGCGCCTGCCCGGGCGACGACCCCCGCCCGGCCGCGGCTCCCGGAGCCGCCGGGTCGGCCGAGTCCAACGGGTGCGCGGAGTTTGCCGGGTCCGTGGATCCGGCCGCAGGCTCCTGTTCCGCGGCCGGCCCCTCCGCCCCCTCCGCACGCGCCCGCGACGCGCCCTTGCCGAAACCGTCTTTCCGGAGCATCCCCGTACGTGCGGGGCGCGGGCGGGGGATGCCGCGCCCCGCACCCGCGGCAGGGTCCGGCTGCTGCGGCAGCTCCACCGCCCCGCCCGCCGACGCGGCCGCGGCGGCGACCAGTTCATCCGGTGTGCCGAGCCTCCCGATGATGCGGCGGACCGCCGCCGGGGTGTCCGCGGACTGCGTTCCGCGCTGCCGGTCGATCTCGCTCCGCAGCGTCGAGACGAGCCTCATCCGGACGCCCGAGGACAGCTGTTGCTGCTGCGCCACGTCCCCGACACGGCTCAGATAGTCGTAGACGAGCTGGTCGCTCTCGATCCCCACGCGATGGTTCCCCTCTACCGCCTTGCACCGACGGTAGCGCCCTCGGGCCTGTCCGGAGCGACTACCGTGGGACGGATGGGGATGACCACACCACCGCGGACGCTCGCCGAAGCTCTCCGCGCCCGGGACGACGCGTCGTTGGCGGGGCTGCTGCGCGCCCGCCCCGATCTCCTCACCCCCGTACCGGGCGACATCACTCAGCTCGCCACGAGAGCCGGCACGCGTGCCTCCGTCGTCCGCGCGCTGGAGCACCTCGACCGGTTCGCCCTGCAGGCCGCCGAAGCGCTGGCCGTGGCACCCGATCCCGCCCCGTACGAGACGCTGCTCGGCCTCCTCACCGGCGACGGCCGGGGCGACGGCGAGCACCGTGACGACGCGGGCGCGGCGATCGAGGACGCGCTGCCCACCGCTCTGGCCACTCTGCGCGAACAGGCCCTCGTCTGGGGCGACGACGACCGGCTGCGGCTGGTGCGTACCGCGCGCGAAATCCTCGCGCCGTCCCCGCAGCACCCCTCCCCGACCGGCCTCGGCCCGACCGTCGCGGAGGCGACCGCCGGAATGTCACCGGGCCGCATCCAGGACATCCTGGCAGCCGCCGGACTGCCCACCACCCATGACCCGGTCTCCGCCGTGACGTCCCTGTCCGCGCTCTTCACCGACCGGGCCAGGATGGCCGCGCTGCTGGACACCGCCCCCGCCGAGGCCCTGTCCGTACTGGACCGGCTGGTGTGGGGACCGCCGTACGGCGAAGTGACGGCGAACCCCGCCCCGCCCGTGCAGTGGCTGCGCGACCGCGGACTGCTGCTGCCCGTGTCGACCCGCACCGTGGTACTGCCCCGCGAGGCCGCCCTGCACCTGCGGGCCGGGCGGGCCCACCGGGTACCGGAACCCCTGCCGCCCGCCGTCGAGCCGGTCGCGAAACGCGATCCCCAGGCTGTGGACAGCGCCGCGGCCGGGCAGGCGTTCCTGGCGGTGAGCACCGTCGAGGACCTGCTGAAGAGCTGGAACGGCGGTGGCCCCCCGATACTGCGCGCCGGCGGGCTCAGCGTCCGCGAGCTGAAGAGAACCGCCACCGCCCTCGACGTATCCGAACCGGTCGCCGCGTTCTGGGTCGAACTCGCCTACGCGGCCGGGCTGCTGGCCTCCGACGGCGAGGCCGACGAACGGTACGCGCCGACGCCCGCGTACGACGACTGGGCCGAACTCCCCGCCCAGGACCGCTGGACGCGCCTGGCCACCGCCTGGCTCGCCGCCACCCGCACCCCCGGACTGGTCGGCGGCCAGGACGCCAAGGGCCGTGCCCTGTCCGCCCTCGGCCCCGACCTCGACCGCTCCGCCGCCCCCGGGGTACGCCACCGGGTCCTCGCCCTCCTCGCCGCCCTGGAACCGGGCACCGCCCCCGACCCGGCGACGGTCCTCGCCCGGCTGCGCTGGGAACGCCCCCTGCGCGGCGCCTCCACCAGCACCGGAGACACCTCCGACCTGAGGTCCCGGATCGCCCTGTGGACGTTGAACGAGTCCGAGATCCTCGGCATCACCGGCCGCGGCGCGCTCGCCGCGCACACCCGCGCCCTGCTCGACTCCGGGCCCGCCGAGGCGGCAGCACTGCTCGCGCCCCTCATCCCGGAGCCGCTGGACCACGTCCTGCTCCAGGCTGATCTGACGGCGGTCGCCCCCGGCCCGCTGGAACGCCCCCTGGCGGACATGCTCTCCGCCCTCGCGGACATCGAGTCGAAGGGCGGCGCGACGGTCTACCGCTTCACCCCCGGATCGGTGCGCCGAGCCCTGGACGCCGGGCAGTCCGCGGCCGATCTGCACGCGTTCCTCGCCACCCACAGCCGCACGCCGGTGCCGCAGCCGCTCAGCTACCTCATCGACGACGTCGCCCGCCGCCACGGCCATCTGCGGATCGGCGCCTGCTCCTCGTACGTCCGCTGCGACGACGAGGCCGTGCTGAACGAGATCCTCGCCGACAAGCGCTCGGCCGCTCTGCGCCTGCGCCGCCTCGCGCCGACGGCCCTGGCCGCCCAGGTCGACCCGGCGTCCCTGCTCGACGGGCTGCGCGAGATGGGCTACGCACCGGCCGCCGAATCCGCCGAGGGCGACGTCCTGATCACCCGCGCGGGCGCCCGCCGCACCCCGCCCCGCACGGCCCCCGTCCCCGTGCCCGAGGGCCCTCCGGTCCCGGACGCCACGCTGCTCGGCGCGGCGGTACGGGCGATCCGCGCCGGGGACACGGCCGCCACAGTGGTGCGCAAGGACCAGGGTGCCCCCGACGCGCCCGGCTCCCTGCCCCGTACGACCTCCGCCGAGACCCTGGCCACGGTCCAGGCCGCCGCGATGACCGGCTCCGCGCTGTGGATCGGCTACGTCAACGCGGACGGGGCGGCCAGCCAGCGCGTCATCGCCCCGGTCCGGGTCGAGGGCGGGTTCGTCACGGCGTACGACCACACGGCGGACGAGGTCCGCACGTACCCGCTGCACCGGATCACCGGCGTCGCCGAACTGGCCGACGACGCCACGTCCTGACCGGCGTCCGGGAGGTGCCGGTCAGGACGTGGCGTCTGCGGAACCCCTGAGGTGCTCAGGCCCGTCCGTACCGTGACGCCTTCAACAACCCGACCAACCGGTCCACGTCCGTCCACGGATTGTCCGCGTGTCCCTTCGCCCCCTGCCGCCGCAACATCCGCGCGCGCTCCTCGGCCCGGTCGTATCCGTCGCGCAGACTCTCGTACGCCAGGTGCTTGCGACTGACGGAGTAGCCGCAGGAGTCGAGTCCCGCGAGCGCTTTTTGTGCGTCGGCCGACGTGCACGTCGGCCGACGTGCACGTCGGCCGACACGTCCTTGAAGTGCAGGAGAAGCCAGAGCTCGAAACACGGATTGGTGAGCGCCACCTCGATCCCGTGCTGTCCGGCCAGCTTCAGCGCATCCGCCAGCCCCTCGTGCGGAACGGGTGCTTCGACATCGATCACACACCAGACCTCGTCGTACTCCATCCACCGGTCGCTCGCGGAACGGAGAGCCCGCTTCTTATGCTCAATCGCCGCCTTGACAAGCGATTTCGGCTCGCCGTGCTCACCGCCGAGACAGATGGCGACGGGCAGCGTCCGCAGTTCGGTCCGTAACCCTTTGAAGTACTGGTCCTCCGTGCGCTCCCCTTCGCAGTGGACCAGAAACCTACGCTGCTCCGGGCGTGCGCCCTTCGTCCGCCTCAGCGGCTTGCCCCGCTTCACGTCCACCCCCATGCCGGATTGCCACGGCGACGTCCCGCAGCAGTTCGTCGTCCAAGTGGGGCACCGCCCCGTAGCGTCCGCCCAGGTATCGCTTCTCCAGGTTGTCCGTGGAATCGCGCACCGAGAACTCCGTCATGGGGAACAACCGCGTCGCGAGCGTGTGCGGATCCTTCTCCGTGAACCACACCTGGTCCCTGAAGAGTTCGGTCCGGACGTTCCGGCCCAACAGAGCCGCCTCGTGTGTGCTGAACACCAGTTGGGCTCCGGTCCGATTGGTCTCGGGCGACTGGAACATACCGACCAGAGCATCCACGAGGTACGGATGCAGACGTGCGTCCAACTCGTCCACGCAGAGCACACCTCCCTGCGCCAGTGTGGTGATCACCGGGCCGATGAGGCCGATCCACGTTCGGGTTCCGCTCGATTCCTGCGCGAGGTCGAGCGGGAAGACTCCGTCCGCCGTCCGGTGCTCGACGCGTACGCGCTTCCCGGGGTCGTGCTGGATCCTGACCTTCTCCCCCAACGCGTCCCTGAGCGCCCGGGTGATGCGTTTGTGGTCCTCCTGCGACCACTCGTCCGGCTCCTTGATCTCCAGCCCGGACACACCGAGATCCGCGAAACGGAGCAGAGCCATCGTCGATGCTGTTGTGCGCTCCACATCGTCGGCGAGGCAGAGCTGCACCGTCTGGTCGACCCGCTGCGGGAAGTCGTGATCGGTCGCCATCCGCAGACCGCGTCCGAACCAGCGGAACACCTCCCCGAGCTGGTCGTGCCCCTGGGCCGCCGCGACCGACAGGTAGAGGCTGTTCGGCCTCAGCAGTTCGGCGATCAGCTTGCGCCGCCCGGTGAGCCAGCGTCCGAAAACGACGCTGTCGTCGGAGCCTCGCTCGTAGATACGGCGCTGTCGGCCCTCGGGGTAGTAGTAGAGCCATTCCTCGGTCACCCGATCGTCATCGACGGAGAAACCGAACTGGTGACGCACTCCGTTCATGCCGAAGTCGACGGCGAACGAACTCGGGTACGAGGACGCGTCCCGCCTGAGGGCGAACGGCCGACGCGGGACTCCGCCACTCGGATCCCAGTGGCGGAACGACGAAAGCACCGCCGATCGCATCCAGCCGAGGGAGTCGATGACGTTCGACTTCCCGGAGGCGTTGGTGCCGTACACGGCCACGACAGGAACCGCACGGAACTCGCCACCCGCCAGTCCCGCCTCGGCGCGCTCCGGGTGGTGATCGGTGGCGACGAGAGACAGTTCCTGCTCCTCCAGGAGCGACGTGTGATTCGTGACCTGGAACCGAAGCAGCACGGCAGCTCCTCCAAGCATGGAACAGTGTCGCTGGACAGGGTTTTTCGTCGGAATTCGACGATACCGCCGGTCAAACGACATCGCAGAGGTTTCTCACCCTTCCGGGTCGGTGCGACACCGTGCTCACACCGGCCGGCAGCCGCCCGCTCCGGTCCGTCCGTCGCCGCGGAGTCCGACCGCTCACCGCCCGCATGCGGCACACTGGACGTTTGGCCGTTCCCGGCCGTCCCCGCAGCAGAAAGGGCTGACGCGCGTGACCGGACCCCTCATCGTCCAGAGCGACAAGACGCTGCTCCTGGAAGTCGACCACGACCAGGCGGACGCCTGCCGTCGTGCGATCGCGCCCTTCGCCGAGCTGGAGCGCGCGCCCGAGCACATCCACACCTACCGGCTGACGCCGCTCGGGCTGTGGAACGCGCGCGCCGCCGGGCACGACGCCGAGCAGGTGGTCGACGCGCTCGTGCAGTACTCGCGCTACCCCGTTCCGCACGCGCTGCTCGTCGACATCGCCGAAACGATGGCCCGGTACGGCCGCCTCACGCTCTCCAAGCATCCGGTGCACGGTCTGGTGCTGACCTCCACCGACCGGCCCGTACTGGAGGAGATCCTCCGGTCGAAGAAGGTCCAGCCGCTCGTCGGGGCACGGATCGACCCGGACACCGTGGCCGTGCACCCTTCGGAGCGCGGGCAGATCAAGCAGACGCTGCTGAAGCTGGGCTGGCCGGCGGAGGACCTCGCCGGGTACGTCGACGGCGAGGCGCACCGCATCGAACTGGCCGAGGACGGCTGGGCACTGCGGCCGTACCAGAGGCAGGCCGTCGAGGGCTTCTGGCACGGCGGCTCCGGTGTCGTGGTCCTGCCCTGCGGCGCGGGCAAGACGCTGGTCGGGGCCGGTGCGATGGCTGAGGCCAAGGCGACCACGCTGATCCTGGTGACGAACACCGTCTCGGCCCGGCAGTGGAAGCACGAGCTGGTGAAGCGGACCTCGCTGACCGAGGAAGAGATCGGTGAGTACAGCGGTACGCGCAAGGAGATCCGGCCGGTCACCATCGCCACGTACCAGGTGCTGACGACCCGCCGCAAGGGCGTCTACCCGCACCTGGAGCTGTTCGACTCCCGCGACTGGGGTCTGGTGATCTACGACGAGGTGCATCTGCTGCCCGCGCCCGTCTTCAAGTTCACCGCCGACCTCCAGGCCCGGCGGCGCCTCGGCCTCACCGCGACGCTGGTGCGTGAGGACGGCCGCGAGTCGGACGTCTTCTCACTGATCGGGCCCAAGAGGTTCGACGCGCCCTGGAAGGAGATCGAGGCCCAGGGCTACATCGCGCCCGCCGACTGCGTCGAGGTGCGCGTCAATCTGACGGACTCGGAGCGGCTCGCGTACGCGACGGCGGAGACCGAGGAGAAGTACCGGTTCTGCGCGACGACCGCGACGAAGCGGAACGTGACGGAGGCGCTGGTGCGCAGGCACCGGGGCGAGCAGACCCTGGTCATCGGGCAGTACATCGACCAGCTCGACGAGCTGGGTGAGCATCTGAACGCCCCGGTGATCAAGGGCGAGACGAGCAACGCCCAGCGCGAGAAGCTCTTCGACGCGTTCCGCGAGGGCGAACTCAGCGTCCTCGTGGTGTCGAAGGTCGCGAACTTCTCCATCGACCTCCCGGAGGCGACCGTCGCCATTCAGGTGTCGGGGACGTTCGGCTCACGGCAGGAGGAGGCGCAGCGGCTCGGCCGGGTGCTGCGGCCCAAGGCCGACGGGCACGAGGCGCGCTTCTACTCGGTGGTCGCCCGCGACACGATCGACCAGGACTTCGCGGCGCACCGCCAGCGGTTCCTGGCCGAGCAGGGGTACGCCTACCGGATCGTGGACGCGGACGAGCTGCTGGCCGAGGACTGAGGCCCGCGCGCGGGACGGTGGACGTCCGCGTTCTGCGCGTGCTCAGTGCGCGCGCCGGTGGACGCCTGCCTCCTGCGCCCGCGCGTGCTCAGTGCGCGCGCCGGTGGGCGTCCGCATGCTGCGCCCGCATGCGTTCAGTGCGCGCGCCGGTGGACGCCTGCCTCCTGCGCGTATTCACCGAGGACGGCCACGCCGAACGCGGCGCGGGCGTAGACCTTGACGGCGCGCAGGGCGTCGCCGACGAGGTGGTGGTACCGGTGACCGGTTGCCGCGGTCGCGCCGTGCGCGGGGCCGGTCCTGCGGGGGTTCAGAGAGACGGTGCTCATGTCTCCATGGTCCTGCGGTGGGCCCGTGCGGGCATCGGCCCGCGGTCGGAACCCGGGAGCGGTACGTGTAGGTCTCCGGTCGCATGCCGTCCCCTACGGGAAGGACCCGCCGCCGACGGACCCGCTACGGGACGGACCCGCTACGGGACGGACCCGCTACGGGACGGACCCGCTACGGGACGGCCCGGCCACGGGGAGAGGCGCGTCCGGCCGAAGGCCGGGCCCGGTCACGGACCGCGGCGGCACGGGGCGGGGCCGGCGGCAAACCGTTCGACCCCTACGGGAGCGGTCGATAGACTCGCAGGTCTGCCCGCCTCCCGCACCGTGGTACCGGCCGTCGCCGGCAGCCGGGGGAGCGCCGCCGACCGGACGGAAACCGGCCGACAGCCGTACGCGCACCTGCGTGCGTATCCCGTGACCGATCCCCGAGCGGACCGCATCGCCCCGAACCGTGACCGGGGCGAGGTGCGGCCCGCCGTCCTGCGTTGAAAAGCCGGAGGCAACACCGTGCCCGCGCACGCCTACGAAAGCGACACCACCACCGATCCCCTGGCTCGTGAACGCGCCCATCTCGCCGCGTCCCGCTCCGCGTTGCGTGCCATGCGCGAGGACGCCCAGGCCCTCGACATCCGCGACGTCACCGCGAACTGGGTCAACGCGGTCGTCCTGCAGGGCCAGATCGACGCGCGCATCAAGTCCCTCGCCGATCTCGCCCACACCCCGCTCTTCTTCGGCCGCCTGGACTATCTGCACCCGGTCGGTGCCGAGCAGGCGGAGGGTTCGCCGAAGGAGGCGGCGCACGGCGCCCCGGCCGAGGGCGGCGGGGAGCCGAGGGAGGGCGAGCAGTTCTACATCGGGCGACGCCACGTCCACGACGCCAACGGCGACCCGATGGTGATCGACTGGCGTGCGCCCGTCTCGCAGCCGTTCTACCGGGCCTCCAGGAAGGACCCCCAGGACGTCGGCCGGCGCCGCCGCTTCGGCTACACCGGAGGCGAGCTGACCGCGTACGAGGACGAGCACCTCGACGACCCCACGGAGGCCGAGCAGACCAGCAAACTCCTCCAGGCCGAGATCGAGCGGCCGCGTGTCGGTCCGATGCGTGACATCGTCGCGACGATCCAGCCCGAGCAGGACGAGATCGTCCGCAGCGGCCTCGGCGGAACAGTCTGCGTACAGGGCGGGCCCGGCACCGGCAAGACGGCCGTCGGCCTGCACCGTGTCGCGTATCTGCTGTACGCGCACCGCGAACGCCTCGCCCGTACCGGCACGCTGGTCATCGGGCCGAACCGCTCCTTCCTCCACTACATCGAGCAAGTGCTCCCGGCCCTCGGCGAGTTGGAGGTGCGGCAGGCGACCGTCGACGACCTGGTGACGGCCCACATCGAGGTGCGCGGCACGGACACGGCGGCCGCCGCCGTCGTCAAGGGCGATGCCCGGATGGCCGAAGTGCTGCGCCGGGCGATCCGTTCGCATGTGACGCTTCCGACGGAGCCGGTGATGGTGGTGCGCGGTTCGCGCCGCTGGCGGGTGCCCGCGTACGAGCTGGAGGAGATCGTCACCGAGCTGCTGGCCCGCGACATGCGGTACGGGGCCGCCCACGAGGCGCTTCCGCAGCGCATCGCGCATGCCGTCCTGGTCCGGATGGAGGAGGCCGGCGAGGCGCCCGACGACCGGGTGCAGAACGCGGTGGCCCGCAACCCCGCCGTGAAGGCGGCCGTGAAGGAGATCTGGCCGGTCGTCGAACCGGCCAAGCTGGTGCTGCGGCTGCTGGCGGACGCGGACTTCCTGGCCGCGCACGCGGAGGGGCTGCTCACCGAGGACGAGCAGAAGACGATCCTGTGGACGAAGGCGGTCCGGAGCGTGAAGTCCGCGAAGTGGTCGGCGGCGGACGCGGTGCTGATCGATGAGGCGAGCGACCTGGTGGCGCGTACGCACTCGCTCGGCCACGTCGTGCTCGACGAGGCGCAGGACCTGTCCCCCATGCAGTACCGGGCGGTGGGCCGCCGCTGCACGACGGGCTCGGCGACGGTCCTCGGCGACCTCGCGCAGGGCACGACGCCGTGGTCGACGGAGAGCTGGGCGCAGGCGCTGCACCACCTGGGCAAGCCGGACGCTCTGGTGGAGGAGCTGACGGCGGGCTTCCGTGTGCCGCGCGAGGTGATCGCGTACGCGTCACGGCTGCTGCCGTCGATCTCGCCCGGCCTCGCGGCGGTGGAGTCGGTGCGCGAGTCGCCGGGTTCGCTGGAGGTGCGGAGCGTGGGCGATCCGGCGGAGCTGGACGCGGTGGTGCTGGCGGCGTGCGAGGAGTCGCTGGCGCGCGAGGGGTCGATCGGGCTGATCGCTGCGGACGCGCGGATTCCGGCGCTGGCGGACGCGTTGGCCGCGGCAGGCCGCTCGTATCTGTCCCCCGGTGAGGAGACGACCGCCGAGTCCCGGCTGACCCTGGTTCCGGCGACGCTGGCGAAGGGGCTGGAGTACGACTACGTGGTACTGGACGAGCCGGCCGCGGTGGTCGACGGCGAGCCGGACGAGCGGACGGGGCTGCGGCGGCTGTACGTGGCACTGACACGTGCGGTGTCGGGGCTGACGGTGGTGCACGCGGCGGACATGCCGGGGGAGCTGGCGTAGCGGGAGATCGGGGGAGCGGGGGAGCGGGAGAGCGGGAGAGCGGGGGAGCGGGGGAGCCGACGGAGGGCCGGGAGCCGGGGAATGGCGTAGGGGCGGGGGCGCTGACGGAGGGCCGACAGCCGTGCGCCGGCGTAGGGGCGAGGGCGGGGGAGCCGCCGTCGGGTCGGTGCGGGTGGGCGTGCCTGGGGCGGGCCTGGTTCGGCCGGTGGTGCCCGGGGGCGGGCCCTGGAAACCGCCGGGCGGGGTGGCCCCAGGACCCTCGGGACGCCGATGGCATCCCCTCGGTCCGGGACCACCGGGCGCCCGGCCCTACGCGTCGAGGACCGTCCGCCACTCCCGTACCGCCGCGGCGTCCACCGGGCCCGCCCAGCCCTTCGGGCGTGCGGCGCCGCCGATGTGGACGGCGTCGATGCCCGCGGCCAGCAGCTCCGGCAGGTGTTCCAGGCGGAGCCCGCCGCCCACCAGGATCTGCGGCTCGTACCCGGGGGCGCCCTTGCGCGCCGCCTCGACCAGCAGCGTCGGGATGCCGTCGTCGACCCCCTTCGGCGAACCCGCCGTGAGGTAGGTGTCCAGGCCCGGCATGTCCGCCAGCTGTTTGCGCAGGGCGTCCCGGTCGGCGGCCCGGTCGATGGCGCGGTGGAAGGTCCAGTCGCAGCCGTCCAGCTCGGCGACGAGGCGTTCCACGGCGACCAGGTCCGCCTGGCCCTCGGCGTCGAGGAAGCCCAGGACGAATTCCTCGGCGCCCGCCGCCCGCAGCTCGCGCGCCCTGGCCACGAGCGCATCGATGTCGCCGGCCGCGAAGCCGTCCGCCAGCCTGAGCATCACCCGCAGTGGAATGTCCACCGCCGCCCGGATCTCCGCGAAGGTCGCACACGACGGGGTCAGGCCGTCCGCCGCCATGTCGGTGACCAGCTCAAGCCGGTCCGCACCACCCGCCTGAGCAGCGACCGCGTCCTCCGCGTCGAGAGCGATCACCTCCAGGACTGCACGGTTGCTCATGGGATCCCATCCTCCAGGAAACAGCGATACGTCAACAGGTCTAGTCCAATGGCCAGCCTACGGGGCGGTAGCCCGAGGGCGCAGCCTCCACGCGGTGTGGAGATATGTGAGGTCGGGCGCATATCAGGCGATCGGGTGCATGCGCCCGGGGTCCGGTGACGGGCCGGTGGCGGACCGGCCTTGCGTTCCATAGGGGTGGGGGGTATACCTGAATGAGTAATGCATACCCCCTAGGGGTATCAGGATCTCCGGCAGGGAGGACACCGTGTCCGCGCACACCGCCACAACCGGCACCAGCACCGGCCCCGGCACAACCACCGGCACCACCGTGGAGGTCGAGCTCGCGATCGGCGGCATGACCTGCGCGTCCTGCGCGGCCCGTAT
Organism: Streptomyces sp. NPDC058051; assembly: GCF_042885475.1. NCBI lineage: Bacteria > Bacillati > Actinomycetota > Actinomycetes > Kitasatosporales > Streptomycetaceae > Streptomyces > Streptomyces sp. NPDC058051. The sequence goes on from NZ_JBHVRW010000019.1 coordinate 123,407, forward strand.
CGAGAAGAAGCTCAACCGGATGGACGGTGTCGAGGCCACCGTCAATTACGCCACCGAGAAGGCCAAGGTCGGCTACCGGGGCGAGGACGTGTCCGTGCGGGATCTGATCGCCACCGTCGAGAAGACCGGCTACACCGCGCAGGAGACCGCTGCCCGGTCCCGTGCCGAGGACGGCTCCGCCGCCGCGGAGACCGACGAGCTGCGGCCTCTGCGGCAGCGGCTGCTCACCGCCGTCGTGCTCGCCGTGCCGGTGATCGCCCTGTCGATGGTTCCCGCGCTCCAGTTCGACTACTGGCAGTGGCTCGCGCTGATTCTGACGGTCCCCGTCGTCACGTACGCCGCATGGCCCTTCCACCGTGCCGCCTGGACGAACGCCAGGCACGGCGCGGCCACGATGGACACCCTGATCTCGGTCGGCACCTCGGCCGCGTTCCTGTGGTCGGTGTGGGCGTTGTTCTTCGGCACGGCGGGCATGGTCGGCATGACCCATCCGTTCGAGCTGACCATCGGCCGCGGCGACGGCGCGGGGAACATCTATCTGGAGGCCGCCGCCGGAGTCACCGCGTTCATCCTCGCCGGGCGCTACTTCGAGGCCCGTTCCAAGCGAAAGGCGGGCGCGGCTCTCAGGGCGCTTCTGGAGCTCGGCGCCAAGGAGGTGACCGTGTTGCGCGGCGGCCGTGAGGTGACCGTGCCGACCGCCGGCCTCCGGGTCGGTGACCGGTTCCTGGTCCGGCCCGGCGAGAAGATCGCCACGGACGGCACCGTCGTCGAGGGCGCGTCGGCGGTGGACGCCTCCATGCTCACCGGCGAGTCCGTACCCGTGGAGGTCGGTGTCGGTGACTCCGTCGCCGGGGCCACGCTCAACGCGGGCGGACGGCTCGTCGTCGAAGCCACCCGGGTCGGCGCCGACACCCAGCTGGCCCGGATGGCGAAGCTCGTCGAGGACGCGCAGAACGGCAAGGCCGCGGCGCAGCGTCTCGCGGACCGGATCTCCGCCGTGTTCGTGCCCGTGGTGCTGGTGCTCGCGCTGGGCACCCTGGTCGTGTGGCTGCTCGTCACGGGGGACGTGACCGCCGCGTTCACCGCCGCGGTCGCCGTACTGATCATCGCCTGCCCCTGCGCCCTGGGTCTGGCCACCCCCACCGCCCTCATGGTCGGCACGGGGCGCGGCGCCCAGCTCGGCATCCTGATCAAGGGCCCGGAGGTCCTGGAGACCACCCGGCGCGTCGACACCGTCGTCCTCGACAAGACCGGCACGGTCACCACCGGCCGGATGACCCTGCTGGACGTGCACACGGCGGACGGCACGGACGAGGGTGAGGTGCTGCGGATCGCGGGCGCCCTGGAGCACGCCTCCGGACACCCCGTCGCGCGCGCCGTCGCCGCCGGAGCCGCCGAACGCACCGGCAGCCCGCTCCCCGTCCCCGAGGACTTCACCGACCTCGCGGGCCTCGGTGTCCAGGGCGTCGTCGAGGGCCACGCCGTTCTTGTGGGCCGCGAACAGTTGCTCGCCGAGTGGGAGATCGGCCTTCCGGCCGGTCTGGCACGGCGGAAGGCGGCGGCGGAGGCTGCGGGACGTACGGCCGTCGCGGTCGCCTGGGACGGCGAGGCGCGGGCGGTCCTCGAAGTCGCCGACGCGGTGAAGGACACCAGCGCGGAGGCCGTCGAGCGGCTGCGGGCCCTCGGCCTGACCCCGATCCTGCTCACCGGCGACAACCGGGCGGTGGCCGAGGCGGTCGCGGCCGAGGTCGGCATCGGGACGGTGTACGCGGAGGTCATGCCGCAGGACAAGGTCGACGTCGTCAAGGGCCTCCAGGCCGAGGGCCGTTCGGTCGCCATGGTCGGCGACGGGGTCAACGACGCCGCCGCCCTCGCCACCGCCGATCTCGGCCTGGCGATGGGCACGGGCACGGACGCCGCGATCGAGGCCGGTGACCTGACGCTGGTACGGGGCGACCTGCGGGCCGCGGCGGACGCCATCCGGCTCGCCCGCAGAACGCTGGGCACCATCCGTACGAACCTGTTCTGGGCCTTCGCGTACAACGTGGCCGCTCTGCCGCTGGCCGCGGCCGGGCTCCTCAACCCGATGATCGCGGGCGCGGCGATGGCCTTCTCGTCGGTCTTCGTGGTCGGCAACTCGCTGCGGCTGCGGGGATTCCGGGCAGCCGCGTAGGGCGGGGCGGGTGACTGCGTACGACGGTGCGGGCCGCCGCGCAGGGCCGTCGCAGGCCGCGGAGGTCGCAGGTCGCCGCAGGGGCGGAGGTATCAGGTGGCCGCGGGGGGCAGAAGTCTCAAGTGGCCCCAGGGCCGGGGCGGCCGGCGTGGGTCCTCAGCCCGCCCGCACGAAGCGCACCGGGGTTCCCGGCACCGCCTGTGCCGCCCCCGCGAGCGCGGTTTCGTGCACCACACCGGCGACCGGGTAACCCCCGGTCGTCGGATGGTCGTTGAGGAAGACCACCGGGCGTCCGTCCGGCGGCACCTGAAGGGCGCCGAGCACCATCCCCTCACTGGGCAGTTCGTCCTCGCGGGCGCGTGCCAGGGCCGGGCCCTCCGTACGCAGGCCGATCCGGTTGCTGTGCGGTGAGACCCGGTACGTGGCCGTGGTGAGCGTGCGCAGCGCCTCGTCCGTGAACCAGGTGTGGCGGGGGCCGAGGCTCAGGGGAAGGACGAGTGCGGTGGGCACGCCCGGCCACGGCACGGCGTCGGTGCCGAAGGGGCTCGGCGTCCCGTGCCCCAGGGGCAGTACGTCCCCCTCGCGCAGCGGGGCCGGGCCCAGCCCGGAGAGCAGGTCGGCGGACCTGCTGCCCAGCACCGGTTCCGGCAGCAGGCCGCCGCCGAACGCCAGATAGCTGCGCAGGCCCCTTACGGCGGGGCCTGCGTCGAGCACCGCGCCCGCCGGTACGCGCACGGGTGCCCCCCAGGCCACGGGCCGCCCGCCGACCGTGACCCGGCAGGGCGCCCCGCCGACGACGGCGACCACGGACCGGTCCGGGCGGACCGCACAGCCGGTGACCGTCGTCTCCAGCAGTGCCGCGTCCGACGGGTTCCCGGCCAGGCGGTTGGCCAGGAGGCGGGCCGGTGCGTCGAGCGCGCCGGCGCGCGGCACCCCGAGGTGTGCCCAGCCGGTGCGGCCCGCGTCCTGAACGGTGGTCAGGGCGCCGGCCCGGACCACCTCGATGGAGCCGGTCACGGCCGCACCTCCGCCGCGACGAAGCGCACCCGCGCCCCGGGGGTCAGCAACGCGGCCGGTTCGCGGGCCGGGTTCCACAGCTCGCCCGGCTCGGGCATCCGCCCGATGAGCTGCCAGCCGCCGGGCGACGGGCGGGGGTACACCCCGGTGTACGCCCCCGCGACGGCGAGCGCACCGGCCGGCACCCTGGTGCGCGGGGTCGCGCGGCGCGGCAGGTGCAGGTGTTCGGGGAGGCCGGTGAGGTAGCCGAAGCCGGGGGCGAACCCGCAGAAGGCCACCCGGAATTCGGTCCCGGCGTGGATGCGCGGCACGTCGGCGACGGTGACGCCCCAGGCCGCCGCGACGTCGTCGAGGTCCGGGCCGTCGTAGACGACGGGGATCTCGACGCCGTTGCCGGTGTCACGTCGCAGCGGCGGTATCGGCCAGGAGACGAGGGTGCGAGCGAGCCGCGCGGTGCCGTCCGGGGAGCGGTCCGCGATGCCGTCGAGCAGAACGGTCCGGGCGCCGGGAACGATCTCGCGTACGACGGGCAGCTCACCGAGCGCCCGCCGTCGCAGCAACTCGGCGTGGAAGGCCTCGGCGTGTTCACCGGACGGCAGCTCGACGAGCAGCGCTCCCGGTCCGGCGGGAAGAACCTCGATGCCGGCTCCGACGCCGCGCGCCCGCGCGCTCACGCGAACGCCCGCACGGCCACGCCCGCTTCTTCCAGCGCCGTCCTGATCCTGCGGGCCAGCGCCGCCGCGCCCGGGGTGTCGCCATGGACGCAGAGCGAGCGCGCCGCGACCGGTATCCGGCTGCCGTCGGACGCGGTGACGCCCCGGTCCACCGCCATGCCGACACTCCGGCGTACGACGTCGTCCTCGTCGTGCACCACCGCGCCGGGCTCGCGGCGCGGGACCAGGGTGCCCTGGGGGGTGTAGGCGCGGTCGGCGAAGGCTTCCTCGACCGCTGTGAGGCCCGCGGCCCCGGCGTGGGCGAGCAGGCGCGAACCGGGGAGTCCGAGGACCGCCAGGTCTCCGCCGGCCAGCCGGACCCCCCCGACCACGGCCGCGGCCTGGTCGTCGTCCCAGACGGCGCGGTTGTAGAGGGCGCCGTGCGGTTTGACGTACGAGACCGTGGAGCCCGCCGCTTCGGCGAAGACCCGCAGGGCGCCGATCTGGTAGGCGATCTCGGCGGTCAGCTCGGCGGGCGGCACGTCCATGGAGCGGCGTCCGAAGCCGGCCAGATCGCGGTAGGCGACCTGGGCGCCGATCCGTACGCCCCTGGCGGCGGCGGTGTCGCAGACCCGCCGCATCACGGAGGCGTCGCCCGCGTGGAACCCGCACGCCACGTTGGCGCTGGTGACGCAGCCGAGCAGCGCGTCGTCATCGGTGAGGGTCCAGTGTCCGAACCCTTCGCCGAGATCCGCGTTGAGATCCATCGGGTTCGCCGGGCTCACCGGGCTCACCGGGTTCGTCAGATCCGTCACGGGCGCACGCTAGCGATTGTTCAACAATCCGACAAGACCCGACTTGGGGCGTGAGACAGCCGTACGGTTCACTGGGCCCGGACCGCGCACCGGAAGAAGCGCGCGACGCCGTCGGGCTGCGAGGCAACGGGACGCCAGGACGGCAGGGCGCCAGGACGGCAGGGCGTCAGGGCAGCAAGGCGGCAGGGCGCCACGGCAGCAAGGCGGCAGGGTGTCAGGGCGGCACGGCGACGGAGCAACGAGCAGGGGACGGGGCATGGCGGGGACTGCGGGCGGCGGCCGGATCGTTCCGGATCTCTCGGACCTGGCCGCGGACAGCGCCTCCCCGGCTCGGTCCGGCACCGCCTCCCCGGCTCGGTTCGGCACCGCCGAGCGGGTCGCCGCCATCCTGCGGGACCGGATCGCCGAAGGGTACTTCCCGCCGGGCAGCCGGCTCTCCGAGGAGAGCATCAGCGGCGCCCTCGCCGTGTCCAGGAACACCCTGCGCGAGGCGTTCCGGCTGTTGTCGCACGAACGCCTCCTGGAACACCGCCTCAACAAGGGTGTCTTCGTGCGCATCCTCGCGGTCCACGATCTGGTGGACATCTACCGGGTCCGGATGCTCGTCGAGTGCGCCGCGCTGCGGACGCTGGGGGAGCCGCCGTACGACCTGACGGCTGTCGAGGCCGCCGTGTCGACGGGGGAGCGGGCCGCGCAGTCGGACGACTGGCCCGTCTGCTCGACCGCCAATATCCGCTTCCACCAGGCCCTGACCGGCCTCGCGAAGAGCCCCCGCACGGACGAGCTGATGCGCAGCGTCCTCGCCGAGCTGCGGCTGGCCTTCCACGTGATGGCCGACCCGCGCCGCTTCCACGAGCCCTACCTGACCCGGAACAGGGAGATCGCGGACCGGCTGGCCGAGGGTGACGCGGCGGGTGCCGAGCGGATGCTGGCCCTCTACCTGGAGGATTCGCGGCGCCAGTTGGCGGAGGCGTACGCGGAGCGCCTGACCGGGCTGTAGTGCCCGGTGCGTGCGGCACGACGTGACACTTCCACCCCGAGGTGTCACGTCCGTACAACACCCCACCCCCCGGAAGGCCGCTGACCGCCCGGGGGGCGTCCGTCCCTGGCCATGGGACAGCCCGCACGTACAGCCCGTAGGGTCGTTCCATGACCGACCGCCCGCACGGACACAGCGCCGGCGCCTCTCTCCGCGACCGCTGGCAGGAAGCGCTCATCGGCGCCCGGGGCACGGCATCCGGGCCCGACCCCCTGCCGTACGCCGACCGTCTGCTGGTCCACTGGGCCGAGCCGCAGCGGCGCTACCACACCACCGCGCACCTGGTCGCTGTGCTCGATCACATCGACGCACTCGCCGGATACGCGGCCGACGCGGACGCCGTGCGCCTCGCAGCCTGGTTCCACGACGCGGTCTACCGGCCCGACCGGTCCGAGAACGAGGAACGCAGCGCCGCCCTCGCCGAACGTGCCCTGCCGGAGGCCGGCGTACCGGCCGACGTCACGGCCGAGGTCGCCCGGCTCGTCCGCCTCACCGTCACCCACGATCCGGCGGACGGCGACACCAACGGCGAGGTGCTGTGCGATGCGGATCTGGCCATTCTGGCGTCGGACCCGAAGGAGTACGCGGCCTACGCGGCGCAGGTGCGCGAGGAGTACGGCTTCGTGCCCGACGACCTGTTCCGGGAGGGGCGGGCGGCCGTGCTCCGTCAGCTGCTCGGGCTGCCGCGCCTGTTCCGTACACCGCACGGGGTGGCCCAGTGGGAGCCGCGGGCACGACAGAACCTGCTGACCGAGTGGGAACTGCTCAGCCGCTGAGCACGCGGCGGGACGGCGGCCGGAAACCGGCAGGGGCGGATGACGACGGGAAGGGGTCCGGGAATGCGCCGCCCGTAGTGGCTGTTGCGAGCTGTCATGCCCGACTCTCCCGCACGCCGCTCCCGCATGCCCCTTGCCGTCTACATCCTGGGCCTCTCGGTCTTCGCCCTGGGCACCAGTGAGTTCATGCTCTCCGGCCTGCTGCCGCCCATCGCCGAAGACATGAACGTGTCCATCCCCCGGGCCGGGCTTCTCATATCCGCCTTCGCGATCGGCATGGTGATCGGCGCCCCGCTGCTCGCCGTCGCCACGCTCCGGCTGCCGCGCCGCACCACCCTGATCACCCTGATCTCCGTCTTCGGCCTCGGCCAGGTCGCCGGTGCGCTCGCGCCGACGTACGAGGTGCTCTTCGCCTCCCGTGTCGTGAGCGCCTTCGCCTGTGCCGGGTTCTGGGCGGTGGGGGCGGCGGTCGCCATCGCGATGGTGCCGGTGAACGCCCGGGCCCGTGCGATGGCCGTGATGATCGGCGGCCTGTCCATCGCCAACGTGCTGGGCGTGCCCCTGGGGGCCTTTCTGGGGGAGAACCTCGGCTGGCGGTCGGCGTTCTGGGCCGTGGGCGCGGCGTCCGCCGTGGCGCTGGTCGGCGTGACGACACTGATCCCGCGCATTCCGATGCCGGAGCAGAGGCCGCAGCTCAGGCAGGAGATGAGCATCTTCCGGGACCGGCAGGTGTGGTTGTCGATCGTGATCACGGCGCTCGCGGCGGGCGGTGTCTTCTGCGCGTTCAGCTATCTGGCGCCGCTGCTCACGGACGTCGCCGGGCTGGACTCGGGCTGGGTGCCGACCGTGCTCGCCCTGTTCGGGATCGGTGCGCTGGTCGGTACGACGATCGGCGGCCGGGTCGCGGACGCGCACCTCTTCGGCGTGCTGATGAGCGGAATCGCGGCGTCGACGGTCTTCCTGATCGCGTTGGCGCTGCTCGCGTCGAACCAGGTCGCCGCGGTCGGGCTCTCGTTCCTGCTCGGCCTGTCGGCGTTCTACACGGCTCCGGCACTGAACGCCCGGATGTTCAATGTCGCGGGCGCCGCTCCGACGCTGGCGGGTGCGACGACGACGGCCGCGTTCAACCTGGGCAACACGGGCGGCCCCTGGCTGGGCGGCACGGTGATCGACGCGGACTTCGGCTTCGAGGCGACCGCGTGGGCGGGAGCGGCGATGACGGTGGTGGCGCTGGTGGCCGTGGTGTTCTCGCTGCGTCTGCACAGCGGAGGCCGGTCGCGACGGGTGACCGGATCGTCCGTCGCAGCCGCGGCGGACGTGCCGGCCAGGACGTCGGAGACATCACCCGCGGCGTAGGCGAGAAGAGCGGTCCGCGGAGGCACGGAACGCCGCCCGGGCCGTACGAACAGCACGACGCGTCCCCGTCGGCCGTACGAAGAGCACGACGCGTCCGCCCGGCCGTACGAAGAGCACGACGCATCCCTCCCCGGTCGTACGAAGAGCACGGCCGGGGCGCCGAGAGCGCGGTGGGGCATGGCACTCAGCGGCCGGGAGCCGGACGCCCCTTGGGCCGTCGCAGTCCGGCCGCCGTGATCCGGCGGACGAGTTCCTTCGAGCCGATCTGCCGCGCCCCGGCTCGTACCGCGTCCTCGTAGCGCGATTCCGGTACGTCGTAGTGGTCGCGCTCGAACGCGCGTGGCGGGCAGCCGATGGAGGCCGCGAAGGCGTGCAGTTCGTCGAAGGACACATCGCTGACCAGATGCGACCAGAGCCGCCCGTGCCCCGGCCAGTCCGGCGGGTCGATGTAGACCGTCACCGCCGCAGTATCCCGCCCAGCGAACCGACCGGTGCGACGGCCACGGCCGCTTTGGAGCACACCCAGTGCGGGTCCGGGCCCAGCTCCGGTTCGACGTCCAGGGCGTGCGGGTCTCCCGCGTCGCAAACCGGGCAGAGCGGCCACCGCCCGTACCGTTCGAGCAGGGCGTCCTGCACGTCCTGAGCGACGAGGCCGACGACGAACGACGCGCCGTCGGGCCACTGCTCGACCCACCAGCGGCGGTGGGTGACCGCGTCCTCGACCAGCGAGACGATCCCGGCCTCGGCAACGTCACCTGCGGCGAGATCGGCCATGACCAGCGCGCGGGCCGTGTGCAACGCCTGTTCCAGGGGATTCATCTCCATGCGCCCATTGTCGCCCCGCCCGCGAACCCGCTTCTCGCACCCGCGCGCACCATTTCCGCGCTGTCTGAAGGGTTACCGGACGGGGCTGCCGGACGGGCCGCCGGAGGTGAAGCGGAGACACTCCCGGATGCCGAGTCGGAGGAAGGGACCAAAGGGGGGTTGACGGACACCCCGGTTGAAAATATCTTTCAAAGGTGACCCGTGATGTGAAGGAAAGTTTCAGCGCTGACTCGCCGCCCGCGCCGGCGGCGCTCGCGGCCAAGGTGCGTACGCTCGCGCCGTCCATGACCCGCTCCATGCAGCGCGTCGCCGAGGCCGTCGCCGGTGACCCCGCAGGCTGCGCCGCCCTCACGGTCACAGGTCTCGCCGAACTCACGGGCACCAGCGAGGCGACCGTGGTCCGCACGGCCCGCCTCCTCGGTTACCCGGGCTATCGCGATCTGCGCCTGGCGCTCGCCGGGCTCGCCGCGCACCAGCAGTCGGGCCGGGCCCCGTCCGTCACCGCGGACATAGCGGTCGACGACCCGATCGCCGATGTGGTCGCCAAGCTGGCCTACGACGAACAGCAGACCCTCGCCGACACGGCCGCAGGGCTCGACACCGTCCAGCTCGGTGCCGCGGTCGCCGCCGCCGCCACCGCCCGGCGCATCGACATCTACGGTGTGGGCGCCTCCTCCCTCGTCGGCCAGGACCTGGCGCAGAAGCTGGCCCGTATCGGGCTGATCGCGCACGCCCACATGGATCCGCACCTCGCGGTGACCAACGCAGTGCAGCTCCGCTCCGGCGACCTGGCCATCGCGATCACGCACTCCGGCTCCACCGTCGACGTCATCGAACCGCTGCGGGTCGCCTTCGACCGCGGTGCGACGACGATCGCGATCACCGGCCGGCCCGACGGCCCCGTGACCCAGTACGCCGACCACGTGCTGACCACGTCCACCGCCCGGGAGAGCGAGCTGCGGCCCGCCGCCATGTCGAGCCGCACGAGCCAACTGCTCGTCGTGGACTGCCTGTTCATAGGCGTCGCTCAGCGCACGTACGAAACGGCCGCACCGGCACTCTCCGCCTCCTACGAGGCGCTGGCCCACCGCCACACGCCACGTCCACGCTGACCCCGCCCCGAACCGCCCCGGCAACGACCGGCCCACGAACCGCCCCCGACCACGAACCGCACCCGCCCCGTAGCCGCACCCGCCCCGTAGCCGCACCCGCATCTGCACCCGCACCCGCACCCGCTGAACCGTACGAGATCGAGAAAGCAGAGCCGCTCTCCATGACCTCCAGCACCGGCGCCGACACCACCCCCGACGGATACGGGGAACTGCGCGCCCAGCTCGACACCCTCACCACCGAGGCGTTCCGGCCCGAGCTCGCCGAGATCGACCGCCTGGGCACGCTCGACATAGCCCGCATCATGAACGGCGAGGACCAGGCCGTCCCGTCGGCCGTCGCCGCCCGGCTGCCCGAGATCGCCGCCGCGATCGACGGCACCGCGGAGCGCATGGCCCGCGGTGGCCGACTGATCTACGCGGGGGCGGGCACCGCGGGCCGGCTCGGCGTGCTGGACGCCAGCGAGTGCCCACCCACCTTCAACACCGACCCGTCCGAGGTCATCGGCCTGATCGCGGGCGGCCCGTCCGCCATGATCAAGGCCGTCGAGGGCGCCGAGGACAGCAAGGAGCTGGCAGCCGCCGACCTCGACGCCCTGGGCCTCACCGCCGACGACACCGTGGTCGGCATCTCCGCCTCCGGCCGTACCCCGTACGCGATCGGCGCAGTCGAGCACGCCCGCACCAAGGGCGCACTGACCATCGGGCTCTCCTGCAACGCGGACTCCGCGCTGGGCGCCGCGGCCGAGCACGGCATCGAGATCGTCGTCGGCCCGGAACTGCTCACCGGCTCCACCCGGCTCAAGGCGGGCACGGCCCAGAAGCTCGTCCTCAACATGATCTCGACGATCACGATGATCCGGCTCGGCAAGACGTACGGGAATCTGATGGTCGACGTCCGCGCCTCCAACGAGAAGCTGCGGGCCCGCTCCCGTCGCATCGTCTCGCTCGCCACCGGAGCAGCCGACGAGGAGATCGAGGCCGCCCTCGCCGCGACCGACGGCGAAGTGAAGAACGCCATTCTCACCATCCTCGGCAGGGTCGACGGCCCCGCCGCCGCCACCCTGCTGTCCGCGTCCGAAGGCCACCTCCGGGCCGCCCTCGCCGCAGCCCCCCGCACGACCACCTGACCCACCGGCTCCACCCCCGCACAGCAAGTTGCCACGCACCATGGCAACAGAAGACAAGAACCGCGCCACGGCCGCCGCGATCCTTCCGCTCGTCGGTGGCGCCGCCGACGTCAGCTCCATCGCCCACTGCATGACCCGGCTCCGGCTGGGCCTGCACGACCGCTCACTCGTCGACGACGAGGCCCTGAAGGCGATACCCGCCGTCATGGGCGTGGTCGAGGACGACACGTACCAGATCGTCCTCGGCCCGGGCACCGTCGCCCGGGTCACGGCCGGAGTTCGAGCAGCTGGTGGAAGAGGGCAGACCCTCTTTGGTCTCCACCTCGGTCTCTCCACGGCCATCGGCCCGTCCGGCTGGGCCCTGTTCCCCTCCTCGACGGCGACCACGGCCTGGGCACCACGATCGCGATCTACGGGGGCGGGCTGCTGGTCGGCTACCTCGCCGGCTTCCTCGCGACGTACTTCTTCGGTTTCGGCAAGGACCTGCTGGCGGAGTTCAACGTCTCGCGGGAACCGGCGGGCTCCACCGCCGTGACAACGGGCCCGGCAGCCCCGACGACCGGCCCGGACACCCCGACGAAGGAACCGGCCGGAGTCTGACCCCGGCCCGCGGACACGCGTGAGGGGCGCCACCCGGCACCCGGGTCGTTGTTGGTGACCAACAGCGTCCCGCGTGTCGCTGCCGCCCCTCATCCGCGCGGCGCGCCCCCCTCGGGCACGTCCAGTTCGCGCCATGTCTGCAGCAGGCAGTCCCACGGGTGGCCTGCGGAAACCTGGTCGTTCTCGACCAGCGCGGCAGGCATCGCGGATCCCTTCTCCTGCGGCCTGTGCGTGGGGGCGCGGATCGACGGTTCCGCGGCAGTCCACCACTCCCGCGTGCGTCCCACGATCGTGTGACGCACGCACCGAGCCGTCCCCGTCCGCTCCCTCCCGTCACAGCTGTGGTGCCCGCCGTGCTCAGTCGCTGGGCACGGCCGCTGGGCACGGCCGCTGGGCACGGCCGCTGGGCAACCCCGGCGTTACCGCTGGGGCGACCCCGCCCGGACGGACCGCACCACGCCCGCCGCGGCGATCAGGAAGCCCACCCCCATCAGCATGCACAGCGACCACGCGATGGGCGGCAGCGGATGGGTGCCGAGGAACAGCGGGGCCATGGTGGCCAGCGTGGCCAGGGCGCCGATGAGGAAGACGATCGCGCCGATCCGGACGAGCCGGTCACCTGCGCCAGAAGGAGTAGTGCTCACCCCGTCAGGGTAGTGGCCCGCGCCGGCGGTCCCGGCGCACGCCCGCACCCGCGGCCCCACAGCATGGTGGACCACGCACAAACCGAGCATGGTTTCTGGACAGCGGGCCGGATGACCAGGCTTGACGAGGGGTACGTCCCCTGGGGAGGCTTCTGCCAGCAGGGGAGCACCACCACTGGATAGCCTGACCTGCTGAGGCTTTGTTCCGGCGTACGGGTTGAGATGGGGTGCGTGCTTTGCCGACTGGCAAGGTCAAGTGGTTCAACAGCGAGAAGGGCTTCGGCTTCCTCTCCCGCGATGACGGCGCTGACGTCTTCGTGCACTCCTCGGTGCTCCCCGACGGTGTCGACGCACTCAAGCCCGGCCAGCGCGTCGAATTCGGTGTCGTCGCAGGCCAGCGCGGAGACCAGGCACTCTCGGTGGCGATCCTGGACCCGACTCCGTCCGTCGCGGCCGCGCAGCGCCGCAAGCCGGACGAACTCGCGTCCATCGTGCAGGACCTGACCACCCTGCTGGAGAACATCACTCCGATGCTGGAACGCGGGCGCTACCCCGACAAGGCGGCAGGCAAGAAGATCGGCGGCCTGCTGCGCGCGGTCGCCGACCAGCTCGACGTCTGAAGACGTCTGAAGACGTCTCAACCGGACCTCGGACCTCGGAAGTCGGAAGTCGGAAGTCGACAGACCTCGGACGTCGCCGGATCTCAGACGAACGACAGCGCGTCCGGGCCGAGGGGCGGTACCAGCCCCTCGGCCGCCGCGCGTGTCAGCAGTCCGCGGATCGCCGCGTAGCCGTCCTCGCCGAGGTCGGCGGTGAACTCGTTGACGTACAGCCCGATGTGCTGGTCCGCCACGGCCGGGTCCATCTCCTGCGCGTGTTCCAGCACGTAGGGCCGTGACACCTCCGGGTCGTCCCAGGCCATCCGTACCGAGGTGCGCACCGACTCGGCGAGCAGCTTCAGCGTGTCCGCGCCCAGTGACCGCTTGGCGATGATCGCGCCCAGCGGGATCGGCAGCCCGGTCGTCTCCTCCCAGTGCCGGCCCATGTCGGCGAGGTTGTGCAGGCCGTAGTTCTGGTACGTGAAGCGGGCCTCGTGGATGACGAGACCGGCGTCCACCTTCCCGTCGCGCACGGCGGGCATGATCTCGTCGAACGGCATGACGACGATCTCGCCGACCCCGCCCGGCACCACTTCCGCCGCCCACAGCCGGAACAGCAGATACGCGGTGGAACGCTCGCTGGGCACGGCGACGGTCTTTCCGGTCAGATCCGTGCCCACCTCCCTCGTGAGGACGAGCGGTCCGCACCCCCGGCCCAGGGCCCCGCCGCACGGCAGCAGCGTGTACTCGTCGAGTACCCACGGCAGCACCGCGTACGAGACCTTGAGCATGTCGAGTTCGCCGCGCTCGGCCATTCCGTTGGTGAGGTCGATGTCCGCGAAGGTGACATCGAGGGCGGGCGCGCCGGGAACCCTTCCGTGCGCCCAGGCGTCGAAGACGAAGGTGTCGTTCGGGCACGGCGAGAAGGCGATGTTCAGCGGCGCGCCGGGCAGGTCGTGCGTCGTGTCGGTCATGGTGGGTTCAACCTTCCAGTACGGGGACGAGCTTCCCGAACGCCCCGGTGAGCGCGGCCAGTGCCTCGCCGATGCGCCAGGCGCTCCGGTCGCGCGGGCCGACGGCGTTCGACACCGCTCTCAGTTCCAGCACCGGTGTGCCCGTCCGTTCGGCGGCCTCGGCGACACCGAAGCCCTCCATGGCCTCGGCGGCGGCGTGCGGGTGCGCGGCGATCAGGGCGGCGGCGCGCTCGGCGCTGCCGGTCACGGTGGAGACGGTGAGGACCTCGCCGGTGAGCGCGCCGGTGGCGGTGGCCACGTCGCGGACCAGCGCCGGCGACGGCGTGAACCGGTCGCGGCCGAAGCCCAGACCGGTGACGGGCACGAAGCCCTCGGGCGTCTGCGCACCCAGATCCGCCGCGACGATTCCGCTCGCCACGACGAGCGAGCCGACGGGGGCGGTGGGCACGAACCCGCCGCCGATGCCGGCCGAGACGACGAGGTCGTACGGTCCGCGGGCGAGGCCGAAGGCCGTCGCGGCGGCTGCGGCGGCCGGTCCGGCGCCGCCTGCGAGGACATCGACGACACCACGGCCGCCGGGGCCGCCCACGCGGTGCAGCTCGGCGCCGGGTACCTGGCGCACGGTCATGTCCGGCCCGTCCCCGAACGCACGCGTGACCGCGTCCCGTTCTGCGGGGACAGCGGTCACGACGAGCACACGCACGGGGGAGATCCTCCGGGGCCGGGAGGGGGTCAGGAGGTCTTCTTCAGCTCGAAGTGCCAGATGCCGATGAGGTTCTTGCCCTTGGTCTCCACGATGCTGATCTGCGTCTTGTCCGTGGTCTCGCCGGTCTGGCTGGAGAAGAAGGCGCTGCCCGGGATGGACCGGTAGGTCTTCTTGTACGGCTCCTGCTCGGCCTGCTGGCCGTTGATGAACAGCGTCCAGCCGTTGTCCGCGATCTCCGGGTCGACGCCGAAGCGGACCTTGTCGTCCATCGCGACCTTGACGGACTTCTCCGCCTTCATGTTCAGGCAGCCCTGGAGTTTCGACGTCTTGATGGCCTTGCCGTCGTTGTAGCAGGACGCCTCGGTGCTCACCGAGTTGCCGCCGACCGTTACGGTCGCGAGCGGCGTCGGCTTGTCGCAGGCGGAGAGGACGAGAAGTCCTGCGGACACGGCACCAAGAGCGACGCCGATTCGGCGGCCCTTACCGGAGAAGAACGCAACGGTCATGGGCCGAAGGTTATCGGTCGCTCCGGCTCACGCCACGCGGGGGTGCGGCGAGCCGCGCCGCGCGGCGCTCAGCAGCCCCCGTACGGACGTGACGGCGCCGAGGGCGAGGAGGCTCGCGGCGACGGACATGCCCAGTACGCCGTTGAGGGGGAGGGCGATGCCGATGCCGCCGCCGACGACCCATGCCATCTGGAGCACGGTCTCGGACCGGGCGAACGCGGAGGTCCGTACCTCCTCCGGCACGTCGCGCTGGATCATCGCGTCCAGCGACAGCTTCGACAGGGCCTGGGTGAAGCCCGCGGTCGCGCTGAGCGCGGCGACCATGACGGTGCTGAAGAAGAGCGCGGCGAGCACGGCGACGCCCAGGGCCAGGGACAGCACGGAGGCGACGATCACCTCGGGGCCGCGGGCCCGGAGCCAGGCACCGACCGCCGTACCGAGCGCGTTGCCCAGCCCGGCCGCCACGCCGGCGATGCCGAGCGAGACGGCGGCGCTCTGCCCGGCGAGCGGCTGCTCACGGAGCAGGAACGCCAGGAAGAAGATGAGGAAGCCGGAGAGTGCGCGGTGCGCGCTGTTGGCCTGGAGCCCGTTCAGCACGGACGGCCCCACGGACCGCAGCCCGGGCCGCTTCTCGCCGTTCCTCTCCCGGCCCCTTGCCCTTCTGTTCCACCTGTTCCACCTCGGCCCGTTCCTCCTCGGCTCGGGCCGTGGCGGTGTCACGTCGTACGTCGGCACCAGTCGGGCCCTGCGCTCGCCCTTCGCGGAGTCGACCTTGGGCGGCAGGGTGAAGGCGAGGACGGTCCCCGCGGCGAAGATCACAGACGCGCCGTACAGCGGCCAGGACGGCCCGAGGAGGTGCAGCCCTGCGCCGACCGGGGCGGCGAGCCCGGTGGCCAGGAGCCCGGCCAGGGTGACCCGGGAATTCGCCTTCACCAGGGAGAAGCGGGGCGGCAGCAGGCGCGGCACGACAGCGCTGCGTACGACTCCGTACGCCTTCGAGCAGACCAGGACGCCGAGCGCGGCCGGATACAGCTCCAGGCCGCCGGTGGCGACCGCGCCCGACATGGTGAGCGCGAGGACCGCACGGGCCAGCATCGCGCCGGCCATCGCGGCGCGGCGGCCGTGCGGCAGACGGTCCAGGAGCGGGCCGATCACGGGAGCGAGGAGGGTGAAGGGCGCCATGGTGATGGCGAGGTAGAGGGCGACCCGGCCGCGGGCCTCGTCCGTCGGCACGGAGAAGAACACCGTCGAGGCGAGCGCCACGGTGATCATCACATCGCCCGCGCCGTTCACCGCGTGCAGCTCGATCAGTTTGCCGAGCCCCGACTCCCCGGCGCCGTGGGCGTGCGTCGCCTTCCGGATACCTCGTGCGGTGCCGGTGAACGGGGTGCGCAGGGCATGACCGATCGCCCGGCCCGTCCTGCGGAACGGGCCGGGATCCTTGTGCGACCGGGCGGAAGTCACTTCGTCATAGTGCCCCAGTCCCGCCGGTGGCGAACCGGGACGGGCGCGGGGGCGCGGCGCACTCCGCCCTGTCGGGTCAGTGACCGGCCCGGACACGGCCGGTCACGTTCGGGGTCTTTCGGCCGGAGTGACGGTTCAGGGGCGGACTTCGTGCGGACCGCGGCACCGGATACGGCCTTCTTTGGGACGGGCAGGTGGGCGGGGGGCGGCAGAGAGGGTAGCGTGCGTAACGCGCCACCGGCGGTTGTTCTCGGCCGCGCGCCTATCGGCGATCCCGCAGAATGGATGGCAGAAGGTGCGCCCGAGGCAGGCACAACGGGTGTGGACGTCGACGCGGCCCCCAGGTCCGCTCCGCCCACAACCGTGATGGCCGAAATCGATGGATGTGCTGGCGCGCTCGTGAGACTGGCGTAGGAGAGAAGCGAGACCTGTGAGTGCTGCGACGACGCGAAGCCGTACCCGTACCCCTGTCCCCGACCGCCTGTGCGCCGAGGCGGTAGACCTCGCCCGCGCGGCGGCCGAGGAAGCGGCCGCGCCGGGGGTCGTCGGTGAGCATGTGGCCGTGGTCGCCGAGGGGGACCGGGTCGTCACGCACTTCTTCGAGTGCGAGGAGCCGGGCTACCGGGGCTGGCGCTGGGCGGTGACGGTCGCCCGGGCGTCCCGTGCGAAGAACGTCACCCTCGACGAGACAGTTCTGCTCCCCGGCAGCGACGCTCTCCTCGCCCCGGAGTGGGTGCCGTGGAGCGAGCGGCTGCGTCCCGGGGACATGGGGCCCGGCGATCTGCTGCCGACCGAGGCGGACGACATCCGCCTGGAACCCGGATACACCGGCGACGACGAGCCGCCGGCGAACTCCGCGCTCTCCGAGATGTCGGAGGAGATGGCCGACCTCGTCGACGCGGAGGACGCGGAGCTGACGACCCGCCCCGCGACGACGAGCCGGGGCTCGATCGCGGCGCTCGCCGAGGAGCTCGGCATGCGGCGGGCGCGCGTGCTGTCGCGGTACGGACTGCATACGGCGGCCGACCGGTGGGACGAGGCGTTCGGCGCGAAGACGCCGATGGCCCAGGCGGCTCCGGCCTCGTGCGTCACCTGCGCGTTCCTGGTGCCGTTGGCGGGTTCGCTGAGGCAGGCGTTCGGGGTGTGCGCGAACGAGTTCGGTCCGGCGGACGGGCATGTGGTGTCGCTGTCGTACGGGTGCGGTGGGCATTCGGAGGCGGCGGTGATGCCGAAGCCGCCGAAGCCGGCGCCGCACGCGCTGGACACGATGCAGGCGGACGAGTATCCGTTGCGCCCGGCTCGGGACTCGGGCTCGGTCCCGACGGAAACGGACGGCACGACGGAGGACCTCGGCCACTCCTGAGGCGGGGCGCGGTGGGCCTCGGTCACTCCTGGCACCCGGCCCGGACGGGCCGGGTGGTGCGCGGCGCGCCGGACCGCGGCGGCGTTCCGTGTGTGCCGTGTGCGCCGTTCCAGGGGGCGTGACAGCGGCTTCACGAGGGGCAGCGGGCCGGACGGCGGGGCGGGGCCACGATCCGTCCCAGGCGGGACGGAGCCGCGATTCGGTCCTGGCGGGGCCGAGCCGCGATGCGGCCCCGGACACCGGACGGAGCCGCCCGCGCCCGTCCAGCGGCCTCCCCGGCCCGTCCGCGCACACGCCCGCACCCGGCGCGCCCGCGCCCGTCCCGCGACTCCCCCGCCCTTCCACGGGCGCGCCCGCGCCCGGCGCACCCGGCGCGCCCGTGCCCGTCCGGTGGTCGAGACAGAGCCGGGACGGTGTGCGCGATACGGCAGAATCCGGCCCGGTCGAGGGCAACCCGGGGCCGCCCCTGCGCGGAGTGCCGTTCACGGCGCCCCGCCCGGCGAGAGGACCCGGTACCTTCGGGCGCACACTGGCGGCACGGACAACGCGTAACCCGAAAGAGCGGAGTCAGAGCGTGAGCATGAATGCGACCGAGGGGGCCGACCCGTTCGGGACCGCACGGCTGCGACGCGGCGTGCTCGACTCCTGGGGCGCCGGCCCCGCCAGGTTCCGTGAGGACGCCAACGCCGAGGAGGACCTCGCGCTCGGCGGCTACCGCGACCGCCTCGTCGTCGAGCTGGCCCAGAACGCCGCCGACGCCGCCGCCCGCGCGCAGGTTCCCGGCCGCCTCCGCCTCACCCTTCACCCGGCGACCGCGAACTCCCCGGCCGTGCTCGCCGCCGCCAACACCGGCGCCGCCCTCGACGCCACCGGTGTGGAGTCGCTCTCCACCCTGCGCGCCTCCGCCAAGCGCGAGGGGCACGAGGGGGCCGTCGGCCGGTTCGGCGTCGGCTTCGCCGCCGTGCTCGCGGTGAGCGACGAGCCCGCCGTCGTCGGCCGCCACGGCGGCGTCCGCTGGTCCCTCGCCGAGGCCCGCGACCTCGCCGCGGCGGCGGCCGTGGCCAGCCCCGGCCTCGGCGACGAGCTCCGCCGCCGCGACGGCCACGTCCCCCTGCTGAGGCTCCCGCTGCCCGCCGAGGGCACCGCGCCCGACGGCTACGACACCGTCGTCGTCCTCCCGCTGCGCGACGGCGGCGCCGAGGACCTCGTGGTCCGGCTGCTCGACGCGGTCGACGACGCGCTCCTGCTCACCCTGCGCGGCATCAGCGAGATCGTGATCGAAACGCCTGGCACCGTAAGGACGTTGAGCCGCTCGCAGCACGGCCCGTACACCCACGTCGAGGACTCCGCGCGCGGTACGCACCGCTGGCGCACCGCCACCCACCACGGCCCCGTCGAGCCCGCCCTGCTGGCCGACCGGCCCCGCGAGGAACGGCTGCGCCCCCACTGGTCGGTCACCTGGGCGGTTCCGGTGGACGCGGAGGGCGCCCCGGTGCGTCCCCGTACCGCCCCCGTCGTCCACGCGCCGACCCCCACCGACGAACCCCTCGGCATCCCCGCCCTGCTCATCGCGTCGCTGCCGCTCGACACCACCCGCCGCCACCCCGCACCGGGGCCGCTCACCGACTTCCTGGTGCAGCGCGCGGCCGACGCGTACGCGGAACTGCTCGCCGACTGGCAACCGGTGTCCGTCGACACCATCGACCTCGTTCCCGGGCCGCTCGGCAAGGGCGCGCTGGACGGTGCGCTGCGCGGCGCGATCCTGGAGCGGCTGCCGCGTGTCGCGTTCCTGGCGCCCGCCGTCCCGCGCGACGCCGGCACGGAGACGGACCGGTGGGCCGGCTGGGACGCGGACGGCATCCGCGAGAGCGCCACCACCGCGCTGCGGCCCCTGGAGGCCGAGGTGCTGGAAGGGGTGGGCGCCGAGACCGTACGGGTGCTCGCCGAGGTCCTGCCGTGCCTGCTGCCCGCCGGGCTCGAACGCCGCAGCGAACTGCGCACCCTCGGCATCGCCCGCGTCCCGCTGACCGAGGCGATCGACCGTCTCGCCGGTCTGGAGCGCGACCCCGGCTGGTGGCGGCGGCTGTACGACGGCCTGTCGGGCATCGACCCGGACCGCCTCTCCGGCCTGCCGGTCCCGCTCGCCGGCACGCCCCGGGCGCGGGACTCCGAGGCCCCGGCCACCCCCCGCACGGCCCTCGGACCCCGCCAGGTCCTCCTCCCGCTCCCGGACGCGCTCACCGGCCCCGTCCTGGAACGTCTCGCCAGGCTCGGGCTGAAGGTCGCGCACCCGGACGCCGCCCATCCGCTGCTGGAGAAGCTGGGCGCCCTGCCCGCCACGCCGCGTGCCGTGCTGACGACCCCGCAGGTGCGGGCCGCCGTCGCCGGATCGCTGGACGCGGGCGAGATCTGGGACGAGGACGCGCTGGACGCCGACGAGCTCGCGGACACCGTCCTCACCCTCGTGCGCGACGCCGATCTGGCACCCGGCGACGAACCCTGGCTGGGCGCGCTCGCCCTGCCCGACGAGGACGGCGAACCCGCCCCCGCCGGTGAACTCGTGCTGCCCGGAAGCCCGTTCGCGGCCATCATGCGGGAGGGCGAACTGGCGCTCTGCGACCGCGAACTGACCGACCGCTGGGGCGAGCAGCCGCTCACCGCCTGCGGGGTGCTCGCCACCTTCGCACTCGTGCGCGCCACCGACGTCGTCCTGGACCCGGACGAACTGGAGCCCCGGGAGGGCGACTTCGCCGAGCCGGACGACGCCGGGCTGCTCGACGCCGTGGACGTGTGGTGCGAGGACGTCCTCGACCAACTGCCCGACAGCCCTGTGCCGCCGGTCGCCACCGAGCTCGTCGCCGTCCGCGATCTGGACCTCGTCGACGACGACGCCTGGCCGCAGGCGCTCGCACTGCTCGCCCGGCCGCCGCTGCGCGACGCGCTGACCCAGCCGGTGCGGGTGCTGCTGCCCGACGGCACGACCCGGTCCGTGCGCCCCTACACGGCCTGGTGGCTGCGCGACCACCCCGTGCTCGACGGCCGCCGCCCGGCCGGTCTGCGGGCCGCGTCCGGCGACCCGCGGCTGACCGGACTGTACGACTCCGCCGACGCGACCGGCTTCGACGACGCCCAGGTGCTGCGCGCCCTCGGCGTCCGCACGTCCGTGTCCGCACTCCTCGACGAGCCCGGCGGCGCCGCCGAACTCCTCGGCCGGCTCGCGGACGAGGACCGTGCGGTCGGCCCCGAGCAACTGCACTCCCTGTACACGGCACTGGCCGACCTCGATCCCGAACAGGTCACGCTGCCCGACGCGCTGCGGGCCGTGGTCGACGGCGAGGTCCGGGTCGTCGACGCGGCGGACGCCCTGATCGCGGACGCCCCCGATCTGCTGCCGCTCACCGACGGGCTCCCGCTGCTCCCGGTCGCCCCGACGCGCGCGGCCGACCTGGCCGAGCTGTTCCAGGTACGGCGGCTCGGCGAGAACGTCGAGGCGGAGGTGACGACGGACGGCGAGGAGCACCGCGTACCGCATGCGGTACGGGTACTGCTGGGCGCCGGAACCCCGGACACGTACGTCGAGCACGGCGAACTGCGCGCGGGAGGCGTCGAACTGGACTGGCGCCGCGCCCCCGACGGCACCGTGCACGCCGCCACGCTGGAAGGCGTCGCGGCCGGGCTGGCCTGGGCCGCGGGGCAGTGGCCGCGCCGCTTCGAGGTCGCGGCGCTGCTGGAGGACCCGTCCCGTACGGAGGAGCTGGCCCGGGACCGCTGGTTCGACTGAGCCTCGCCGCACGCGGGCACCGAAAGCGGAAATCTTCGCAATAAATTCAGCTCCGTGCACAACCCTTCACATATGTCGCGGGTCTGGCCTGTCGAGTCAGCAGACTCACCAGACCACTTGAGCCCCGCCCGGGTCGTATCACGTGCTCGCGGGGCCTTTCTCCACTGGGGAAACACATGCGTATTCGTGCCACCGTTGCCGCCGCATCCGGCGCCCTGGCTCTGTCCGCTCTGGCCGTCCCGGCCGCCCACGCGGGCGACCACTCCGCGCATCTGCACAAGCCGACGTCGGCCGCCGAGGTGTTCGGCACCGCCGCCACGGGCTCGTCGAAGGCCCGCGCGGCAGCCGCCGCGGCCACGGCGGAGCCCGTCATCTCGAAGGTCGTCGTCAACGGCGGCAAGAACATCGTCCTGGGCACCACGGACCCCAGGACGATCTCCGTCTCGGTCACCGCGTCGCACGCCTCCGGTGTCGTCGACGCCTACGCCGACCTGTGGCACGGCACGGACCCGTCCTCGGAGGACACCCTGGACGGGGCGATCCTGCCGAACGAGGACGCGGCGAAGTGCACCAAGGTCAACGCGACGACCTCGACCTGCAAGCTGACCTTCACGGTCTACCCGCGCTACGACCTGTACAAGAACGCCCTGGCCGGCACCTGGCACGTCTCCGCGGGCGCCCTCGCCGGCAACAACACCGATGTCGCCTACACCGACTTCTACGGCACCGCCCGCGTGCAGCGCCTGTCGAAGCTGACGGTGAACGCCGCTCCGGAGCCCGTGAAGAAGGGCAAGACGATCACGGTCACCGGCAAGCTGTCGCGGGCGAACTGGGAGGACCACAAGTACCACGGCTACACCGTGCAGCCGGTGAAGCTCCAGTTCCGCAAGAAGACCAGCTCCACCTACACCACGGTCAAGACGATCAAGACGAACAGCACGGGCAACCTGAAGACGACCGTCAAGGCGTCGGTCGACGGCTACTGGCGCTACAGCTTCGCCGGTACGTCCACCACTCCGGCCGTCACGACCGCGGGCGACTTCGTCGACGTGCGGTGACCCGTGTGAAGTGACTCGCGTGCAGTGACCCGCGCGAGGCAACCCGCGCGAGGTAACCCGTGTGGGTACCGCGCGCGGGAGTCACCTCACACAGGGAAGCGGCGGCCGACCAGTCGCCAGGCGTACTCCAGGCCGGCCGCCGCCACCACCGCGATCCCCACCGCGGTCCACGGCATCGACGCTCCCACCAGCTTCAGCGCGAAGAAGTTCTGCAGCCACGGCACCACCAGCACGATCAGGAACGCCAGCCCCATCGCCACCACCAGGCAGATCCGCCACCAGGTGTACGGGCGGGCGATGATCGCCAGGACCCACATCGAGACCAGGAACAGCGTGAGCGTCGCCGCGCTGGTCTCCGCTTCCAGCGCCCCCGTACCGGAGTAGTGGTGCCGGGCGATCAGATAGGTCACGAAGGTGGCGACGGCCGCGATGACGCCCGACGGGATGGCGTACCGCATGACCCGGCGCACGAAGTGCGGATGGGCCCGTTCCTTGTTGGGCGCGAGGGCCAGGAAGAACGCCGGGATGCCGATCGTCAGCGTCGACAGCAGCGTCAGGTGGCGCGGCAGGAACGGGTAGTCGACCTGGAAGCAGACCACCAGGACCGCCAGCAGTACCGAGTAGACGGTCTTGGTCAGGAACAGGGTGGCGACCCGGGTGATGTTGCCGATCACCCGGCGGCCCTCCGCGACGACGGACGGCAGCGTCGCGAAGCTGTTGTTGAGCAGCACGATCTGGGCGACGGCCCGGGTCGCCTCGGAACCCGAGCCCATGGAGACGCCGATGTCGGCGTCCTTCAGCGCCAGCACGTCGTTGACGCCGTCGCCGGTCATCGCGACGGTGTGGCCGCGGGACTGGAGCGCGCCGACCATGTTCCGCTTCTGCTGCGGGGTGACCCGGCCGAAGACCGCGTTCTCCTCGACCGCCGTGGCCATGTCGTCCGGGTCGGTGGGCAGCCGGCGGGCGTCCAGGGTGTTCTCCGCGCCCGGCAGGCCGAGCTTTCCGGCGACCGCCCCGACAGAGACCGCGTTGTCGCCGGAGATGACCTTCGCGGCGACCCGCTGGTCGGCGAAGTAGGCCAGCGTCTCCCCGGCGTCGGGCCGCAGCCGCTGCTCCAGGACGATCAGCGCGCTCGGCACGGCCCCGGTGGCGATGTCCGGCCCTTCGAGTCCGCCCTGCGCGCGGGCCAGCAGCAGCACCCGCAGCCCCTGCTCGTTGAGCTGCTCGATCTCGGTGAGGGCCGGGTCCTGCTCGGGCAGCAGCACGTCGGGGGCGCCCAGCAGCCAGACCGACGCCCGGCCGCCGCCCTCGTCGAACGCGGCGCCGCTGTACTTGCGGGCCGAGGAGAACGGCAGCGACTGCGTGCACCGCCACTCCTCCCCGTCCGGGTAGGCGTCGACGATGGCCTGGAGGCTGGCGTTGGGCCGGGGGTCGGACGCGCCGAGCGCGCCCAGCACCCGCCGTACGTACGTGTCCTCCGCACCGCCCAGCGCCCGCACCTCGGTGACGTCCATGCCACCCTCGGTGAGGGTTCCGGTCTTGTCCAGGCAGACGACGTCGACCCGGGCCAGGCCCTCGATGGCGGGGAGCTCCTGCACCAGGCACTGCTGGCGGCCCAGCCGTACGACCCCGATCGCGAAGGCGACCGAGGTGAGCAGCACCAGGCCCTCCGGGATCATCGGGACGATACCGCCGACGGTCCTGGCGACCGACCCCTTGAAGTCGTTGTCCTTGACGACGAGCTGGCTGATGATCAAGCCGATCGCGGTCGGCACCATCATCCAGGTGACGTACTTGAGGATGGTGGAGATACCGGTGCGCAGCTCTGACTGGACGAGGGTGAAGCGGGACGCCTCCTCGGCGAGCTGCGCGGCGTAGGCCTCGCGGCCCACCTTGGTCGCGGCGAACGAGCCGCCTCCCGCGACGACGAAGCTCCCGGACATGACGGGGTCGCCGGGCTGCTTCACCACCGGGTCGGCCTCGCCGGTGAGCAGTGACTCGTCGATCTCCAGGCTGTCGGCCTCGGCGACCGTGCCGTCCACGACGACCTTGTCGCCGGGGCCCAGCTCGATGAGGTCGCCGAGAACGATCTCGGAGGTGGAGATCTCGGCCGAGACCCCGTCGCGCCGCACCGTCGGTTTCGCCTCGCCGATGACGGCGAGGCTGTCGAGGGTCTTCTTGGCCCGCCACTCCTGGACGATGCCGATGCCGGTGTTGGCGATGATCACGAAGCCGAAGAGGCTGTCCTGGATCGGCGCGACGAACAGCATGATCAGCCAGAGCACGCCGATGATCAGGTTGAACCGGGTGAAGACGTTCGCGCGGACGATCTCGGCGACCGAACGGGACGAGCGGACGGGCACGTCGTTGACCTCGCCGCGGGCGATCCGTTCGGCGACCTCCGCCGAGGTCAGTCCCCGGGTGTTCGCGGCCGGTGCCGGCAGCTGCACCGGGTGGACCGGGTCGAGCTCGGCCCCGGCGTCGATCATGGACCGTTCCGAGTGGCCGGTGGTGCCGGATGCCTCGGGGGTGTGCTCGCCGAACGAATGGGGTGCCCGCTGCGTCATGGTTCCGACGGTACGGGTGGATCGCCCGATTCACCCACTGGGGGGTCCGAAGATCAGACCGTGGGAGGAGGGGAATGGTCCTCCGGCAGTACGCGGACGCCGGTGCGCGTGGCGTAAGGCGGTGCGCGTGGAGTCGGGCTGCGGTGCCGTGCTGTGGTGCCGAGCCGTGGCGTCAGGCCGTGGTGCCGGGCCCGTCCTCGGTGTCCTTCCGGGCTCCGGGCGCTGTGGCGTCGGACCCCGGGGCCCCGGCCGGCTGCTCCGCCGCTGTGGCCGCCGCCGTGTCCGCAGCCGCCGCGGCCCGCTTGATCGCCGCGTCGCGCCCCCGTACGTACCAGATGCCGATCAGGCCGAGCCCCGCACCGGCCAGGCAGGTCCACAGCCACCACAGGTGGTTGTGGTCGTCGAACCAGCCGTAGAACGGCAACTGGACCAGGAAGAGGACGAACCAGAGGATCGTGCCGCCGGTGATGGTGGCGACGACGGGCCCCTCCAGGGGCTCGGGTGCCTCGTGCTTCGGTGTCCACTTCGCCATGACCTCAGTGTATGGGCCCACCCGAGACCCCCTCCGCTGCCCCGTAAAGACGGCATACATAAAGACGGAGAGGCCAGGCGGCCCAAGGGTCTACGCGCGGAGATAGCGATCTTCGCCTTATGTATTCATACTGAATCTGCTTGCGGCTGGCTCGAATTATTCGTGTGAAAGCCCAAAGTTGACCACTTTTAACCCCCCTACGCATCACTGAGGTCATACATGTCCCCCTCGGCCACCGCTTCGGTCGACTCCGCGCAGTCTTCGGCTCCTGGGCCGAACAACGGCATGGATCGTTTCTTCAAGATCTCCGAGCGGGGGTCGTCGGTCGCGCGCGAGATCCGCGGCGGATTCGCCACGTTCTTTGCGATGGCGTACATCATCGTCCTCAACCCGATCATTCTCGGCAGCGCGAAGGATATGTACGGGCATCAGCTCGACGGCGGCCAGCTGGTCACCGCCACCGTGCTGACCGCCGCGTTCTCCACGCTCCTGATGGGTGTCATCGGCAATGTGCCGATCGCGCTGGCCGCCGGACTCGGCGTCAACACCGTCGTGGCCCTCCAGCTCGCCCCCAGGATGAGCTGGCCGGACGCGATGGGCATGGTCGTCCTCGCGGGCATCGTGGTGATGCTGCTGGTCGCGACCGGGCTGCGTGAACGCGTGATGAACGCGGTACCCGCCTCGCTCCGCAAGGGCATCTCGATGGGGATCGGCCTCTTCGTCCTGCTCGTCGGCCTGGTGGACTCGGGCTTCGTCTCGCGCATCCCAGACGCCGCGCAGACCACGGTCCCGCTCCAGCTCGGCGGCGACGGTCACCTCAACGGCTGGCCGGTCCTGATCTTCGTCCTCGGCGCGCTGCTCACCCTCGCGCTGATCGTCCGCAAGGTGCCGGGCGCGATCCTGATCTCGATCGTCGCCATGACCGTCGTCGCGCTGATCGTCGACGCGGTCGCCGATCTGCCGGCCGGGGCCTGGGGCCTCACCGTTCCGCAGTGGCCGGGCAATCCGGTGGCCGGTCCCGACTTCGGGCTGATCGGCCATGCCAGTCTGTTCGGCGGCTTCGGCAAGGTCGGTGTGCTCACCGGCATCCTGTTCGTCTTCACCGTGCTGCTGTCCTGCTTCTTCGACGCGATGGGCACCATCCTCGGTGTCGGCGACGAGGCGAAGCTGACGGACAAGGACGGCAACTTCCCCGGCATCAACAAGGTGCTGTTCGTGGACGGCGTCGCGGTCGCCGCGGGCGGAGCGAGCTCCTCCTCCGCGAGCACCTGCTTCGTGGAGTCCACGGCGGGTGTGGGTGAGGGAGCCCGCACCGGCCTCGCGAGCGTCGTGACGGGTCTGCTGTTCACGGTGGCGCTGTTCCTGACGCCGCTGGCGACCATGGTGCCGTCGCAGGCGGCCACCCCGGCCCTGTTGGCGGTCGGCTTCCTGATCGTCGCCAGCTCGGTCCGGGACGTGGACTGGAGCGACTACACGCTCGCGATCCCGGCCTTCCTGGCCATGGTGATGATGCCGTTCACGTACTCGATCACCAACGGCATCGGCATCGGCTTCATCGCCTTCTGCGTGCTGCGCGTGGCGGCCGGGCGTCGGCGCGAGGTGCCCCTGGCCATGTACGTGGTGTCGGCGGTCTTCGTCTTCTACTACGCGATGCCGGCCCTCGGCCTCACGTGACCTCTTCGGCCCTGATCCCCGCGGCTCCCTTCGAACCGTAGAACTTCTCCGTCTCGTCGACGGCCGCCTTGAAGCGCTCGTCGAAGTCATCGCGAATGAGCGTCCGGACGACATAGTCCTGGACGCTCATTCCGCGTTTGGCGGCATGCTGCCGTAGCCGGTCGAGCAGCTCACCGTCTATCCGCAGGCTGAGCACAGTCGATCCCATGGCAAGCAGGGTTACGGCCCGGACGGCCGACGCGCGTCACTTTCCGGTACCGACTCACTCGATTGGGTGATCGATGGGGGCGAGGTGGCCCTCGCGCGTGTAACACGAATGGTCTTTAGAGTAGGTAATGAGTTACGCTAATAAACATGCCTGACCTGATCCACGACGGCGACAGTGCGGCCGCCGTGAGCTCCCTTCGTGCCGCCGTGATGCTGCTCGGCCGGCGCCTGAAGCACCAGCGTGTCGACGAGTCACTGAGCCCCACCGAGATGTCGGTGCTCGGCACACTCGCGCGTTGCGGTTCGGCCACGCCCGGTGAGCTGGCCCGCAAGGAGCACGTGCAGCCTCCGTCGATGACGCGCATCGTCGCGCTGCTGGAAGCAAAGGGACTGGTCAGACTGGAACCGCACCCCGACGACCGTCGCCAGAAGATGGTCAGCCAGACGGAACAGGCGGAGGCCATGCTCGAAGAGAGCCGATCCAAACGGAACGCCTGGCTGACCTCCCTCGCCGAGGGTCTGGACGAGGAGGAGTGGGAGACGCTGCGCAAGGCGGCGCCCGTGCTGGAGAAGCTCGCCCACCTGTAGCGGGGCCGGCCGCGCCGTCCACAGCCGGCGCGGCGACACCACCGCCGCACCTCGTCAGCCAGCGAATGTATACGCCCGAGGAGGCGAACCCTTTTGAGTACGGGATCCGGAGCAGACTCCGCCCCCGCACCGACTTCCACCCACGAGAGCAAGACCGGCGGGACCTTCTCGTCGCTGAAGATCCGTAACTACCGCCTGTTCGCCACGGGCGCCGTGATCTCCAACACCGGTACCTGGATGTCCCGCATCACGCAGGACTGGCTCGTCCTGAGCCTCACCGGGTCCGCCACCGCCGTCGGCGTCACCACGGCCCTCCAGTTCCTTCCGATGCTTCTCTTCGGCCTGTACGGCGGCGTCATCGCCGACCGCCTCCCGAAGCGGAAGCTCCTCCTCGTCAGCCAGGCGGCGCTCGGCCTGTGCGGGATCGCCCTCGCGGTGCTCACGCTCTCCGGTGTCGTCCAGGTGTGGCACGTGTACTTCATCGCGTTCCTGCTCGGCATGGTGACGGTCGTCGACAACCCGGCCCGCCAGACGTTCGTCTCCGAGATGGTCGGCCCGGCCCAGCTGCGGAACGCGGTCAGTCTCAACTCGGCGAACTTCCAGTCCGCCCGGCTCATCGGCCCCGCCGTCGCGGGTGTCCTGATCACCACCGTCGGCAGCGGTTGGGCCTTCATGTTCAACGGCCTGTCCTTCACGGCCCCGCTCATCGGCCTGATGCTGATGCGTCCGAGCGAGCTGCACAAGGCCACGGTCGTCCCGCGCGCCAAGGGGCAGCTGCGGGAGGGCCTGCGCTATGTCTCCGGGCGCCCCGAGCTGATCTGGCCGATCGTCCTGGTCGGCTTCGTCGGCACGTTCGGGTTCAACTTCCCGATCTGGCTCACGGCCTTCGCGGACGAGATCTTCCACGGCGGCGCCGGGATGTACTCGTTCTTCAACATCCTCATGGCGGCCGGCTCCCTCGCCGGCGCCCTGCTCGCCGCCCGCCGCCGCTCCTCGCGGCTGCGGATGCTGGTGGCCGCGGGCACGGCGTTCGGTCTGCTGGAGATCATCGCCTCCCTGTCGCCGTCCGTCTGGCTCTTCGCGATCCTGCTGGTCCCCATCGGCATGATCGGCCTGACGACCAACATCAGCGCGAACACGACCGTCCAGATGGCCTCCGACCCGGCGATGCGCGGCCGGGTCATGAGCCTGTACATGATGGTCTTCGCCGGCGGGACGCCGGTCGGCGCCCCGATCGTCGGCTGGATCAGCGACACGTACGGGGTGCGCACGGGCATGGCGGTCGGTGGCGCGTTCTCCCTGCTGGCCGCACTCGCCGTCGGCTTCGTGCTGGCCCGCGCGGGCGGCCTCCGCCTCAAGGTCGACCTCCGCCCCGGCCGGCCCCATGTGCGCTTCGTCCCGCGCGAGGAACTGGCCACGGCGGCCTGAGCGGCCTGAGCGGCCTGAGCGGCCTGATCCGGGTCTGACGCCGACGTGCCAGGGCCCCGACCGGTGGACACCGGTCGGGGCCCTGACATGCGTGGGGCCGCGTGTCAGTCGCGGGGGAACTCGCCGGTGCGGAGGACCAGACCCACCGGGGTGTCGGTCAGGTCGATGTCCGTGCCGAACAGCACGCTCAGCTTGGATCCGTACGTACCGTGCGCGACGTTCCGGAAGACATGACATTCGCCGGTGTACGGGTCGGCGATCAGATAGACCGGAACGCCGGCCGCGGCGTACGCGTCCTTCTTCGGCCCGTAGTCGTCCGCCGCGGTGCCCTTCGAGATCACCTCGGCCACGAACTCCACTCCCTCGAACAGCCAGTTCCCCTTGCTGTCCTTCGGGGCGTTCTCCTTCAGCGCCAGCACGTTCGCGGCGAACCCGTTGAGATGACCGGGGAAGTCGACCCGCACATCGGACTTCAGCCGTCGGCGCGGGTACGTGCCCCGAAGCTGCTCGAAGAGGCCGGCGATGATGTCCCAGTGGGTGTCCCGCTGCGGTGACAGGAAGATGTTTCCCCCGACGATCTCGGTCATGAATCCCTCGGGGACGGGCATCTTTTCGAGCCACTCGAACATGGAGTCCAGAGTCCGCTCGTCGCCTTCTGCGGCCATCTCGATCCTGTCGCTCGCTACGACGGTCACAGCGGCGCTCCTCCCCGCTGCCACACAGGCGCGCGGACAGCCGCGTAGTACAACGATACGTACGGGGCCCGGGACACGCCGTCACGGTGCGACACTCGGCCCATGAGCAGCCTCAGACTCTTCGTCGCGGTCGTGCCGCCCGACCGCGCGGTCCAGGAACTGCACCGTGCCGTGGAACCGCTGCGCTCGCTGCCCGGGGCCGGGAAGCTGCGCTGGACCGGCACGCCCGGCTGGCACTTCACACTCGCGTTCCTCGGGGCCGTGGACGAGGACGTACTGCCCGAGCTGGGTGAGCGTCTCGCACGGGCGGCGCACCGTACCGAACCCTTCCCGCTGTGCGTCCACGGCGCCGGCCGGTTCGGCGGGCGGGTCCTGTGGGCGGGGGCCGCGGGGGCGATCGGCACGTTGCGGCTCCTCGCCGAACGCGCCGACGCCGCCGCCCGCCGCGCCGGCATCCCGATGGAGGAGCACCGCCGCTACCACGCGCACCTCACCCTCGCCCGCAGCCGCACCGACGTCGACCTGCGCCCCTACGTCGAAGCACTCGCGGACTTCGAGGGCACGCCGTGGGAGGTCGGCGAGCTCGCCCTCGTACGCAGCAACCTGCCGGGCGGCGGGGTGCCGGGCGAGCGGCCGCGGTACGAGACGATCGCATCCTGGCCGCTGAGCCACTGAGCGCTCCGGTTACGCTCGAAGGGTGGATCCGAAGACCAGAAACCGCGTCATGGCCGCCGTGCTCGTGTTGATGTTCGTCGTCGTCGCCGTGGCAGCCGCCGTCGGGCAGTGACGCGGGCAGTGACGTGTGCGGCGGTGGCCGGTGACGGGGCGTGCGCGGCGTAGGTCCGCGACGGGACGGGAGGCCACCGGGGTTCCCGGGGGCGTACGCCCTCCCGAGGCCCGAGCGGGCCGCCGCTCCCGTCCCCGCTTCCGCCCCGGCTCCCGAAGCGCAAGCGGGCCGCCGTCGCCCTCGCCCCGACGGTGCGGGGAGGGGCGGCGGCGGCCCGTGCCTGTGGGGCGGACGGCCTGTCAGGCCGTCGTCGTCACCAGGCGAACGCCTCCGGCGAAGGACCCGGACCGGGGAAGATCTCGTCCAGCGCCGTCAGCAGCTCCTCGGAGAGGTCCAGCTCCAGCGCCCGCAGCGCCGAGTCCAGCTGTTCCCGGTTGCGCGGTCCGACGATCGGTCCCGTCACTCCCGGCCGGGTGAGCAGCCACGCGAGGCCGACCTCACCCGGCTCCAGACCGTGCTTGTCGAGCAGGTCCTCGTACGCCTGGATCTTCGCGCGCTGCGAGGAGTCGTTCAGCGTCTCCGCGCTGCGGCCGGTGGTCGAACGCCCCGCCGCGCCCGCGCGCTCCTTCTTCAGCGCGCCGCCCAGCAGACCGCCGTGCAGCGGGGACCACGGGATGACGCCGAGGCCGTACTCCTGCGCGGCCGGGATGACCTCCATCTCGGCGCGGCGTTCCATCAGGTTGTAGATGCACTGCTCGCTGACCAGGCCCAGCGAGCCGCGCCGGGCGGCCAGCTCGTTGGCCTGGGCGATCTTGTAACCGGCGAAGTTCGACGAACCCGCGTAGAGGATCTTGCCCTGCTGGACCAGGACGTCGATCGCCTGCCAGATCTCGTCGAAGGGGGTGTTCCGGTCGACGTGGTGGAACTGGTAGAGGTCGATGTAGTCCGTCTGGAGCCGCTTCAGCGACGCGTCGACCGAGCGCCGGATGTTCACGGCGGAGAGCTTGTCGTGGTTGGGCCAGGCTTCGCCGTCGGCGCCCATGTTCCCGTACATCTTGGTGGCCAGGACCACCTTGTCGCGGCGTTCGCCGCCCTTGGCGAACCAGGTGCCGATGATCTCCTCGGTGCGGCCCTTGTTCTCGCCCCAGCCGTAGACGTTCGCGGTGTCGAAGAAGTTCAGACCCGTGTCCAGCGCCGCGTCCATGATGGCGTGGCTGTCCACCTCATTGGTCTGCGGGCCGAAGTTCATGGTGCCGAGGACGAGGCGGCTGACCTTGAGTCCGGTGCGTCCGAGCTGCGTGTACTTCATGGTCACCAAGCCAACGCCTTCGAGTCCGCTCGAAGCAAGAGCGGCCCGGAACGCGCCCTGCCCCCGGCGGGTGCCGGGGGCAGGGCGCGTATGTGTGTCCGCTGCGGACCGTACGTCTCAGGCGGTCACTTCAGGTACACGATGCCGTCGGTGGTGACCGTCGGGCGGCCGGACGTGGCCACGACGACGATCTTGATCGTGTGCTTGGCGCTGCTGGACCAGCTCTTCGTCCACAGGGCGTCGCGGTACTTGGTGGTGCTGGACTTCAGGTCCACCGTCGACACCTTCACGCCGTCCACGTAGACGTACACCTGGCCCGAGGTCGCGGCCCTGGAGGCCACCAGGGCGACCGAGCGGCCGGTGAACGTCCAGCTCAGGCTGGCGTTCTTCGACGAGCTGGAGTACGACTTGCCGCCGAGGTAGCTGGACGAGGACTTCGTCGTCCAGGTGCCCTTCTTCGTCGCCGAGCTCTCCTGGACGATGACCGGCGTGCCGGAGACCGACGCGGCGGCGGTGTTGCCCGCCCGGTCGTACGCCGTCATGGCCCACTTGGTGGCCACACCGGACTTCGCGGTGTGCGAGGCGCTGGTGGTCGTCGGGCCGTACGTCTTGGCGACCGGGGCGGTGAGCCTGACCTCCTTGAGCGAGGCGGTGTCGGTGGCCTTCCACTTCAGGGTGAGGGGGACGGCCGTGGTGTTCACCGTGCCGGTGCGCAGGGTCAGGTTCGGCTTGGTGGTGAAGGCGGGTGCCGTCTGGTCGGCGACGACGGTGGCCGCGGCGGAGGTGGTGACCTTGCCCGACTGGTGGGTGGCGCGGACCTGGACCTTGTGGGAGCCGACGGCGAGGGTCGCCTTGGCGGAGGTGGCGGTGCCCGCGGTGGTGGCGACGGACTTGCCGTCGACGAGCAGTTCGTGCTTGG
The DNA here is from genome assembly GCF_042885475.1 of Streptomyces sp. NPDC058051. Taxonomy (NCBI): domain Bacteria; kingdom Bacillati; phylum Actinomycetota; class Actinomycetes; order Kitasatosporales; family Streptomycetaceae; genus Streptomyces; species Streptomyces sp. NPDC058051. The sequence continues at coordinate 156,641 of NZ_JBHVRW010000019.1, forward strand.
AGATGAACGCGCTCGGGGTGGTGGCCGACCAGCCCACGGTGACCGCGGACTTGGCGTAGTACGTGGTGCCCGAGAGCCCGGCACCGGTCACCGACTTGACGGCCAGTCCGGTGACGGGGCCCGCGGCGAGGCTGCGGATCGCGGGCAGCTGCCCGTACAGCTTGAGGCCGGGGCACTGGGTGTTGAAGCCGTCGCGGTGGCCGGAGATCTGGTTGAAGGTGTACTTCGTACCGGCGGTGAAGGACTTCCCGAAGTTGTTGCCACCCGTGGCGCCCGCGGTGAGCAGCGTGGTGCCCGCCGGGTCGCCCTTGTACTGGCCGAGCTTCCACGCGGCGATCCGGGCCACCGAGGTGGTCACCGCACTCGGGGCGGCCGTGTCCGTGTAGGTGCCGAGGACCGCGATGCCGGCCGACTCCCGGTTGAAGCCGTAGGTGTGCGCGCCGAGGACCGGCCGGTCCACCCCGCCCTTACGGCCCTCGAAGATCGTCCCGCACTTGTCGACCAGGAAGTTGTAGCCGATGTCCTTCCAGCCTTCGCTCTTGACGTGGTACGCGTACACGCTGCGTACGACCGCCGCGGAATCGGCGCACGAGTAGCTGTTGGTCCCGGCGGTGTGGTGGACGAAGACGGCCTTGACGGTGGTGTTGTACTCCGGCGCCTCCGGGCTCATCGACTCGTCGGCGCCCCAGCCCGCACGCGAGGTCATGGGCGGCTTGGGCACGGTCGACGCCGGCGCGGGCGGCAGCGTGTCGGTCGGGGACGCACTCGGGGAGGCGGAGGGGCTCTGGCTCACCGGGGGAGTGGTCGGCGCCGTGGCCGTGTCCGACGGGCTCGGTGACGCCGTGCCGGACGGGGTGGTGTCGGCGGCCGGCTCCGTGGTGTCGCTCGGAGCCGGTGTCTCGGGCGCGGCCGGGTCCGACGGGTCGGCGGAGGGATCCTCCGTCGCGTCGGCGTCGGGAGCGTCGGCGGCGGGGGCGTCGGCTGCGAAAGCGGCCGGGTCCGCGTTCAGGGTGCCGTTCCGGCCCGGATCCACGGTGTCCAGCCGCAGTCCCGCGGGCAGTTTCGTGGAGACCGTGCCGCCCGCGTTGATCCGTACCTCGACGCCGTTGGACGGGCCCACCCAGCGCGGCTCGGTGCTGCCGCGTACGCCGGACCGGCCGGTCTCCGTGCGCCCGTCGACATCGGTTTCGAGCGGCAGCCAGGACGACCAGTTCCCGTCGGCGGCGGACCTGGTCCGCACCTCCACGGTCCCGGTGACCTTGACCGCCGGGTCGGTCCAGGTGATGCCCAGCATGCTGAACGGCTTGGCGTCCCGCTTGCCGAGGGCCGCGGACGTGCCGCCGTCGGCGACCTTCAGCGCGGTCGCGTCCACCCGGGCGTCGGTGGAGCCGGACTTGGCGTCGGCGTCCACCGAGGGGTTGCCCGTCACCCCCTCGAAGACCAGGACACCCGCCACAGCGGACGTGGCCAGGGCGGCCGTGACCCAGGTTCTCTTCTTCGCTCTCACGTCGTACCCCACGGATCGTGTCGGACATCGGTTTCGTCAGGCACTGCGTCCGGCGACTGCACTGGCTCATGACGAGACCGGTGGGGGTACGAGTGCTGTCGCGCTTACAGTGAGCACACAGCTTGCCATGCCGGTCCGCCCCATGGGCCCCTGCCCCGTCCTCGTGGCCCCCGGGCGTCGCGCGTCACGCCTCCGTCCACGGCCGGGCAAACCGGTCCAGCGCCGCGAGCACCGCCCGGCTCGTCGCCCTGCCGCCCAGATGCCCCGCACCGTCGATCACGGTCAGTTCCGCGTCCGGCCACGCCTTCACGAGCTCCCACGCGGTGATCAGCGGCCCGCCCAGATCGGACCGTCCGTGCACCAGCACGCCCGGAATACCCGCCAACCTCCCCGCGTCCCGGATCAGTTGCCCCTCCTCCAGCCAGGCGCCGTGGGAGAAGTAGTGCGAGCAGATCCGCACCAGCGCCTGCTGTGCCCGGCCGGGCCGCCCGCTGTACGGCGGCGGTCCGGTGTACGCCTCCTGGGAGAGCACCGCGTCCTCCCAGGCGCACCAGTCGGCCGTCGCCCTCTCCCGCACCCCGGCGTCAGGGCTCTCCATCCGCCGGGCGTACGCGGCGAGGACGTCCGGCGTGGCGTCCCCCACGGCCTCCGGCACCCCGGCCCGGAACAGGTCCCACGCCTCGGGGAAGATCCGTCCGACACCCCGGTACAGCCAGTCGATCTCGCTGCGCCGGGTCGTCGTGACCGCCGGGATCACGATCTCCGAGACCCGCTCCGGGTGCTGTTCGGCGTACGCGAGGATCAGCGTCGAGCCCCAGGACCCGCCGTACAGAAGCCAGTGGTCGATCCCGAGGCGTACACGCAGGCGCTCCATGTCGGCGATCAGCCGGTCGGTCGTGTTGGCGCGCATGTCGGCGGCCGGGTCGCTCGCGTGCGGAGTGGATCGTCCGCAGCCCCGCTGGTCGAAGAGGACCACGCGGTAGCGGTCCGGGTCGAAGTACTGCCGGGGCCGCTCGGTGCACCCCGACCCCGGGCCTCCGTGCACGACGAGTGCGGGTTTGCCGGCCGGGTTGCCGCACACCTCCCAGTACACGAGGTTGCCCTCCCCGACATCGAGCATGCCGTGTTCGTACGGTTCGATCGGCGGGTACTTCTCGTCGGGCTCACGGTCCATGGCGGCGGCTGCCCCTCGTCTCTGCGGGTCTTCGTGGCGGTGGCTCTTCGCGGGTCTTCGCGGTTCTTCGTGGGTCTTCGTGGGGGTGGAGCTTCGAGCCCGTGGGGCGCCGGAGCGAGGGGCCCTCGGGGCATTCGGGCAAAGACGTCAGCGTACGGCGGGCGTAGCCTGAGCGCTGTGAATTCCGCACCCCGGGTACTGGCCGTACTCGACGACCTGCTCACCGCCGCCACCCGTGACGACCGCGGCGCCCTGTGGCAACTGGCCGAACAGGGAAGGGAGTTGGATGCCAATCTGGTCCGCCTTCCGTCCGGCGCGGAGGTCGGTGGGCATCAGGAGGATGTCCTGGACGTCCTGCTCGTCGTCATCGCGGGTGGCGGCCGGGTCGTCACCGCGGACGGTGACTCGCTGACCCTGACCCCGACCACGGTTGTCTGGCTGCCGCGCACGTCCCGCCGTGCGCTGGCCGCGGGACCGGACGGCCTGGCCTATGTGACCGTCCACCGCCGGCGCCCCGGCCTGACCATCAAGCCCCCGGCCGTGTCGCCCCCGGCCGCGTCCCCGGTCGTGCCCCCGGTGGCGTACGAGGGCGGTGAGGCGCCCTGCATGCTGGACCGGGTCTGCTCCGCGTGCGGCCGGCTCTCGCAGGATCCGGAGCCGGTGTTCTGCAGCCGGTGCGGGGAGCGGTTCGCCGGCCTCTGAGCCGCCTGAGGCGCCCGCCGCCCCGTTCCCGCGCCCGCTCCCGTACCGGTGGCGGCACCGCCGTCAATAGCTCGCATACAGAGATAAAATGGGCACATGGTGGCGGGTGATCTCCCTGAGGAGTTCGCCGGACTTCTGCCCCGCATCCAGAGGCTCGCCCGGCGGCGGCTGCGGAGCGGCCTGCCGACGCCCCGGCTGCGCGGGGCGCATGCCGAACTGCTGCGGCTGGTGGCCGACGGGCCCGGTATCCGCGTCTCCGTGGCCGCGCACGGCCTCTGTCTGGCACCCAACTCGGTCAGCACCCTGGTGAACCACCTCGTCGCCGAAGGGCTGCTGCGGCGGGAGAGGGATCCCGGCGACGGGCGGGCCGCGCTGCTGTACCCGACCCCCGCGGGGGTCGGGAAGCTGCTCGACTGGCACGCCCGCCGCGAGGCTCTCTTCCGCGAACACCTGGCCGGGCTGGACGCGGACGACCGGGCGGCACTCGTCGCCGCACTCCCGGCCCTGCACCGGCTCGCCGACTCGCTGCGCGAAGCCGACTCGCTGCGCGAAGCCGACTCGCTGCGCGAAGCCGACTCGCTGCGCGAAGCCGACTCGCTGCGCGAAGAGGAGAAGACCCCGTGACCACGGAAACCGCTCCCGCCCTCAGCTGCACCGGTCTGACCTACAGCTTCGGCGACGCGAAGGCCGTCGACGGCCTGGACCTGCTGGTCGGCCAGGGGGAGGTGTTCGGCCTCCTGGGGCCCAACGGCGCGGGCAAGACCACCACGATGCGCGCGATCACCACACTCCTGCCCGTGCCGCCCGGCGTCATCGAGGTGTTCGGCCACGACGCGGCCCGGAACAGGATGGCCGTACGGCGCCTGCTCGGCTACGTACCGCAGCAGTTGTCGGCCGACGCGAGCCTCACCGGCCGGGAGAACGTCCAGCTCTTCGCCCGCGTCTACGACGTGCCGCGCCGCGAGCGGGCCGCGCGGGTCTCCCAGGCGCTGGACGCGGTCGGCCTCGGCGATGTCGCGCACCGGCTCGCCGCCACGTACTCCGGCGGCATGGTCCGCCGGCTCGAACTCGCGCAGGCCCTGGTCGCCGCCCCCCGGCTGATGATCCTGGACGAGCCGACCATCGGCCTGGACCCCATCGCGCGGGACAGTGTCTGGGACCGCATCACCGACATACGCCTCGGCACCGGCATGACCGTGCTGGTCACCACCCACTCCATGGACGAGGCCGACCAGCGCTGCGACCGGCTCGCGCTGATGCACCTCGGCAGACTCCGCGCGTCCGGCACCCCCGCCCAGCTCAAGAGCGAGCTCGTCGCCCACCGTCGGAGCACGGGCGCGACGGACCTTCCGACACCGTCCCTGGAGGACGTCTTCCGCTACCACTCCGGAAGCGGACTGAACGACCCCGGCTCGGCTTCCGACTCCCGTTCCGACCACAGGAAAGGAGCGTTCCGAGATGTCCGCCGTACCCGTCGCACCGCATCCCGCCTCGGCTGAGCCCGGCCCGGTGGAACAGCGGTTCGCCCTGCTGCTGACCCCGCCCCCGCCTCGCACCGGCTGGCGCGTCGTACCGGCGAGAGTGGCCGCGATGTGCGTCGTCGAGATGCAGAAGCTGCGTCACGACCGCACCGAGATCTACACCCGCGCCGTCCAGCCCGCGCTCTGGCTGCTGATCTTCGGCGTGACGTTCTCCCGTATCCACGCCATTCCCACCGGCGGCGTCCCCTATCTCGACTTCCTCGCACCCGGCATCATCGCCCAGTCCGCCATGTTCATCGCGATCTTCTACGGCATCATGATCATCTGGGAGCGGGACTCGGGCGTCCTCACCAAACTCATGGTCACACCGACGCCCCGGACCGCTCTGGTGACCGGAAAGGCCTTCGCCGCCGGAGTGAAGGCCACGATCCAGGCAGCGGTCGTCCTCGTGATCGCCGCGCTGATCGGTGTCGGCATGACCTGGAACCCGTTGCGGCTGCTCGGCGTCGTCGTGGTGGTCGTTCTCGCCTCGGCGTTCTTCTCCTGCCTGTCGATGTCGATAGCCGGGATCGTCCTGACCCGCGACCGTTTGATGGGCATCGGCCAGGCCATCACCATGCCGCTGTTCTTCGCGTCCAACGCGCTCTACCCGGTCGCCCTGATGCCCGGCTGGCTCCAGGCCGTCAGCAAGGTGAACCCGCTGAGTTACGAGGTCGACGCCTTGCGCGGACTGCTCATCGGCACCCGGGCGGACCTCGGTCTCGACTTCGGGGTCCTCGCCTTTGCGGCACTGGCCGGTATCGTCGCCGCCGGTTCGCTGCTGGGCCGCCTCGCCCGCTGATTCCCCGCTCGCTGCGACGGTGGTCCCGCCGGTGACGGCAGCGGATGAAGCGACCTCATCGTGCGGCGTACGAGGGGAAGTTGACCCGCCGGGTCGCAGCGGCGCTCGTTAGGCTGTCGGTATGAGTGACGTGTATGCCGTGGACCTTGCCCTGGACATCCGGGCCTCCGTGCCGGGCTCCGTGCTCGCCGAGCTGCGATGGCACCTCGGCATCGAGGGCGGAGAGGCCGCCCCGGACGGCATGTACCCCCTGCTGGCGGCGCGGGGGCCCGCAGTGCGCATCGGCGGGCTCCTGGTCGGCGAGCTGGCCCGGACGGACGACGGGTGGTCGCTGACGGCACGTCAGGAAGTGCATGAGGAAGTCATCGCCGAACTCGACTCGCTGGCCGAACGGCTTGTCCGGCATTCCGGCACCGAGGGGGTCGTCGGGCAGATCCGCTTCTACGAGGAATACGTCCCCGAACTCCTGATCAACAGGGCCGGTGAGCTGGTGAAGATGTCCTTGGTGCCGACGGCAGGGCAGATCTGACGTCACCGGAATTCATCTGCCGCCAGATCGCTCCGGATGACACCGAACGACGTCACCTGATGGCAGGTGGCGTTCCGTGTACGCGGTTGCCTCTACCGGCGACCGATACCGGCGTCATCCGCCCAGCGCGTCTTCATCGATGGTCGGTGTGACGTGCAGGACAGCTTCCGCGTTTGCGATCATGCGGCCGATTTCAATGGGAAGGTGCTGGAATTCTTCCATCACCACGTCGTAGGGCTCCGCCTGATACGTCTTCCCGTCGAGTCCCCTGGCTGCGACGAGGTAGCGGTAACCGACCGGTGAGCCGGGGTCGTCGGCCTTCTTCCATACGGCCCCGCGACGCCGTACGAGCAGGTCACCGAGGTACGACGTCAGATCCGTGTGGAGCGCGATCCAGTCCGACTGCTCGAATTCGTCCAACGGCAGGCGGTCCACATAGTTCTGGAGGCCCGGCAGAAGCGCCAACGGGTCCGCCGCGTACTGCTCGGGCCCCACGCCGAGCACGGTCGCCAGACCGATGGCGTTGGCGTGCGCACCCTCCGTCCACTCACGGACCTCGGCGTCCGCGGCGTCCGGGGTGTTGCTCTGCGACATTCTGTGTGGCCCTTCGGTCGATCCGGAGCGATCCTACTTCGTCTTCGGCGACGGATCCCACTGCTCCTACTTGGGTGAGGGACCGTATTCCAGGAATATGATCTTCGCTTCCTTGAGATAGTTGCGAAGTTCCGCCGAGGGGCCCGCATGGGTGAACGACCAGCGCGGGTCATAGCCGGGATCCATATTCCTCAGGGCGATGTCCTTGTGGATCTGCTCCTTGATGTGTGCGCTGAGCGGGACCTCGTTCTTGATCGTCTGGTGCGTGCCGTCCTTGAGCGTGAGGGTGCGGTAGGGGCCGTACGTCTTGACCTCGACAGCGACCGTACGCCCGTCGGGCATGTCGACGGGAACGTCGACCTTCCTGCCGCCACTCGCGGTTACGGGGTAGCGCGAACCTTCGCTCGTGGGGACCGGGTAGTGCCGCTCGGGGCCGCCTCCCCACATCTGGCGATGGAATTCCTCACCGCGTTCCCAACGGGTGCGGACGTCGCGCGTATTGCGGACGTCCCTCAGCGTGAGAGGGCCGTCCGCGGGGAGGAGAGCGGGCCGTGAATAGTCCGGTTCGTGCCCCGCGTAGGGGTCGTCGGAACCGGGCTTCGGGTCGGGATCCACCGCGTCCGGCTGGTCGTCCGCCGGGTTCGGGCCGTCGGCGTCGTCGGTGTGCGCGGGTCCGTCGTCGTGGCCTGTCCCGTCGCCGTGCTCGCCGGGCGCATCGTCGGTTCCGCGGCCCGCGCCGTCGGTCGCGTCGTCACCGGCGCGCCCCAGGTCGTCGACGTTGCCTGCGCCGGGTGTCTCGGGAAGGCGCGGCAGGGTGTCCGTCGTGGATCCGCCCGGCCCGCCGTGACCGGGGGCGGGGCCGGTGTCGGGCCCGTCCGCGACTCGGGAGGGTGGCGGCAGGTGGTCGGCGACCTGTCCGGCCGGGACATGGCTGCTCGGGGGCAACGTGGTGTCTCCGGCATGGGCGCTCGGGAGGTTGTCGCCCGCGTGTCCGCCGGGGAGGTTGTCGCCGACGTGCGGGGTGGTGCTGCCCGGGACGTCGTCGCCGACGCGGCCGATGTCGCCGAGGTCGGTGTCGAGGCTGTTGCCGAGGTGAACGGCCTGGTCGGGGCTGGTGGCGGCGTGGGCGGCGTTGTCGGCGGTGTGGGCGCCCGCGCCGACGAGGGCGGGTTCCCTGGTGGGGGAGGGGGTGTCGGTGTGGGGGGTGGTGGTGTCCGGGGTGTCGGTGTGGGGGGTGGTGGGGGTGGCTTCGACGGGTGCGTCCTTGGCGTGCTGGACGATGTCGCCGTTGTGGTCGAGGAGGTTGCCGTCGTGGTCGAAGTACTGGACGGGTGTATCGGCGTGGGTGGGTAGTTTCGTGGTGTTCTCGGGCAGGACGGGGACGTCGTCGGGGAGTTTGACGTTGCCGTCGGGGAGCTTGATCCCGCCGTCGGGGACGGCTGCGCCGTCAGGGAGGTGGATCGTGCCGTCGGGGAGTTTGAAGGAGCCCTCGGGGAGGGTGATCGCGTTGTCGGGGAGGGTGGGGATCTCGATGTTGCCGATGCCCTTGAGGCCCTTGGTGATGTCGCCGATCTTGGAGAGGCCGGCTCCGGCGCCTTTGGCGATGTAGGTCATCGGGTCGATGACCTTGCCGGCCTTTCCGGCGACGGAGAGGACCTTGGCGACGGCTCCGGCTTTCCCGGCTCCGGCGGCGGCGCCGCCGGCACCGCCGGTGAAGACGGTGGTCAGGACGTTGAAGGTGACGGCTCCGGCGGCCCGGCCGGGGTTCTTGCC